>NZ_KV792516.1:0-83803 GCF_001808265.1 Klebsiella sp. HMSC16A12
CGACGAGCTACCAGGCTGCTCCCCCCCGCGTCCGTGGAAGCGCACTATACTCCGCTAGCGAGATGATGCAACCTTTTTTCGACCAAATCGACATTTTTGTAAGAATTGGCTTATAAAACGCCACGTTGTGGTGTTTTTTTACACAAATCTGTGCCATCGATGAGATCGCGCATTTCAATAGCTCCGGCGCTTTGTTATCTTCAACACGCACTAAGGCTTCGCAGCAAAAGATGAGACACCATGAAAGGACGTTGGGCAAAATATGTAGCGACGGGGGCAATGCTGGCCATGCTCGCCGCCTGTTCCTCAAAACCGACCGACCGCGGTCAGCAATATAGCGATGGCAAGTTCACCCAGCCGTTTTCACTGGTAAACCAGCCGGATGCCGTCGGGGCGCCGATCAACGCCGGCGACTTCTCCGAGCAGGTTAATCAAATTCGTAACGCCTCGCCACGCCTCTATAATAGCCAGAGCAACGTCTATAACGCGCTGCAGGAGTGGCTGCGCGCCGGCGGCGACACCCGTACGCTGCGCCAGTTTGGCATCGACGCCTGGCAGATGCAGGGCGTCGACAACTATGGCAACGTCCAGTTTACCGGCTACTACACGCCGGTGGTGCAGGCGCGCCACACCCGTCAGGGCGAATTCCAGTACCCCATTTACCGTATGCCGCCGAAACGCGGTAAGCTGCCGTCCCGCGCCAGCATCTATGCCGGCGCGCTGAGCGATAACTATGTGCTGGCGTACAGCAACTCGCTGATGGATAACTTCATCATGGACGTGCAGGGCAGCGGCTATATCGACTTTGGCGATGGTTCGCCGCTCAACTTCTTTAGCTATGCCGGGAAAAACGGCTGGCCCTATCGCAGCATCGGCAAAGTGCTGATCGACCGCGGGGAAGTGAAGAAAGAAGATATGTCGATGCAGGCGATCCGCGAGTGGGGTGAGAAGCACAGCGAAGCGGAAGTGCGTGAGCTGCTGGAGCAGAACCCGTCGTTCGTGTTCTTTAAACCGCAGTCTTTCGCGCCGGTGAAAGGGGCCAGCGCTGTGCCGCTGATCGGCCGCGCCTCGGTGGCCTCCGACCGGTCGATTATTCCGCCAGGAACCACCTTGCTGGCCGAGGTGCCTCTGCTGGATAATAACGGCAAGTTTAACGGCCAGTACGAACTGCGCCTGATGGTCGCGCTCGACGTCGGCGGGGCCATCAAAGGTCAGCATTTCGACATCTATCAGGGCATTGGGCCTGACGCGGGCCACCGTGCCGGCTGGTATAACCACTACGGCCGCGTATGGGTGCTGAAAAACGCCCCGGGCGCGGGGAATGTTTTTAGCGGCTAACTCCCCTGGCCATGCCTGTTGACCAGGGCGCCCGGATGACGCCGTTTACGGCGGCCTCCGGGCGCTGTCATTTTGTTCTGAGGTTCTATGTCTGTTGTAATCAGCGATGCCTGGCGCCAGCGTTTTGGCGGTACGGCACGTTTATATGGTGAAAAAGCGCTGCGATGTTTTGCCGACGCCCACGTCTGCGTGGTCGGGATCGGCGGGGTCGGCTCCTGGGCGGCGGAAGCGCTGGCGCGGACCGGCATCGGGGCGATCACCCTTATCGATATGGACGATGTCTGCGTCACCAACACCAATCGTCAGATCCACGCCCTCAGCGGCAACGTCGGACTGGCGAAAGCGGAGGTGATGGCGGAGCGTATTCGCCTCATCAACCCGGAGTGTCGGGTGACGGTGGTGGATGATTTCGTGACCCCGGAAAACGTGGCGGAATATCTTGGCGTCGGCTTTAGCTATGTTATCGACGCCATCGATAGCGTCCGGCCGAAAGCGGCGCTTATCGCCTGGTGTCGCCGCTACAAGGTGCCGCTGGTGACTACCGGCGGGGCGGGTGGTCAGATTGACCCAACGCAGATCCAGGTCGCGGACCTGGCGAAGACCATCCAGGATCCGCTGGCGGCCAAACTGCGCGAGCGGCTGAAAAGCCAGTTTGGGGTGGTGAAAAACAGCAAAGGTAAGCTCGGTGTAGACTGCGTCTTCTCTACGGAAGCGCTGGTCTACCCGCAGGCGGACGGCAGCGTCTGCGCAATGAAGAGCACGGCGGAAGGGCCGAAGCGGATGGACTGCGCTTCCGGCTTTGGCGCGGCGACGATGGTGACCGCGACCTTCGGGTTCGTCGCGGTGTCGCATGCCCTGAAGAAGATGCTGGCGAAAGCGCAGCGTGACGCTGCGGCTTCCGGAAAATAGTTTCCCCACCGGGCGCGGCGGCGGGAAAGCGAAATCGGGAGATTACCTTTCGCGGGCGGCGGCGAGCACCGCCTCGCTCAGGGCGCTGAGGCCCTGGCTGCGCGAGGCGCTGAGCTGGCCGCGCAGCCCCAGCTCGTCGAACAGCGCCAGCGGATCCTGCGCCAGGATCCCGGCGCGGGTTTTTCCTTCCACGGCGGTTAAAAGTACCGCCAGCAGACCGCGCACAATCCTTCCTTCGCTGTCGCCAAAGAAGTGCAGCCTGCCCTCGGCGTCCTCCTCATAGCCCAGCCAGACGCGGTTCTCACAGCCGGCAATCTCATGGGCCTGCGCTTTGCGCTCGTCGGTCAGCGTCGGCAGCTTTTTGCCCAATAAAATCAGCTGACGGTATTTATCCTCCCACTGGTTCAGCGGGGCGAAGATCTGGCGCAGCGTAGCGTCGGTAATGGTTGTGCCGAAGGGGTGCAGAGTTGTCATTAATCCACCAGAATTTCCAGGGCGCGATCCACCGCGTGGACCAGCGCCGCAACATCGTCTTGGGTATTGTAGGGGGCGAAAGAGGCCCGCAGGGTGCCGCTGACCCCTAAGGCCGCCAGCAGCGGCTGGGCGCAGTGTTGCCCGGCGCGCAGGGCAATGCCGGACTCCGCCAGCAGCGTCACCAGATCGCTGTGATGAATACCCTCAAATTCAAAGGCCAGCAGGCTTGACTGCTGGCAGCGGAAAGAGCGGAAGCCCGGCCGTTTCGCCAGTTCCTCTTCCGCCAGGCTCGCCAGACTGCGGCTCCAGTTTTCCGCCTGGCCGATATCGCTCTGCGCCAGCCACTCCAGCGCGGCGCTGAGGCCGATAACCCCGGCGACATTCGGCGTACCGGCCTCGAGGCCATAGGGGGCCGGCTGCGGCGTAAAGCCGTCAAAGCTGACCTCGACGATCATTTTCCCGCCGCCGAGCCAGGGCGACATCGCTGCCAGCAGCTCGCTTTTGCCGTACAGGGCGCCGATCCCGGTCGGGCCATACAGCTTATGGCCGGAAAAGGCGTAAAAATCGATATCCAGCGCCTGCACATCAGCGGGGAAATGCACCGCCCCCTGGGCGCCATCGACCATCACCACCATCCCGGCGGCGTGGGCAAGGCGGATAGCCTGGGCCAGGTCCGGGCAGCCGCCGGTGACGTTGGACATCTGGCCGATGGCCAGCACCCGGCTGCGCGGGGTAATCAGCGCGCTGAGGCTGGCGATATCCGGCAGACGGTCGGCGCCAAGCGGCAGTTTGACCACTCTGGCGCCGGTCTGCCCGGCCACCATCAGCCAGGGCACGAGGTTGGCATGATGCTCGGCTTCGCTAACGATAATTTCATCGCCAGGCTGCAGGCGCGGCCGGACGTAGCTCTGCGCCACCATATTGATGGCCTCGGTGGTCCCTCGCGTCCAGACGATATCTTTGCCGGACGGGGCGTTAAGCCACGCCGCCACGCGATCGCGGGCCGCCTCGTAGCGCTCGGTCAGCCGCTGGGCGGCGGCGAACTGGCTGCGATGGACATTGCCGGCGCTCAGGCGATAAAACTGGTCGCTGGCGTCGATCACCGCCAGCGGTTTGAGCGCTGTCGCCGCGCTGTCGAGATAGACGCCGGCATCGGCCAGAGCCGGAAACTGCGCGCGAAAGTGCGCCGGGTTGAATGCGTTCATGGAATTCCTCGTATCAATGCCGCGATCGTCGCGCAATTTGCCGGGCGTGACAAGGTCTCTGCGTCCTGTGGAATTGTCCGAATGTGACTCCACGTCGGTCAAAGAGGGTTATGCTGAAAAGTGTTGGGTTTGTGTTTTAACCTATTACTTAACGAGTTACGAATAGTATAAATAGCCGTAAGGAGAGAAGAATGAAAATGACTAAGGCCGCTGCGATTATCTCTGCCTGTATGCTGACTTTAGGCCTGAGCGCCTGTTCCTCTAACTATGTGATGCATACCAATGATGGGCGGACCATCGTTACCGACGGGAAACCGCAAACCGATAATGACACTGGCATGATCTCGTATAAAGACGCGTGGGGCAACAAACAGCAGATCAATCGCTCTGACGTGAAACAACTGGGTGAACTGGACGAGTAAGGCAGTAAAAAGGCAAAAAAAAGCACCGCGCGTTGCGGTGCTACATTAAATCACTATGGACAGACAGGGTAAATGTACAGGAAGTGAAAAGGGGTAGCTTTGCTACCAGGGTCTGCAAAAACAGACCAATTGCAAACACAACAACACAACATCACAACCGTAAGCCAAAAGCTTGATGGAACACGCATTCCAAAAAAAGCTTCTCGTTCCGGCTCAGGAAGTGCCGCCACTATAGGTATTTGCTGGTAGAACCTCAACGGACAATTTATAATGGCTCAGATAAAAAAAACTAATAGGTTAATCATTGTTTCCTATTTGTTAAATTGAGTTAACATCTAAGCCAGAATAACCATGTCGAAGCGATTACCACCTCTGAATGCATTACGTGTTTTTGATGCAGCCGCACGTCATCTCAGCTTCACTCGGGCAGCCGATGAGCTTTTTGTGACGCAGGCCGCAGTCAGCCATCAAATCAAGTCTCTCGAGGATTTTCTGGGCCTTAAGCTGTTCCGTCGGCGCAATCGTTCGCTGCTGTTAACGGAAGAAGGGCAGAGCTATTTTCAGGATATTAAAGAGATTTTTTCGCAACTGACGGAAGCGACGCGTAAACTGCAGGCGCGCAGCGCCAAAGGGGCATTAACGGTCAGTTTATTGCCAAGTTTCGCCATTCAGTGGCTGGTGCCAAGACTCACAAGCTTTAACTCAGCTTATCCGGGAATCGACGTCAGGATCCAGGCGGTGGACCGTCAGGAGGATAAGCTGGCGGACGATGTCGATGTGGCGATTTTTTACGGCCGCGGCAACTGGCCGGGCCTGCGTGTGGAAAAATTGTACGCCGAGTATCTGCTGCCGGTCTGTTCCCCGCTCTTGCTCACCGGCGACAAAGCATTGAAAACGCCTGCCGATCTGGCGCAACATACCCTGCTTCACGATGCGTCCCGCCGCGACTGGCAAACTTATACCCGTCAGCTTGGTCTAAGCCATATTAATGTGCAGCAGGGGCCGATTTTCAGCCATAGCGCGATGGTGCTGCAGGCGGCCATTCACGGGCAGGGCGTGGCGCTGGCCAACAACGTCATGGCGCAGTCCGAAATTGAAGCCGGTCGTCTGGTGTGTCCGTTTAATGATGTTCTGGTCAGTAAGAATGCGTTTTACCTTGTTTGCCATGACAGTCAGGCAGAACTGGGTAAAATAGCCGCTTTCCGGCAGTGGATCCTGGCGAAAGCGGCAAGTGAACAAGAAAAATTCCGCTTTCGTTATGAACAATAATTACTTGTAGGGTAACAACATGACCAGCCGTTTTATGCTGATATTCGCCGCGATTAGCGGCTTTATCTTTGTGGCTCTGGGCGCCTTTGGCGCGCATGTCTTAAGTCAATCGCTCGGCGCGGCGGAGATGGCCTGGATCCATACCGGCCTGGAGTACCAGGCCTTCCATACCCTGGCGATTTTTGGTCTGGCGGTGGCGATGCAGCGTCGGATCAGTATCTGGTTCTACTGGAGCAGCGTATTTCTGGCGTTAGGGACCGTGCTGTTCAGCGGCAGCCTCTATTGTCTGGCGCTCTCTCATTTACGTCTGTGGGCGTTCGTGACCCCGGTGGGCGGCGTAAGCTTCCTCGCCGGTTGGGTTTTAATGTTAATTGGTGCAATTCGTCTGAAACGTAAGGGCGTTGTTCATGAATAAGGTTGTCCTCTATTGTCGCCCTGGGTTTGAGAAAGAGTGCGCAGCAGAAATTACCGATAAGGCAGCCCGCCTTGAGGTGTTTGGTTTTGCCCGGGTCAAAGAAGACTCTGGCTATGTAATTTTTGAAGGTTATCAGCAGGACGACGGCGAGAAGCTGGTGCGCGATCTGCCGTTCAGCTCGCTAATTTTCGCCCGTCAGATGTTTGTGGTCGGCGAACTGCTGCGCGACCTGCCGCCGGAGGATCGCATTACCCCGATCGTCGGCATGCTGCAGGGCGTGGTGGAGAAGGGTGGCGAGCTGCGTGTGGAAGTGGCGGATACCAACGAAAGCAAAGAGCTGATGAAGTTCTGCCGCAAGTTTACGGTGCCGTTACGCGCGGCGCTGCGCGAGGCGGGCGTGCTGACCAACTATGAAACGCCAAAGCGACCGGTGGTGCATGTGTTCTTTATCGCACCCGGCTGCTGCTATACCGGCTACTCATACAGCAACAACAACTCACCGTTCTATATGGGCATTCCGCGGCTGAAGTTTCCGTCCGACGCCCCGAGCCGTTCCACCCTCAAGCTGGAAGAGGCGTTCCACGTCTTTATTCCGGCGGACGAGTGGGACGAGCGTCTGGCGAACGGCATGTATGCCGTCGATCTCGGCGCCTGCCCGGGCGGCTGGACCTATCAGCTGGTGAAGCGCAACATGTGGGTCTCTTCGGTCGATAACGGCCCGATGGCCCAGAGCCTGATGGATACCGGCCAGGTGACCTGGCTGCGCGAAGACGGTTTCCGCTATCGTCCGAACCGCAACAACATCTCGTGGATGGTCTGCGATATGGTGGAGAAACCGGCGAAGGTGGCGGCGCTGATGGCGCAGTGGCTGGTCAACGGCTGGTGCCGGGAGACCATCTTCAACCTCAAGCTGCCGATGAAAAAGCGCTATGAAGAGGTGTCGCAGAATCTGGCCTATATTCAGGCCCAGCTGGACGAGCACGGCGTTAACGCCCAGATCCAGGCGCGTCAGCTGTATCACGATCGTGAAGAGGTGACCGTTCACGTGCGCCGCCTGTGGGCCGCCGTCGGCGGACGTCGCGACGAGCGTTAATCCTTCCCCCTCAGGCCGGAGACGCGTGCGCGTCCTCCGGCCTTCCCCTTAAGGCTGCGGCGCATCCGACACAATATGCGTCACGTCATCCAGATGACCAATCCTCGCCTCGCCGGAGCGGTTGAACTTGCTTTTGTCGATCAGCAGTAGCGACTGCGCCGCCCGCTTAAGCAGGATCGATTTGAAGTCGGCATTGAACGCATTGGAGTCCCACAGCGCGCCCTGCGGGTCGATGCCTTCGCAGGAAAAAATAAACAGATCGATCTCCAGCGATTTCAGCTGGGAAATCAGCGCCGGGTTCACGTAGCAGCCATATTTCCGCTGCAGAGTGCCGCCGGAGCAGGTGAGCGTGATCTGGTCGCGTTTGGCCAGCTCCTGGCAGATGGGCTGGCTGTTGGTAAAGACGTGCAGCGGGCGGTCCGGCAGCTGGCGGGCGAGATACCAGCAGGTGGAGCTGGCATCGAGGGCGATCACCATCCCTTCGTCAATCCAGGCCAGCGCTTCGCGGGCGATGTCGGCTTTATGCGCGTAATGGCTTTTCAGGCGCATGTGGAAAGGATCGCCGCTGTCCTGGCTGCGCTGGTGGATCACTTTGGCCCGGCCGTGGTTACGCAGCACTTTGCCCTGCGCCTGCAGCTCGCTCAGATCGCGGCGAATAGTTTCCCTGCTGACGTTGAGCTGTTTTGACAACGTTTCGGTGGTCAGGCTGCTGTGGGTGATCAGGAGATCGACGATCGCCTGCTGGCGGGCTGCTTTCATTTATTCTCATCCCATCATTGATTGAGCGTCTGCATCAGGCAGACGCTCCGGCATGAGATTACGGCGTGACTCCTTTTTTTAAAAGGATATTTCCGTACTTAGCGCACTCTCCTGTGATAACGATCGCAAAGGCTTTTTGCGCCCGGTCGTAGAAGGCAAAGCGGTCAATCCGCACGATATCCGGGCAGGGGGCCTGCGCCGAGAGCGCCTGCCGATAGCGTTGTTCCACCGTCGGGTCGAGCGCATCGCCTTCGACGGCGGCCATCATCACCACCGGCGGCGCATAGCTGTCTAATTCGAACAGCGGGATAATCGCCTGCAGCAGATCGCTGACTCGCAGGCCATCGGCGCGGATCACCTGCGGCCCCATGCTGTGCGCCGGGAAATGGGCATCGGAAAAAATGATTTCATCCCCATGGCCCATTTCGGCCAGCACTTTCAGCAGTTCCGGCGATATCAGCGGGGAAATGGTTTTGAGCATCTCAGGCTTCCTCTATCAGTTCAGGTTCAGTTTGCGGCCAGAAATAGCGGTAGCGGTACGCGACCTGCGCTCTGGCCTGTTCTGGCGAAGAGAACTCGCCCACGCCATACCAGCCAAACATCGCCGCGCCGGCCACGGTGGTTTCGGCATCGTCGAGGACTTTGATCGGTATCCCGAGTCGGTTGGCCTTGATCTGGTTCCATAGCGCGTTGCGGCTGCCGCCGCCCACCAGCAGCAGCTCTTTCGACCTGAAGCCGCCGATTTTTTCCAGGGTTTGCAGATGCTGCGCCAGCTGATCGCTTAACCCCTCCAGCGCGGCGCGGTAAAAATGGCCGCGGGTGGTGTTGAGCGTGACGCCCTGCCAGCCGGCGTGCTGGCTGGCGAGCAGGTCACACTGCATCCTGACGCCCTGGGCGCCGGGCGGGATCGCCTGCGCTTCGTCAATCAGCGTCTGCCATGGGGTGTCAGCGCTATACAGCAGTTTGCGCACCCACTCGAGCACGCCGGAGGCCAGCCACTGCATCCCCGGGTTATAGCGGCCCGGCTGGCTGTCCAGCTCGCAGGTGGAGCCGCTGTAGTCACAGAGCAGCGAGGTGTCGACCTGCGCGCTGCGCACCATCAGGATCTCCCAGGTCCCGGAGGAGAGCACCGGCTCATCCTGCCCGGCGCCGGCGCCAAACAGAGCGAACTGGGTGTCATGCCCGGCCGAGATAACTGGGATCCCGACGGGGAGGCCCAGCAGCGCAGCGGCCTCCGGCAGCAGGGTGCCGATCGGCTGGCCTGCTTCAACCAGCCGCGGGAACAGGCGGCGCGGCAGGCCGGTCGCCTGCAGGATCGGCGCGCTGAAATCGCGCTGCCGGAGATCGAGCATCTGGCTGGTGCCCGCCATGGTGAGGTCGGTGGTGAACTCCCCGGTCAGCCGATGGTTGATCAGCGATGAAATAAACAGCCAGGCATGGGCCTGCGCCAGCAGCTGCGGGTGGTTCTCTTTCAGCCACACCAGCTTATACAGGGTGTTGAACGCAAACGCGCCGACGCCGGCTATCTGCTGCAGCTGGCGCGCGGGCATATACTGGCTGATTTTCTCCATCACCGCCGCGGTGCGTGGGCATTTCCAGCTGATGATCGGATACAGCAGGGCACCCTTCTCATCTACCAGCGCGCCATCGACGCCAAAGGTCGTGACGGTAATGCCGCGCACCGTGCAGGAGGCCAGCTGGTCATGGATCTGCCGACAGCAGTCGGCAAAGCGCTGCATAATGGCCTCCAGCGACCCCTGGTGCCAGTCGCTTTTTTCCGCCGCGATGTCGCTGGCGTTCGCCGTTGCGGCGCGGGCGATAATGTTCCCTTGTCGATCCACGGCCATCGCCCGCACGTTCGTGGCGCCGCAGTCGAGGACCAGGATAACGTCTTGCTTCATAGTGACTCCCGAAACAACATTGCCGGATGGCGCAGCGCTTATCCGGCCTACAGACCGCGCGCGTCTGTAGGCCAGGTAAGCCTGCTCCTCCGGGCGAAACCAACCTGTTAACGCTTATACAGCGGCCCGTAGTTCTGGCAGGCGCGGTAGTCCTGGCCCTCGATATCCATGCCGTGCGCGGCCCAGGCGGAAGGGCGATAGATTTTCGCCTCTTCCACGTTGTGCATGGAGACCGGAATGCGCAGCATGGCGGCGAGGGTAATGAAATCTGCGCCAACGTGGCCGATGGTCAGCACGCCGTGGTTGGCGCCCCAGTTGGCCATCACCGAGTACACATCGCTGAACGGGCCCTTGCCGGTCAGGCGTGGGGCAAACCAGGTGGTGGGCCAGGTGGAGTTGGTGCGGGCGTCGAGCTGGTCGTGCATCGCTTTGGGCAGCGCTACGCTCCAGCCTTCGGCAATTTGCAGCACCGGCCCCAGACCTTTGATGATGTTCACCCGGGTCATGGTGAACGGCACGCCGCCTTCGGTCAGGAAGCGGGAAGAGAAGCCGCCGCCGCGGAAGTATTCGTGGATCGCCGGGCACCATTCGGTCGCCGCGAGGCAGGCATCCGCCTCGCTCTGCTCAATCTCCCAGTGGGGTTTCATCGTCGGATTGCCCTGCGCGTCGCGCTGCTGGCAGGAGCCGTCCAGCGCCGCAGAGCCGGAGTTAATCAGGTGAATGATGCCGTGCTCCGCCCGCCCGGTGAGCGTCTGCCCGGTGACCCGTTCAACGGCATCCGGCGACCAGTAGGTGCGTACGTCGGCAAACATCTGGGCGGTGCCGGTGAGCTGATGGCCCATCAGCATGGCCACGCCGTTGAGGCTGTCGTTTTCGGTAGCGACGACAAACGGTTCGCGCACCCCGTTCCAGTCAAAAGAGCTGTTGAGCAGCGCTTCGGCGGTATCGCCATTGGGGTATTGATCGGTCCAGTGGCGCTGACCCTGGAAACCGGCGGCGATGGCGTTGTAACCCAGCGACTCCTCCACCAGCCCTTTTTCTGCGAGCTTCGGGTTGCCCTGCATCATGTCGCGGATGCACATCGCCATCAGCAGGCTCTCTTTCAGCACCGCGCGGCTCTGCGTTTCATTGCGCTTATACTGTTCAGCGTTCTGATCTTCGCCGTAGCGGAAGTGTTTATCCGCCCACGCCAGCGCCATCTCCAGCTCGGTTTCATCATAGATTTTTTGATCGATTCGCCGGCGCAGCTCCGTCATGTCGACAGCCTGCACCTTCATGCCGAGCCAGGACTCAAAAAAGTTGTGGTCGACTATAGATCCGGCGATGCCCATTGAGACGCCGCCCAGCGACAGATAGCTTTTCCCTTTCATACTGGCGACAGCCAGGCCGGCGCGAGCGAAGCGCAACAGCTTTTCTTCGACATCCGCTGGGATCGACGTGTCATCGGCATCCTGCACGTCATGTCCGTAGATGGAGAACGCCGGGATCCCTTTCTGGCTATGGGCCGCCAGCGCCGCGGCCAGATAGACCGCCCCCGGACGCTCGGTGCCGTTAAAGCCCCAGATGGCCTTCGGGCGCAGCGGATCCATGTCGATGGTTTCGCTGCCGTAGCACCAGCAGGGGGTGACGGTGATGGTGACGCCGACGTTCTGGCTGCTGAATTTCTCTTCACAGGCGGCCGACTCGGCCATGCCGGCGATGCAGGTATCGGCAATCACGCACTCCACCCGGGCGCCGCAGGCGTGGCGCAGTTTCTCGCTGATAAGCGCGGCGGTGGCTTTCGCCATGTTCATGGTTTGCGCTTCCAGCGACTCGCGGACCCCCATGCGACGACCATCGATTACCGGACGAATACCGATCTTCGGTAAGCTGATTTTTTTCATTACAGATCCCTCAGGTTATGCGGATAACAGGTTTAGTTCGTCGCCGCTTGTGAACGGAAACGGGCAAAAATAAAGATGATGGCGAAGCACAGCGCCGGGACCAGTTCGGCGGTCGGGATATTGCCGGCGGCGTCGCTGACAAAGCCCATCACCGGGGTAACTATCCCGCCGCCGATAATGGTCATGACGATAAATGACGAGCCATATTTGGTGTCCTGGCCCAGATGCTTAATCCCCAGCGAGAAGATGGTCGGGTACTGAATGGACATAAAGGCGCTGCACAGGGTCAGGGCCAGCAGACCGACGTGGCCGCCGCTGAAGGCGGAGAGCAAGCAGAGCAGCATGGCGATAAACGCATAGATAGCGAGCACGTTGTGCGGCGCGAAGCGGCGGATAAGCCAGGTGCCGGTAAAACGGCCGATAAAGAAGCAGACCATGGTGGCGGTCAGGTAGTTGGCGGCGAAACCGGCCGTCATGCCCGGGATCTCTTCGATAGCGTAGCGAATCAGGTAGCTCCAGCAGGCGGTTTGCGCGCCGACGTAGCAGAACTGGGCCAGTACCGCCCAGCGCCAGTGGCGGATGCGCATCAGGCGCGTCAGCGAGGCGAAAAAAGTGCTCTGCGCGCTGTCGCTGTGGTCATCGCTTTGCAGGGAGGGGAAGCGGGTGCAGACGATCAGCAGGGCGACCAGCAGGACAATGGCCACGATAATCATATAGGGGGTTTGTACCGACAGGACCAGACTGTGCTTCCAGGCGCTGAGCTGTTCCGGCGTCATTTTATCCAGCACCTCCTGCGGCTGATGCGGGACGTTAGACAAAATAAGACTCTGGCCAAATACCACGGCAATAATGGCGCCGAATGAGTTAAAGGTCTGGGCCAGATTAAGGCGGAAGTGACCGCCGCTTTCCGGACCGAGGACGGTGACAAACGGGTTGGCCGCGGTTTCCAGACAGCCAAGCCCGGCAGCGATAATAAATAATCCAATGAGAAATAAGGTGTAATTCATCACTTCGGCGGCAGGCCAGAACAGCGCGGCGCCGCAGGCATATAAAAACAGCCCCGTAAGGATGCCGGCTTTGTAGCTGAATTTTTTCATCAACATCCCGGCGGGGATGGGAATAATAAAATAGCCAAAGTAAAAGGCCGATTGAATTAATCCGGCCTGGAAGTTAGTCAGGGTAAAGGCCTGTTGAAATTGCGGTAATAAAATATCATTCAGATTATTTGCCACGGCCCACAGAAAAAAGAGGGAGCACAGCAGAGCGAAAGGAATAATGTAGCTCTTACTCTGCCCGCTCTCCATGGCGCGGTAACTTTGCGTTGGTATCGTTGTGTTTCCCATAGCGTCCTCATCAGTTCAGAAGCATTTACAACAGCATTCAGGGCGCAGTCTGGTGCTGCAGCAGACCGCAAAATTAAGTGAGCTCAGGTGACGCGCCGGTGAGTGAAATGAAAGTCACGGCGGAACTCATGGCTTCATTTTCAAATAAAAACCGCCTGTTAATATGATGATGGTCACACTTAACGTACTGTGGGCCATTTTATGTGATTATTGTCACTTTAATTTTTCAAAAACGCTGACCGTTTGAGAAAATAAATTCACAAAACCACAACGCTTATGACCGAATGAATATATATTGTGGGAAACGGGCAATTGTTACAAAGAAATAAAATGCCCGCTTGATGAAATATTATTAAGAACGGGCATTTTAATCTCTCTCGTAATGGGTATGGTTGCTTTATTCATGGCGGAATAATTGACGCGGCTCACAAAAAATAATCATGAAAATTCCCCTTTGAATATTCAGGTTGATGATGAAGACCATTATTCACCCTATCCCACGGTAGCCGACGATATTTCTGTTGCCCTGCCGTTGATGGATGATGAGTCACCAAAAGAGGAACGCAATGGAAAGAAACAGACTGGCCCGGCAGATTATCGATACCTGCCTGGAAATGACCCGCCTGGGGTTAAATCAGGGGACCGCCGGCAATGTCAGCGTGCGCTATCAGGGAGGAATGCTGATCACCCCTACCGGTATCCCATATGAAAAGCTGACGGAAGACAAGATCGTCTTTATTGATGCCGACGGCCAGCATGAGCAGGGAAAACTGCCCTCCAGCGAATGGCGTTTTCATCAGGCGGCCTACCAGACGCGACCCGATGCCCAGGCGGTGGTCCACAATCACGCTGTCCATTGTACGGCGGTGTCGATCCTCAACCGGCCCATCCCGGCCATTCACTATATGATCGCCGCGGCCGGCGGGAATTCGATCCCCTGCGCGCCCTATGCCACCTTCGGCACCCGCGAACTGTCTGAGCATGTCGCGGTGGCGCTGAAGCACCGCAAAGCCACGCTGCTGCAGCATCACGGCCTGATCGCCTGCGAGGCCAGCCTGGAGAAAGCGCTCTGGCTGGCGCATGAAGTGGAGGTCCTGGCCCAGCTCTACCTCAGTACGCTGGCGATTACCGACCCGGTCCCGGTGCTGGATGACGAGGCGATCGCCATCGTGCTGGAGAAGTTCAAAACCTACGGATTACGCATTGAAGAGTGATGCCGCAACGCTAACAGGAGAGCCACGATGGCAAACAGAATGATCCTCAATGAAACGGCATGGTTTGGCCGGGGGGCGATAAACGCATTAACCGATGAAGCGGTGCGGCGCGGTTATCGTAAAGCATTGATCGTCACCGACAGTACTCTCGCCCGCTGCGGCGTGGCGGCGAAAGTCACCGACAAACTGGATGCCGCCGGGCTGGCATGGGATATATTCAGCGACGTGATCCCTAACCCGACCATCGCCGTGGTCCAGCAGGGGCTGCAGGCCTTTCAACGCAGCGGGGCGGATTACCTGATCGCCATCGGCGGCGGTTCGCCGCAGGATACCTGTAAGGCGATCGGTATTATTCAGCGTAACCCGGAATTCGCCGATGTCCGTAGCCTCGAGGGGCTGTCGCCCACCCGTCAGCCCAGCGTGCCGATCTTCGC
This sequence comes from Klebsiella sp. HMSC16A12, assembly GCF_001808265.1. Lineage (NCBI taxonomy): Bacteria > Pseudomonadati > Pseudomonadota > Gammaproteobacteria > Enterobacterales > Enterobacteriaceae > Klebsiella > Klebsiella sp. HMSC16A12. The sequence continues at coordinate 14,660 of NZ_KV792516.1, forward strand.
GGTGCCGACCACCGCGGGTACCGCGGCGGAGGTGACGATTAACTATGTCATCACCGATGAAGAACAGCGGCGCAAATTCGTCTGTGTCGACCCGCACGATATTCCGCAGGTGGCCTTTATCGATGCCGATATGATGGACGCTATGCCGCCGGCGCTGAAGGCGGCTACCGGCGTGGACGCCCTGACGCATGCTATCGAAGGGTACCTCACTCGCGGCGCCTGGGCTTTGACCGATGCTCTGCACCTCAAGGCCATCGAGATCATCGCCGGCGCGCTGCGCGGCTCGGTTGCCGGCGACGCCGGCGCGGGGGAAGCTATGGCGCTCGGCCAGTATGTGGCGGGGATGGGATTTTCCAACGTTGGGCTTGGCCTGGTACACGGTATGGCGCATCCGCTCGGCGCTTTTTACAACACGCCGCACGGCGTGGCGAATGCCATCCTGCTGCCGCACGTGATGCGCTTTAATGCTGAGGCGACCGGGGAAAAATATCGCGACATCGCCCGGTCGATGGGCGTCAGGGTGGAAGCGTTAAGCCTGACCGCCGCGCGCGAGGCGGCAGTAGAGGCGGTCTGCCAGCTTAACCGCGATGTCGGTATTCCCGGCCATCTGCGCGAGGTGGGCGTCAGGAAAGAGGATATTCCGGCGCTGGCCCAGGCGGCGCTGGCGGATGTGTGTACCGGCGGCAACCCGCGCGAGGCGAGCCTGGCGGATATCGTCGGGTTATATCAGGCGGCCTGGTGATTGCCTGGCCCGGGTAAAGCAGGCAGTTACCCTGCACCGACGCACCTCTTAACGAAGGTCAGCGCGTCAGCCGCAGCTGCTGCAGATTGCCGTCCAGCTGGAGGTCGGTCTGCAGGCGGGCCACCTCCCGGCAGGTGAAGGCCATCTCCTGATGCGCGGCCAGCTTTTTGCGCCACTTCTCCGGGACCTCGGCCAGACGGGCGTACAGCCCCTCCAGGTCCTGAAACTCGTTCAGCAGCTGGGCGGCGCTTTTGGGTCCAATGCCCGCCACGCCCGGCACCTTCGAGCTGCTGATCCCCGCCAGCCCCCAGTAATCCGCCAGCTGCTCCGGGGTGACGCCGAACTCGCTGGCGATGAAGGGGGCGTCCAGCCAGCGCTTCTGAAAGTAGTCGCGGATGCGGATGGTGGGCGACAGCAGCTGGCAGTAGCCTTTGTCGGTGGAGACAATGGTGGCCTGATGGCCCGCCTGGGCCACCTTCACCGCCAGGGTGGCGGCGAGATCGTCTGCTTCGCTGCCCGGCGAGGCCCAGCAGCGGATCCCCCGCTGTTCGAAGGCGGCCCGCAGCGTCGGCATCTCGGCCACCAGCGTCTCCGGCATCGGCGCGCGGCCGGCTTTGTACTCCGGCAGGCGCTGGTGGCGCCAGCCGTGGGCGCGATCCTCATCATCGAACACCGCCACCGCGTGGGTGGGCTGACTGTGGACAATCAGCTGCTCCAGGGCATGCAGGCAGGTATCGACGCAGGGTGAACCCTGCACCGCGTGGATGCGGCGGATTAGATTTAACGCGTCGACGATTAACAGATGAACAGCCACAGATACCCCCTTATTCTCAGCGTCTTTAGGGTAACATCGCCATCAGATCGAGGCTATCTGCGCCTGAACAATCAGGAAGATAACGCGCAAATTTCGCTAACTGACCGCCATCAGCGGTCTGATGACGTCCGGCGCGGGTTCGCCGTACCACACCGCTTCGCGCACCGGGACCGGTTTGGCGATAAGCCCGAGGGCGTAAAAGCGATCGGCGATGGTCTGCTGGGCGCGGATCACCGACAGATCCATCGGCCGCGGGCGATGGCTGCGGCGGGCGAGGGCCATGCTCAGCGACCGGGCGTCGATCCCCAGCTCTGCCGAGAGTAAGCGGGCCGCTTCGCCGCGATGCGAGTCGATAAACTGCCCGGTGTGGGTCAGCTCCGTCAGCAGGCGGCGCATGATATCGCCATGCTGAGCGAGGTAGTCCCGTCGCGAAAGATAAAACTGATGGTTGTTGACCCGGCCTTCGCCGCTGGCGACCACCCGCAGCTCGCCGGTGTGTTCGGCGTCGCTGAGCAGCGGATCCCACATCATCCAGGCGTCAACCGCCAGATAGTCGCTGGCGGTCAGCGGATATTTCGGCGGGGTATAGACCACCCGCACATCGTTCAGACCCAGGCCGGCGTCCTCGAGGATCTGCAGCAGCAGCCAGTGGACATTCGACCCTTTATTGAGGGCGATGCGTTTACCGCGCAGATCGCTGAGCTGGCGAATGTCGCTCCCCTGCGGGACGACCATCGCCACGCTGCGCGGCGCCGGCGGCTCCCACGCCACGTACATCAGTTCGCTATTGCTGGCCTGGGCAAACACCGGCGGCGCTTCTCCGGTGGTGCCGAAGTCGATCTCGTTGCAGGCGAGGGCGTGGAGGAGCTGCGGTCCGGCAGGAAACTCACTCCACAGCACGTTGACGCCGAGGCTGGCGAAGGCGGTTTCCAGGCTCTGACGGGCTTTCAGGATCCCGAGGCTGCCGAAGCGCTGGTAGCCAATGCGCAGTTCGCGATCGGCCCCGGCTGCGTTGGCGAACGCCCGCGGCGGCGCAGGCGGGCGGCGGCGGCTTTTGATCAGCCCGAGGTTAGCGAGCTGGGTGCGCAAGGTATGCCGGCTGATCCCCAACAGCGCGGCCGCCTGGCTCTGGTTATCGTCGCAATGTGCCATGGCGTGGCGAATCAGGGCGCTGGTCACTCGCTGCCACAGCGGCTCGCCGGGAAGCGCCAGCTGGTGGCGAATAAAGTCGTCCAGTTCATGATCGCTCGCCGGCCCCGGGGCGTCGTTGAGCGTCGCCAGGCGCAGCTGGGCAGGACTGATCTCCTCTTCTTTACTGAGCAGCACCGCGTTGTGCAGGGTGTTTTCCAGCTCGCGAATATTGCCCGGCCACGAATAGTCCATCAGCCGGGCCAGTGATTCCGGCGCCAGACGCAGGGTTGGCCGCCCGAGGCGCCGGGCGTAGAGTGATAAAAAGTGGTGCGCCAGCAGCGGGATATCCTGCCGACGCTGGCGCAGCGGCGGCAGCGGCACCACCGCGATATTCAGTCGATAGTAGAGATCCTCGCGAAAGCGGCGCTCGCGGATCGCCTGGGCCAGGTCAACGTGGGTGGCGGCAATCACCCGGACATTCACTTTAATCGCTTTGCGTGAGCCGACGCGGGTAATTTCACGCTCCTGCAGCACTCGCAGCAGCTTGACCTGCAGCGGCAGGCTTAATTCGCCGATCTCGTCCAGCAGCAGCGTCCCCCCTTCCGCGGCTTCAAACCAGCCGGGCTGTCCCTGCTGCGCGCCGGTGAAGGCGCCTTTCTCATGGCCGAACAGTTCAGCTTCGGCGAGGCTCTCGGTCAGCGCGCCGCAGTTAACGGCCAGAAACGGCTGCTGGCGACGGGCGCTGTGATGATGGAGATAGCGGGCCACCACCTCCTTGCCGGTGCCGGTTTCGCCCACGATCAGCACGGTCGCCTCCGTTGGCGCGAGTTTGTCCAGCAGGCTCTGGAAGGCCTTCGACGCCGGGTCGATCAGCGCGGGAGCGGTGGAAGGGGATTCTGGGTTCAGCATAGAGGGCCTCCGATCGTTGATGCTCTGAACTTATCCTGCGGCGGCCGCAGAAACCAGAGGGGGAAGGCCCGCGGCTGGTGCAAATGCGCCAGCGGATGCGCGGCGGCTGCGCGATTTGCAACAGCGCGGCGCGGCGAAGCCGTTTTCAGTGCATTGATTTTAAAAGATTAATTTTTTATTCACCATTGGCATGATTATCGCTAACACTCATATAACCAAATTAAAACATCTCTTCGATAAATATCGGATATGGTTATATAGGAAATAGATAATGACGCAGCAAGCTCCCGACAAGATCAATGTCTTCTGGTTCTTACCTACCCATGGCGATGGCCGTTATCTGGGTACCACCGAGGGTGGACGCCCGGTCGATTTACCTTATCTGCAGCAGGTGGCGCTGGCAGCCGACAGCCTGGGCTACTACGGCGTGCTGATCCCCACCGGTAAAAGCTGTGAAGATTCGTGGCTGGTGGCCTCGGCGCTGGCGCCGTTGACCCGCCGTCTGCGCTATCTGGTGGCGGTCAGGCCGGGCCTGCAGCCGCCAACCCTGGCGGCGCGGATGGCGGCCACCCTCGACCGTTTATCGGAAGGTCGGCTGCTGATCAACGTCGTTACCGGCGGCGACCCGGTGGAAAACAAAGGCGACGGTATCTTCCTCAGCCACAGCGAGCGCTATCAGGTGACCCGCGAATTTCTTGATGTTTACACCCGCCTGCTGCGCGGGGAAAAAGTGGATTATCACGGCGAGCATATTCACGTGGAAGGCGCTGAGGTGTTGTTCCCGCCGGTGCAGGAGAATGGCCCGCCGCTCTATTTCGGCGGCTCTTCTGATGCGGCCATTGATGTGGCGGCCGAGCAGATCGACAGCTATCTGACGTGGGGCGAACCCCCGGAACTGGTGGCGGAGAAGCTGGCGGTGGTGCGCGAGCGCGCCGCGGCCCGCGGACGCACCCTGCAGTACGGCATTCGTCTGCATGTCATTGTGCGCGAAACGGAAGAAGAGGCATGGGCCGCCGCCGACCGGCTGATCGCCCATCTTGACGACGATACCATTGCCCAGGCGCAAAAGATCTTCGCCCGCATGGACTCGGCCGGCCAGGCGCGGATGAGCGCCCTGCATCAGGGATCGCGCGATAATCTGCGCATTGCGCCCAATCTGTGGGCCGGCGTCGGACTGGTGCGCGGCGGCGCGGGTACCGCGCTGGTAGGTAATCCTCAGCAGGTAGCGGAACGCATCCGCGAATATCAGGCGCTCGGCATCAGCAACTTTATCTTCTCCGGCTACCCACATCTGGAAGAAGCGCACCGCTTTGCTGAGCTGGTGATGCCTCTGTTGCCGCTGGAAAACGGGGCCTCGTCGAAGGCGCGTAGCGTGAACACCGGTCCGTTTGGCGAAACCATCGGCGGCGATAAGCGCCCGGTGCGCCAGGTCAGCGCCAGCTGATGGCCCGGAGCGCGACCATGAGACAGCATACCGGAGGAGGGCAGCGATGAGTGCAGAACCGCATATCGTGATTATCGGCGGCGGCTTTAGCGGCGCGGCGGTGGCGATTGAGCTGCTGCGCCTGGCGCCGAACGGGGTGCGCGTGACGCTGCTGGAGCCGCGCCAGTCCCCCGGGGCCGGGGTGGCCTACTCCACTGCGGAGCCGACGCACCGGATTAACGTTCCGGCCGCTCGCATGCAGCTGGCCGGCGACGAAGAGGGCGCCTTCGATCATTGGTACCGCCATCAGCCTGCCTTTACCGTCGATGTGCAGGCGCTGCGCCCGGACGGTTCCGTCTACCCTCAGCGCGGCCAGTTTGGTCGCTATGTGGCGCAGCGTTTTGCCGACGCCGCGGCGTCCAGCGGCGGACGGCTTCGCCACCTGCGCGATCGGGCGCTCGCTTTTCATCAGGGGATGGTGACCACCGACGGCGGCCTGCAGCTTAAGGCCGATCTGCTGGTGCTGGCGATCAGTCATCCACCGCCTTCGCTGCCGGCACAGGCCGAAGCCTGGCGTCATCATCCGGCGCTGATTGCCAACCCGTGGCAGCCGGGCGCGCTCGATGCCATCGCCCCGCACGCCCGGGTGGCGGTGATGGGCACCGGATTAACCATGGCCGATACGGTCGCGACGCTGGACCGGCTGGGCCACCGCGGCAGTATCGTCGCCTTTTCGCGCCATGGCCTGCTGTCGCGCGGCAACCTTAGCGGCGCAGGGGCAACCTGGCCTGGTGACTATCAGCAGGGCAGCCTGCGCCAGCGCCTGCGTCAGATCCGCCTCGACGTCGCGTATGCGGCGCAGCAGGGCCTGAGCTGGCAGGTGGTGCTGGATGCGGTTCGTCAGCAGGGGCAACGGATCTGGCAGGCGCTCAGCGTCGCCGATCGCCAGCGTTTTCTGCGCCATCTGCGCCATTACTGGGATGTCCACCGCTACCGCGTGGCGCCGCAGGTCGCCGAGGTGCTGGAGGCGCGCCAGCGCACGGGCAGTCTGCAGGTGCAGGCGGCCAGGCTACTGTCGATAAGCGGTGAAGGCGAAACGCTGCGTCTGACGCTGGCGCGGCGCGGCGGCGGCGTGCAGACGCTGAGCGTCGATCACCTGATCCTGACCACCGGACCCGCACACCGCGCCCTGACCGACAGCCAGCCATTTTTACAGGACCTCGCCCGCCGCGGCCTGATTCGCGCCGATGCCCTCGGCATGGGCCTGGAGGTGGACAGCCGTTCCCGGGCAGTGGCTGAGCCGCACGTTGAGGCGCTGCCGGTGCTGGTGGCCGGTCCGGCCGCCCGCGGGCGTTTTGGCGAACTGATGGGCCTGCCGCAGGTAGCCGACCATGCCGCTGACGTGGCGGCGCAAGCGTTACTCACGCTCGGGATCCCGCAGGACTCCCGATGTCCTGCGTACTGAATACCTCTCTTTCTTTTCCCTGATTCATTTTGCCGCGTGCGCCCCGGCGACGGGCCGCGCTATGGAGATTGCTATGTCATCACAACGTGAAATTCGTCTTAACGCTTTCGATATGAACTGCGTCGGCCATCAGTCGCCGGGCCTGTGGGCGCATCCCCGGGATCGCTCCTGGCAGTATAAAGATCTGGAGTACTGGGTGGATCTGGCGCGGCTGCTGGAGCGCGGCAAGTTCGACGGGCTGTTTATCGCCGACGTGCTGGGGATTTATGACGTGCTGAACGGCAGCGGCGATGCGGCGATCCGCCAGGCGACGCAGGTTCCGGTCAACGATCCGCTGGCTCTGATCACCCCAATGGCGCTGGTGACGGAGCATCTGGGCTTCGGCCTGACCGCCTCGCTGTCGTTTGAGCATCCTTACCCCTTCGCTCGTCGTCTGTCGACGCTCGATCATCTGACCAAAGGGCGGGTGGGCTGGAATATCGTCACCTCCTATCTGGAGAGCGGGGCGCGCAATATCGGCCAGCAGACCCAGACCGACCATGACACCCGCTATGACTATGCCGATGAGTATTTGCAGGTGATCTATAAGTTGCTGGAGGGAAGCTGGGAGGATGGGGCGGTGCTGCGCGACAGAGAGCGGAAGATCTTCAGCGATCCGCGGAAAATCCATCCCATTAACCATCAGGGACAGTTCTTTTCCGTGCCGGGGATCCACCTCTGCGAGCCATCCCCGCAGCGCACGCCGGTGCTGTATCAGGCGGGGGCGTCCAGCCGCGGCAAACAGTTCGCCGCCGGCCATGCCGAATGCGTCTTCGTCGCAGCGCCGTCGAAGGTGCTGCTGAAGAAGACGGTGGCGGATATTCGCCGCCGGGCAGCTGAGGCGGGGCGCGATCCGCACAGCATCCTGATCTTCAACCTGCAGACGGTAATTGTCGGCGACACCGACCGCGAGGCACAGGCGAAGTGGCAGGAATATAAGCAGTACGTCAGCTATGAAGGCGCGCTGGCGCTGCTCTCCGGCTGGACGGGGATCGATTTCGGCCAGTATCAGCCGGATCAGGTGCTGAAGTATCTGCACACCAACGCCATTCAGTCGGCGGTGGAGGCCTTTTCGACCGCTGATCCGAACCGCCAGTGGACGGTGCAGGCCCTGGCCGATTGGGCGGGGATCGGCGGCTTCGGTCCGCTGGTGGTTGGCAGCGCGCAAACCGTGGCGGACGAACTGCAGTCCTGGGTCGAAGAGACGGACGTCGATGGCTTTAACCTCGCCTATGCCGTCACTCACGAAACCTTCCGCGATGTCGTCGAGCTGCTGGTGCCTGAGCTGCAAAAGCGCGGCGTCTTTAAGCAAGAGTACCGCGAGGGGACCCTGCGCGAAAAACTGTTCGGCGGCGGCCCGCGTCTGGCCGCGCCTCACCCGGGCGCCAGCTACCGCCGCGATGCGCGCACGGCGGCATCGGTAGAGGAGAAGGTGACATGATCGCTATTGATGACCTGCATAAAAGTTACCGCACGGCGGATGGCCGGCTCAGCGCGGTGCTGAAAGGGCTGTCGCTGCAGGTGCCTGAGCGCTCCATCACCGCGGTGGTGGGGCCGAGCGGCGCCGGTAAATCAACCCTGGCGCGCTGCATCAGCCTGCTGGAGCAACCGGACAGCGGCAGCATTCGTATCAATGGCCAGGATCTGTCGGCGCTGTCCGGCGAGGCGCTGCGCCGGGAACGGCGGGCGATTGGCACCGTTTTCCAGTCTTCGGCGCTGTTGAGCCGCAGGACCGCCTGGGAGAATGTCGCCCTGCCGCTGGCGTGGCTTGGTGTGGTGGAGCGCGATATCAAGGCGCGGGTTGGCGAGCTGCTGGAGAGCGTCGGCCTGAGCCACAAAGCGGATGCCTGGCCGGCCCAGCTCTCAGGCGGCCAGCGCCAGCGGATCGGCATTGCCCGCGCGCTGGCGCTGCGCCCGTCCGTTCTGCTGGCGGATGAAGCCACCTCCGGCCTCGATCCTCAGGCCACGGCCTCGGTGCTGGCTCTGCTCAAGCGGCTGCGTGATGAGTACCAGCTGGCGATCGTCCTGATTACCCATGAAATGGACGCGGTGCGCACGGCGGCGGATGCGGTGGCGGAGATCCGCGACGGGACGATCGTCCAGTACGGGCGGATCGAAGATCTGCTGGCGCGTCCCGATTCTCTGCTCGGCCAGCAGCTGTTGCCGCTGACGCCGGCGGCAGCTACCCACAGCGATCTGCTGCTGCGTCTGAGCTACCGCTGGGATGTGCCGGTGGCCACCGACTGGATCAGCCGCCTGAGCCAGCAGTGGGCGCTGCAGATCGATCTCCTTGGCGGTCACGTCGAGGTGATTAATGGTCGGCTGGCCGGTCGCCTGCAGGCCGGAGTGCGCTTTCAGGGCGAACGCCTGTCGCCCGCGCGACTGCAGGGCCTGCTGGCGCAGCTCGGCATAACGGCGGAGATCCTCGACAGCGCGCCGTTGCTCAGGGAGGCGGTATGAAACCGACAGTCATCAGTCAGGATACCCCCTGGGGCGAAATCCCTTCGCTGCTGCTCCCCGCCTATGGCGAAACCTGGCTGATGGTGGCCATTGTGATGCTGTTTGTCGTCACGCTGGGAGGACTGGTGGGGGTGGTGTTGTTTAACGCCTCGCCGCGGGGCTTATTTCCGCACGCACTGCTGTACCGGCTGCTGAACTGGGTGGTCAATATGGGACGTTCGCTGCCGTTTCTGGTGCTGATGGCCGCCATTATCCCGTTCACTTACTGGCTGACCGGCACCACGATTGGCATACCCGCCGCGGTCGTGCCGATGATCGCCGCCGGCGTCCCGTTCTTTGGCCGTCTGGTGGAGAACGCGCTGCGCGAGTTGCCGGCGGAGGTCACCGCGGTGGGGGTCGTCTGCGGCGGGTCGCGCTGGCAAATCATTGCCAGCGCGCAGCTCAGTGAAGCCATGCCCGCGCTGGTGGCGGCGGTGACGCTAAACCTGGTCTCGATGATCGAGTATTCGGCTATCGCCGGGACCATCGGCGCCGGCGGCATCGGCTACCTGGCCGTGGTGTACGGCTATCAGCGCTTCGACAACCACATCATGATCGCGACGATCGTTGCCCTGATCGCCACGATCCAGTTGATTCAATTTTTGGGTGACCGTCTGGTCAACCGTTTACGCCACACGCAGGGGAACCTTGTATGACAACAGAGCAATTTGAGTTACGTAAAGCGCGGCGCTGGCCCTGGCTGGCGGCGCTGGCGGTGATTATCCTGCTCGCCATCGCCTTCTGGTGGTGGCGGGGACATACCCAAAGCCAGCAGGTGGTCTTCGGCAGCACGTTAAAAATTCACTACGAGCCGGCGATGGCCGGCGAGCAGCGGATCATTGAGTATATTAATCAGCATATTGCGCCCGATTACGGTCTGAAACTGGAGGCGGTGGGGGTGCAGGATCCGGTCCAGGCTGACCGCGCGGTAGCGGAAGGTCAGTATGCCGGGACGATCTATCAGCATCAGTGGTGGCTTAAACAGGTGGTGGACGCTAACGGCTTTGCGCTGTCGACCACGGTGCCGGTGTTCCAGTGGGCGTTTGGCATCTATTCCGACCGCTACTCGTCGGTACAGGCGTTGCCCAACGGCGCGACCATTGTCGTGCCTGACGATGGCGCCAATCAGGGGCAGGCCCTGTGGCTGCTCCAGCGCATTGGGTTGATCTCGCTCGACCCGGCGGTGGAGCCGCGCACGGCGAAGCTGAAAAATATTGTCGGTAACCCGCATCAGTTTGTCTTTAAAGAGCTGGATCTGCTGACCATGCCGCGGGCGTTAAATTCGGTGGATGCCGCCATCGGCTATGTCTCGCAATTTGACGCCGGGAAAGTGCCGCGTGAGAAAGGCATATTATTCCCGCCGGCGCCGCGCACCTTTGCTTCGCAATTAGTGATTGGTACACCGTATTTATCGCAGGAAAATATCGTCAAATTAAAACAGGCTTTTTCTGATCCGCGGATCCAGACGTGGTTAAAAACCACCGATGACCCGCTGGTAAAAGACGTATTAGTTCCAGTGTCCGCGGAATAAGCGTCCTGCACGACGTCTATTTTCGTTGTTATTTATTTCCCTTGAGGATGCGTGAAAGCGCGTCCTTTTTGTGCTGGTGATATTTATTAACTTATTGATTATATTGATTATTATAGAATGATTTGTTGTTTTGATTCTCGTCGCGCGCGGTCTATAACCGCTGATGACCTGCACAAAATAATAAGGTGAAAAAATGAGTACATTACCAGTGGATAATCCCGGTATCGCTTCGGTACCGGTCAGTAGCGTCGGGGATGTGGCGCGGCTAATTAATTCCGGCAAGGAACAAGCGAAATATGCGCGGATGATTGTCTTCCTCGCGCTGGGGGGCGTTTTTCTCGACGCATATGACTTAACCACGCTCTCCTACGGTATTGATGACGTTGTACGTGAATTTCAGCTCTCACCGCTGCTGACCGGCCTGGTGACTTCGTCCATTATGGTCGGGACTATCGTCGGCAATATTATCGGCGGCTGGCTGACCGATAAATATGGTCGCTATTCGGTTTTTATGGCCGATATGTTCTTTTTCGTGATTTCGGCTATCGCCGCCGGGCTGGCGCCGAACGTCTGGGTGTTGATTGGCGCCCGCTTCCTGATGGGCATCGGCGTTGGCATCGACCTGCCGGTAGCGATGTCCTATCTGGCCGAGTTTTCCCGCTTTGCCGGCAAAGGCAACAAAGCGGCTCGCCTCGCGGCGTGGTGCCCGATGTGGTACGCCGCCTCAACCGTCTGCTTTCTCATTATCTTCGGCCTCTATTTCCTGCTGCCGCAGGAGCATCTTGACTGGCTGTGGCGCGCCTCCCTGCTGTTCGGCGCCGTGCCGGCACTGCTGATTATTGCCGTCCGCAGTCGATTTATGAATGAATCCCCGCTGTGGGCGGCGAACCAGGGCGATCTGACCTCTGCAGTGCGTATTTTACGCGACTCCTGGGGGATCCATGCCCATGAGGTCCCGGCGGCGAAGCCCGCGCCAGCGCCGAAAGTGAGCTTCCGCGTGCTGTTCGAAAAACCCTACCGCGAGCGGACTATCGTCGCCGGGGTGATGAATATCTGTATCTCCTTCGAGTACACGGCGATTGCCTTTTTCCTGCCGTCAATTCTTGCCCAGTTCCTCGGGGCTGGCGTCTTCGAAACTATTTCGGCATCGCTGGGGCTGAACGCCCTGTTTGCTTTTACCGGTGGGCTGCTCGGTATGCATCTGGCGTGGAAATATCCTTCGCGTCATGTGGCGATAGCCGGCTTCGCCCTGCAGTTTGTGGCGCTGATTGTGCTGGCGCTGGTGGGGCAACCGCACGCGACGGCAGGTATCGTGCTGGCTATCGCGATGCTGGGGCTGTGGCTGTTCGCCGAAGGGTTTGGCCCGGGGGCGCAGCTGATGATCTACCCGGCGCTCTCCTATCCTACTGCCATTCGCGCCACCGGGGTCGGTTTCAGCCGGGCACTCTCCGGGATCGGCAGCGCGCTGGCGTTGTTTATTCTGCCGCTGCTGCAGGCCTCCCTCGGCACGCAGATGTTCTGGGTGGTCTCGCTTGCCGCCATTATTCCCATTTTCTTCCTGCTGGCGGTCCGTCATGAACCGACGCGAGAAGATATCGACGCACTTCATGAATAAGGAACTGACAATGACCCTGCTTTCTACTGGCACCGATTATGACGCGCTGGCGGCCGCCTTCCGCCCGATATTCACCCGTATCGCCCAGGGCGCTGCGGAGCGCGAACAGCAGCGCATTCTGCCCGATGAGCCGATCCGCTGGCTGAAAGAAGCGGGCTTCGGCACGCTGCGTATCCCGCGCGAGAAGGGCGGCTGGGGCGCTTCGCTGCCGCAGCTCAGTGCGCTGCTGATCGAGCTGGCGCAAGCGGACTCTAACCTGCCGCAGGCCCTGCGCGCGCACTTTGCCTTTGTGGAAGATCAGCTGAATCAGCCGGATTCCGCCGGGCGCGACCGCTGGTTTCGTCGCTTCCTCGACGGTGAGCTGGTGGGCAGCGGCTGGACGGAGATCGGCGCGGTTAAGCTGGGAGAGGTGAACACCAGAGTGACGCCGACAGAGGGCGGCTGGCGACTCGACGGCGAGAAGTTTTACAGCACCGGCGCGCTGTACGCCGACTGGATCGATGTGTTTGCCCGGCGCAGTGATACCGCCAGCGATGTGATAGCCCTGGTCAGCACCCAGCAGACCGGCGTGGTGCGGGAAGATGACTGGGATGGCTTTGGCCAGCGGTTGACCGGCAGCGGGACCACCCGCTTTACCGGCGCTCGGGTGGAAACCGAACATGTCTATGATTTTGCCCAGCGCTTTCGCTATCAGACCGCCTTCTACCAGCATGTGCTGCTGGCGACCCTCGCGGGCATTGGCCTGGCGGTTGAGCGGGATGCCGCGCAGGGCGTCAAACATCGTTCCCGGATGTACAGCCACGGCAACGCCGCCGTGCCGCGCGATGACGCCCAGGTTCTGCAGGTCGTTGGGCAGATCAGCAGCTGGGCATGGGCGATCCGGGCCGCGGTCCTGCAGGCCGCGGAATCGCTGCAGCAGGCCTATGTGGCGCACGTCAGCGACGACGAAGCATTGATTGCCCGGCGTAACCAGCTGGCGGAAGTGGAAGCGGCGCAGGCGCAGGTGATCGCCAGCGACTGGATCCCGCGGGCGGCGACGGAGCTGTTTAATGCCCTCGGGGCGTCGGATACGCGAACTCGCCTTGCGCTGGATCGCCACTGGCGCAATGCGCGGACGGTTGCCTCGCATAATCCGGTGATTTATAAGGCACGTAATATCGGTAACTGGCTGGTGAACGGTGAAGCGCCCACCTTTATCTGGCAGATAGGCAATGGTGAGAAAACGGCGGGGTAAGCCTGTCGGCGACGGGAGGCGCAGAGCTTCCCGTCGTCAGGAAAATCAAGGTTTATCCAGCGACCAGGTGGCGCTGCGCACGTCGACTTTCACCGGCAGCAGGCCGATGCGCGTAAAGGTATCCGCCAGCGCCTGCTGTTCGTTATACACCGCCGGGGTCATGCGTTCGGCACCGTAGGGCAGGCGGGCCAGGGTCTTCAGCCAGATGGCTTTATCCAGTCCGGTTGAGGTCGACAGCAGCCCGGCGGCCTCGTCCTGATGGCTGTTCGCCCACGCGCTGAGTTTACCCAGCTCATCCACCACCTGCTTTGCTGTCTCCGGGTAGGTATCTGCAAACTTGCGGCTGGCGAGATAGAAGGTGTAGTGCGGCACCAGCCCCTCGGCATTGCGGATCTGTCGGGCTTTCGCGTTGGTTTCCACTTCTGCGAGGAACGGATCCCAGATCACCCACGCATCAATCGCCCCGCGCTGGAAAGCGGCGCGGGCGTCCGCCGGCGGCAGATAGACCGGGGTGATGTCTTTATAGCTGAGGCCCGCTTTTTCCAGTGCGGCAACCAGCAGGTAGTTGACGTCAGACCCCTTGTTCAACCCCACGCGCTTGCCCTTCAGATCGGCCACGCTGTGGATTGCCGACTGTTCAGGCACCACAATCGCTTCCGTTTTCGGGTTAGCGGGGGAGTGGGCAAGGTAGACCAGATCGGCTTGCGCCGCCTGGGCAAAGGCCGGAGGCGCATCGCCGGTCGCGGCCAGATCGATACTACCGACGTTCAGCCCCTCCAGCATTTGCGGCCCGGCGGGGAATTCGACCCAGCGTACGGCAATGCCCTGTTTTTTCAGGCTCTCATCCAGCGTGCCGCGGTACTTCAGCAGCGCGAAGATATTCGCCTTTTGATAGCCGATGTTGACGGTTTCCGGCGCTTTGGCCAGCGCGGAGGTAGAGAGGGCGGCGAGGACCAGCAGCCAGGCGGGGCGGAATCGGTTGGACATTGTCTGTTCTCCTTAGCGGTTTTGCGTAAGGTAACAAACAGCGCTTATAACCATTAAATAACTAAAATTTTATTAATATAACAAAAAGAGTTATGCAGGACGATGGCCCGACACGCCGACGCGTGGCGGGCCAGCAGGTTAGTCGCAGGCAACAATCTTCATCGCCAGACCACCGCGGGAGGTTTCCCGGTACTTGGCGTTCATGTCTTTGCCGGTTTCGTACATGGTCTCGATCACTTTATCGAGACACACTCGCGGCTCGCTGGTCCGGCGCAGCGCCATTCGCGCGGCGTTGACCGCTTTCACGGCAGCGATAGCGTTGCGTTCGATGCACGGCACCTGCACCTGGCCGGCGACCGGGTCGCAGGTCAGGCCGAGGTTATGCTCCATAGCGATCTCTGCCGCGATGCACACCTGACCCGGGCTGCCGCCCAGCAGTTCCGCCAGACCGGCCGCCGCCATCGAGCAGGCGACCCCCACTTCACCCTGGCAGCCGACTTCGGCGCCGGAGATGGAGGCGTTCATCTTATACAGCGAACCAATCGCGCTGGCGACCAGCATATAGCGGGCCAGGGAGTTGCTGTTCACCTTGCGGATAAACTTGTCGTAGTAGGCCAGCACCGCCGGCACGATACCGCAGGCGCCGTTGGTTGGCGCGGTCACCACCCGGCCGCCGGCGGCGTTCTCTTCGTTCACCGCCAGGGCGAACATATTGATCCAGTCGACCACCGCCATCGGATCGCTGTTGGTGGTGTCCTGGCTCACCAGCATACGGCGCAGCGCGGCGGCGCGGCGCGGGACGCGCAGTTTGCCCGGCAGGACGCCTTCGGTGGTGATGCCGCGCTCGATACCGGCGCTCATCACTTCCCACACCGCGGCGAAGTGTTGCTCAAGGGCTTCTTTGCTGTGCAGCGCCAGTTCGTTCTGCATCATCAGGCCGGAGAGCGACAGCCCGGTTTCACGGCAGTGACGCTGCAGGTCGGCGGCGTTTTTGTAAGGGTAAGGAACGGCAACCGGCGCCTCGGTAGTCTGGCCGAAGTGCTCCTCATCAACGATAAAGCCGCCGCCGATAGAGTAATACTTCTGGCTGTAGAGCACCTTGTCGCCGGCCAGGGCGGTGATGCGCATGCCGTTCTCATGCAGCGACAGGTTGTCGGCATGGAAATTCATGCACTGATCCACCGGGAAGTCCACTTCGTGCTGACCGTTGGCCAGCATCAGGCGGCCATGGGTATTAACGTCCTGAATAAAGCCCGGAATGGCGTCGATGTCGACGGTGTCCGGCAGGTTGCCGGCGAGTCCCATGATAATCGCGATATCGGTATGGTGGCCTTTACCGGTCAGGGAGAGGGAGCCGTAGACGTCGACGACGACTTTGCTCACCTCGGCCAGCAGGCCGCGCGCGATCAGGTCGTCAGTGAATTGTTTGCCCGCTTTCATCGGTCCAACGGTATGGGAGCTGGAAGGGCCAATGCCGATTTTAAAGATATCGAATACGCTGATCATATGTATTCCCGTGCTGTCGGAAAGCGCGCCGCCGTAAAGCGGCGCGGGGGGAGGCGTTGAATGAATTAGCTGAACAGAGAGTAGAAGATCGCGGAGATGGCAATCAGGCCCATAATCACCACGAAGACGTTGCTGATATGGCCGCTGTATTTACGCATCGCCGGGACTTTCTGAATCGCGTACATCGGCATCAGGAACAGGATCATCGCGATAATCGGGCCGCCAAGGGTCTCGATCATACCGAGGATGCTCGGGTTCAGGGTTGCCACAATCCAGGTGGTGATCAGCATGAACAGCGCGGTCAGCTTGTTCAGTTTGTTGATTTCAATCGATTTGCCTTTACTGCGCAGGGATTTGATCACCATGCCGTTAAAGCCTTCGCGAGCGCCCAGATAGTGGCCAAGGAAGGATTTGGTGATGGCGATCATCGCGATGATCGGCGCCATCCAGGCAATGATTGGCGCGTTAAAGTGGTTCGCCAGGTAAGACAGAATCGAGATGTTCTGCTCTTTCGCCGCCGCCAGGTCTGCCGGAGAGAGGCTCAGAACGCAGCTGAAGACGAAGAACATCACGGTCAGCACCATCATGATGTGGGCGCGAGCGAGGATACTGGAGCATTTCTTCTCAGCGCCTTCGCCGTACTCTTCACGTTTGGCTACCGCGAAGGAAGAGATGATCGGCGAGTGGTTGAAGGAGAAGACCATCACCGGGATCGCCAGCCACAGGGTCATCAGCAGGCCGTTGCCGGTAACGGAAGCGCCGCTCAGGGAGAGCGTCTCCAGCGCCGCGCCGTTCCACTGCGGGATCAGATACAGAGCCAGCACCATCAGCGCGATAACGAATGGGAACACCAGCACGCTCATCGCTTTCACAATCATCTGCTCGCCGAAACGCACGATGGTCATCATGCCGACGATCAGGATCAGCGACAGAATGGCGCGCGGCGGCGGCGTCATGTGCAGCTGATGCGCCATGAAGGTTTCGACGGTGTTAGTGATCGCCACGCTGTAAACCAGCAGGATCGGGTAGATAGCGAAGAAATAAAGCAGGGTAATCAGCTTACCTGCGCCTACGCCGAAGTGTTCTTCCACTACTTCGGTGATGTCTTCGCCCGGGTTTTTCCCGGAGAGCACGAAGCGGGTCATGCCGCGGTGGGCGAAGAAAGTCATCGGGAAGGCCAGAATCGCCATGATGATCAGGGGGATCATGCCGCCAACGCCGGCGTTGATCGGCAGGAACAAGACGCCCGCGCCAATCGCTGTACCGTACAGGCCCAGCATCCACATGGTGTCGGTTTTACGCCATCCGCTGCGGGTTTCGCCCGAAACGATGGTGCTGGTTTGAGTGGTTTCCATCTGTATCTCCTGGAGGAATCAACAAAATCTAATGAATAAATACAATTGCGTAACATGAAATTCGTTTAATTACGGTATTTTTAGAAATTTTCTCCGTAATAATTGGGCCGGAAAGATACATTTATATGGTTTATGCATCAGTGATCGCGATCTCAAATGCAATAATCCACTTTCAATGTGCGTATTTTTAGTCCAACAGCCTGTTTCTGGTGATCAGCCAGCGATTTGTGGCGCGAAGGCTACCATTTGCAGCATATGAGATAAAAGCGGAGCGGCGTAATAACGAGGGATTTACTGTAAAAAAGAGAACTAGTCGACGTTTTTGCGCTTAAAACCATTTTTTGTAGTGATAATTGTCGCAGTTTTTACCAACGCAAACGTTTGGCTATGTAGAAATAATTCAGGTGATTGATTAGTAACAGAAAGGTTTTTAGCGCGTTCTGGAAGTCAGAGGAAGAGAGCCCGCCGGGGGCAGGCGTCAGGCGATGCCCCGGCGGGAGTGTGGGAAATCAGGCGATGATTTCGTAGCAAGGAATATAGGCGGTGCCGCCCGGAAGCTTCATGCGGTGCTGGGCGACGAAGCCCTGCAGCAGATCGTCCATACGGCGCATCATCTCCGGATCGCCGTGCAGTTTGTAAGGACCGTACTGCTCAATGGCCTGGATGCCCACCTCTTTGACGTTCCCCGCGACAATCCCGGAGAAGGCACGACGCAGGTCGGCGGCCAGCACTTCCACCGGCTGATCCGGGGAGAGTTTGAGGTTGGCCATGTTCTCGTGGGTCGGATCAAACGGCATCTGCAGGTCCGGCGAGATGCGAATCGACCAGTTAAAGCTATAGGCGTCATCGGTCTCGCGACGGCTCTCTTTCACCAGCGGCATCGCTTTTTTCATCTGCCGCGCCACTTCCGCGGGGTCGTCAATGATGATCCGGTAGTGGCGACGGGCCGATTCGCCCAGGGTATGGGTGATAAACTCGTCCAGTACGCGGAAGTAGTCGGCGCTCTCCTTCGGCCCGGTGAGGATCAGCGGCAGCACCTGCGCTTTGTTGTCGGGGTGCATCAGAATACCCAGCAGGTAGAGCAGCTCTTCGGCAGTGCCGACGCCGCCCGGGAAAATAATGATCCCGTGGGCGATACGTACGAAGGCCTCCAGACGCTTTTCGATATCCGGCATGATGATCAGTTCATTGACCAGCGGGTTCGGTGGTTCCGCAGCGATAATGGATGGTTCGGTCATGCCGATAAAGCGGCTGTCTTTGTAGCGCTGCTGCGCATGGCCGACGGCGGCGCCTTTCATCGGCGCCTCCATTGCGCCAGGCCCGCAGCCGGTGCAGATATTCAGTTCCCGCAGGCCCAGCTGCGTACCGACGCGGCGGGCGTAGAGATATTCGTTTTCGTTGATGGAGTGGCCGCCCCAGCAGACGATCATGTTCGGCGCCTCGCCGACGTGCAGCGCGCGGGCGTTGCGCAGGATCGAGAACACCAGGTTAGTGATATGAACCGAACTTTCGAGATCGAGGTTCGGGAAGCGAACGGTATTGTGGATCTGGCCGTAAACGAACAGGATATCGCGCAGCACGGCGAACAGGTTGGCCTGCAGGGAGCGGATAATCCGCCCGTCAACGAAGGCGTCTTCCGGCGGGTTGATCAGTTCCAGCTTCACGCCGCGTTCGCGCCGCAGCACGTTAATCTCGAAATTTTCGAAACGGGACAGGAGCTCCTTGCTGTTATCGGTCAGGCTCCCCGAATTGAGCACAGCAAGCGAGCAGTTGCGAAAGAGTTGGTACAGGTCGCTGCTGGCGGTGCGCTTAAGCATATCCACTTCCAGCTGCGACAGCATATCCATTGAACCAAGCGGGCTAACATGTGTAATCAAGTGAACTCCTTACAGGACGCTTATGGTCTTCCTGTGATTACAATAGCCCTGCGAACGGCGTTTCCACAACCTTGCGCGCGCCTAAACGCACGCAAATTGTGAAATTGTTTATTATTGACGGGCGAGGCGGCCGGTGGCGGGGGAAAAGTCGCCATTGCTGCGCCAGGGGTTGATATCCAGACCGCCGCGTCGCGTATAGCGGGCGTAAACGGAAAGCGATTCCGGCTGGCAGAAACGGAGAATATCGTTAAAGATACGCTCGACGCACTGCTCATGGAATTCGTTATGGTGGCGGAACGAAACCAGATAGCGCAGGAGCTGCTCGCGGTCGATTTTCGCCCCCCGATACTGGATCTGCACCGAGCCCCAGTCCGGCTGATGAGTGATAAGGCAATTAGACTTCAGCAGGTGGCTGACCAGCGTCTCCTCCACGATTTTGCCGCTGGCGGCGCCCTGCAGGTAATCGGCGCTGAACTGATAGTTATCGATCTCGATATCCTGATCGTCGATGCAGGTGCCGTGCAGGCGGGCAATCGGCTGGCCTTCCAGTTCATCCAGGCGGTAGAGCGATACCTTAACCTTCCCCTGCGCGCAGGCGCTGAGATCGCGAGTCAGCGTCTCTGCAACGTCCTGCCAGCTAGCGAAACGGGTCTGGTTAAAGCTGTTGAGATAGAGCTTAAAGCTTTTCGACTCCACCAGATTGAGGCTGGTATCGGGCAGCTCGACGTGGCCGACAGCTACCTGCGGCAGACCTTTGCCGTTCAGCCAGGAGAGTTCGTACAGCGTCCAGATATCGGCGCCGTGAAACGGCAGATTATCGGCATGCAGGCCCAGCGGGTCGCGGTTTAAACTGCGCGGCACGCCCTGCAGCAGCGAGGCGTCATAGGTATCGCGGTAATCGGTTGATTTACCGAGCGTCAGGCCGGCCAGCGCCTGATGATTATCGTAAGAAGACATGTTTCACCATAGTAAAGCGGGTACACTATTGCTCCAGTGTATCCTGTCTAACGTGAAGAGAGAAACCGGTGGACCATCAGACAGCAGAAGCGCTACGCGCTTTTACCCAACGATATTGCGCCGCCTGGCAGCAGCAGCGCCACAGCCTGCCGCGCAGTGAAGAGCTTTACGGCGTCCCGTCGCCTTGCGTTGTCGACACCCAGGGCGAGGCCGTTTTCTGGCAGCCGCAGCCGTTTTCGCTGGCGCAAAATATCAGCGCGGTTGAACGCGCCCTCGACATTGTGGTACAACAGCCGCTTCATTCTTATTATACCACTCAGTTTGCCGGCGATATGTCCGGCCGGTTTGCCGGCGAAACCTTGACGCTGCTGCAGACCTGGAGTGAAGAGGATTTCCAGCGGGTGCAGGAAAATTTAATCGGGCACCTGGTGGTGCAGAAGCGGTTGAAGCTGTCGCCGACGCTGTTCATCGCCACCCTCGAGAGTGAACTGGATGTGATATCCGTCTGTAATCTCAGCGGCGAGGTAGTCAAAGAGACCCTCGGCACCGCCAAACGCATTACGCTTTCTCCCTCACTTGCGGGTTTCCTCAACCACCTTGAGCCAGTTCTGTAATCCAGTCTGCCAGATCGTTTGTGAGAGATCTCTTACAAAACCTGTAAGAGATCGTCATCATTTAAGGTAAATTTAATCCATACTTTTTTATATAAGTTGTTGGTATTAAATCAGATCTTAATTTTTTCGTCCTTTTGAGTGGGGACTAATCTTAAGAGATTGTCTCAAGAAGGGTTGTAAGAAGGGGCAGAATCAGTGATCCTATGTCTGTCGACAGGACGTCGCGAAATGAAGCGAACATCAGGATGATGGCGCTTCTGCAGGACCCGCCAGGACGGCGTTGCAGGGACAGGCTTCAGGATGAAGCAAGGATAACGCAGGATCGCGTAATGGACACCTCCAGGATGGAGAACGAGAGCCGCTCAGGATGAACGGTGGATCAGGAAGATCGGGACAAACTTATGGATAAGTCATTTCGCATCGGGGTGGTGTGAAAGCAGGATGCACGTGTTTATGGATGAACATGGTCAGGAGACCTCAGGAAAAGTTTTCAAGGACGAGCAGGGAGCACCAATGTAGCGGGACTGCTGCAAAACGAACCGGGAGCACTGTTTATACAGTGCTCCCTTTTTTTATTTCTCCTGCGGATTTGCTATCCTGCGCCCGGTTTTTAACTCATCGAGGTTTCCCCATGACTCTTCACGATAGCGTGCGCGATCGCCTGCGCGCCATTGAAGCCCTGCTGCGCGAAACGGAGCACTGGCAGGAGACGGCGCCGGACAGCAGCGCCTTCGCCAGCGATAAGCCGTTTTGCCTGGATACCCTGGAGCCGCTGGAGTGGCTGCAGTGGGTCCTGATCCCGCGTATGCACCAGCTGCTGGAGAGCGGCCAGCCGCTGCCGCAAAATTTTGCCGTTGCGCCTTATTACGAAATGGCTCTGGATCAGGCCCACCCGGTCCGCGAATCCATGCTGGCGGAACTTCTGCTGTTAGACGCGCTGTTTGCCGGTGAGCAGGCCTGATGCTGGAGATTATCTACCTGGACGACTGGCTGGTGGCGGTCAACAAACCCTCGGGCTGGCTGGTGCATCGCAGCTGGCTCGATCGCGACGAGAAAGTGGTGGTGATGCAGACTGTGCGCGACCAGATCGGTCAGCACGTTTTTACCGCTCATCGTCTCGACCGGCCCACCTCCGGCGTGCTGCTGATGGGATTGTCGAGCGAGGCGGGCCGGCTGCTGGCGCAACAGTTCGAGCAGCACCAGATCCGGAAGCGCTACCATGCGATCGTCCGCGGCTGGCTGATGGAAGAGGCGCTGCTGGATTACCCGCTGGTAGAGGAGCTGGATAGAATCGCCGATAAGTTCGCCCGCGAAGATAAAGGGCCGCAGCCAGCGGTAACCCACTACCGCGGTCTGGCGACAGTGGAGATGCCAGTGGCGACTGGGCGCTATCCCACCTCGCGCTATGGGCTGGTGGAACTGGAGCCGAAAACCGGCCGCAAGCACCAGCTGCGCCGTCATCTGGCCCACCTCCGTCATCCGATCCTCGGCGACAGCAAGCACGGCGATCTGCGGCAAAACCGCAGCGCCGCGGAACATTTCGGCTGTCACCGCCTGATGCTGCACGCCAGCGAGCTGTCATTAACCCATCCTTTTACCGGCGAGCCGCTGACCCTGCGCGCCGGTTTTGACGACGTCTGGATGCGCGCGCTGTCGCAGTTTGGCTGGCGCGGGCTTCTCCCGCTAAATGAAAGGGTTGAGTTTGCCGACGACAGCGGTCAGGATGAAGAGAATAAGGTCAATCCAGGGAGATAATAGCATGGCGGAAGTCGGAATTTTTGTCGGCACCATGTACGGCAACTCGCTGCTGGTCGCGGAAGAAGCGGAAGCGATCCTCAGCGGACTGGGACACAAGGCTACCGTGTATGAGGATCCGCAGGTCAACGACTGGGAATCCTACACGGGTAAGTATGTGCTGGTGGTCACCTCCACCACCGGGCAGGGCGATCTGCCGGACAGCATCGTCCCGCTGTATGAGGGCATCAAAGATATGTATCAGCCTCACCTGCGGTACGGCATTATCGCGCTCGGCGACAGCACCTATGCCAACTTTTGCGGCGGCGGCCTGAAGTTCGATCAGCTGCTGCAGGAGCAGGGCGCGAAGCGCATCGGCGAGATGCTGAAGATTGACGCCAGCGAAGACCCGGAGCCGGAGAGCGTCTCCAATCCGTGGGTTGAGCAGTGGGCCACCCTGCTCGCATAAAAGCGCTGCCCTCTCCCTACGCAGAGGGCGCTCTTTCAATACGTCGCGGCCAGATACGCGGACGTCAAAATAGTAGCGCTTTCCAGGCGCCGCGCCTTTAGGCAAACGCCACAATATCCTTAGCAATATCATGGCTTAAGCCAGCCAGTTTCACCGGGTCAAGTGAGGTATTTCACACTCCGGCCCTTTTTGCTGCGCTATGCGGCGCCAGCGGCGCTGGCTTTTCATTTCCGTGAACTTCCCCCCATTCTTTCAGGCATTCGCCACAAACCACCTGCAATAGCGGCGTAAAAGCTGTGTGGATGCACGGTGAGCCGCGGTGTGCCTCTTCATATACTGCTCCAGCCAGTGATAAATGCAGTGCCAGATATAACGACAACTATCAAAACACGACCACGTCATTCTGATTACCCTACAGGTTGTGCTGTTCAGAATGAACGTAGCTAAACGCTATGATTCAGGAGTACAACAATGAGTTCATTAAGTCAGGCGGCGACGGCGGCTGAAAAGCGTACCAACGCCCGCTACTGGATAGTGGTGATGCTGTTTATCGTCACCTCTTTTAACTATGGCGACCGGGCGACGCTGTCGATCGCCGGTTCGGAAATGGCCAGGGATATCGGCCTTGATCCGGTGGGGATGGGGTATGTGTTCTCCGCCTTCTCATGGGCTTATGTCATCGGCCAGATCCCGGGCGGCTGGCTGCTCGACCGCTTCGGCTCGAAGCGCGTCTATTTCTGGTCGATCTTCATCTGGTCGATGTTTACCCTGCTGCAGGGCTTCGTCGATATCTTCAGCGGCTTTGGCATTATCGTTGCGCTGTTTACCCTGCGCTTCCTCGTCGGCCTTGCCGAGTCGCCGTCATTCCCCGGCAACAGCCGGATCGTCGCCGCCTGGTTCCCGGCGCAGGAGAGGGGGACAGCGGTATCGATTTTTAACTCCGCCCAGTACTTTGCCACCGTTATTTTCGCGCCGATCATGGGCTGGCTGACGCATGAGGTGGGTTGGTCGCATGTGTTCTTCTTTATGGGCGGGCTGGGGATTGTGATCAGCTTTGTGTGGCTGAAAGTGATCCACGATCCGAACAACCACCCGGGCGTGAACCAGAAAGAGCTGGACTATATCGCCGAAGGCGGGGCGCTGATCAACATGGATCAGAAGAGCAGCGCGCAGAAAGTGCCGTTTAGCGTCAAAATGGGGCAGATCAAGCAACTGATCGGCTCGCGGATGATGATCGGCATCTATATCGGTCAGTACTGCATCAACGCCTTAACCTACTTCTTTATCACCTGGTTCCCGGTTTATCTGGTGCAGGCGCGCGGCATGTCGATCCTCAAAGCCGGCTTTGTCGCCTCGATTCCGGCGGTGTGCGGCTTTGTCGGCGGGGTGCTGGGCGGGGTGATCTCCGACTGGTTAATGCGCCGCACCGGCTCGCTGAACATTGCGCGCAAAACGCCGATTGTGCTGGGGATGCTGCTCTCCATGACCATGCTGATGTGTAACTATGTCAACGTGGAGTGGATGGTGATCGGCTTTATGGCAATGGCCTTCTTCGGCAAAGGGATCGGCGCCCTCGGCTGGGCGGTGATGGCGGATACCGCGCCGAAAGAGATTAGCGGTCTCTCCGGCGGTTTGTTCAATATGTTCGGCAATATCTCCGGCATCGTCACCCCGATCGCCATCGGCTATATCGTCGGCACCACCGGCTCGTTCAACGGCGCGCTGATCTACGTCGGTATCCATGCCCTGGTGGCGGTGCTGAGCTATCTGGTGCTGGTGGGCGATATCAAACGTATCGAACTGAAACCTGTAGCGGGACGTTAATCATGACTACTCAATCCAGCCCGATTATCACAGAGATGAAGGTCATTCCGGTGGCCGGGCACGACAGCATGCTGCTGAACATCGGCGGAGCGCATAACGCATGGTTTACCCGCAATATCGTGGTGTTAACCGATAACGCCGGCCATACCGGCGTCGGCGAAGCGCCCGGCGGAGAGGTCATCTACCAGACGCTGCTGGCGGCGATCCCGCAGGTGGTGGGCCAGGAGGTCGCCCGACTCAATCGCGTGGTGCAGCAGGTGCACAAAGGCAATCAGGCGGCGGATTTCGACACCTTCGGCAAAGGGGCGTGGACCTTCGAACTGAAGGTTAACGCGGTGGCGGCGCTGGAAGCGGCGCTGCTCGACCTGCTCGGCCAGGTGCTTAATGTGCCGGTCTGCGAGCTGCTGGGCCCGGGTAAGCAGCGTGATGCCGTCACCGTGCTGGGCTACCTGTTCTATATCGGCGATCGGCAGAAAACCGACCTTGGTTATCTGGACCATACGCCGGGCGATCACGAATGGTACCGCCTGCGCCACCAGCAGGCGTTGAGCAGCGAGGCGATAGTGCGTCTGGCGGAAGCCGCCCAGGATCGCTACGGTTTCAAAGACTTTAAGCTCAAAGGCGGCGTGCTGCCCGGCGAGCAGGAGATCGACACCGCGCGGGCGCTGAAAAAGCGTTTCCCGGATGCGCGCATCACCGTCGACCCTAACGGCGCCTGGCTGCTGGATGAGGCCATCGCGCTGTGTAAAGGGCTGCAGGATGTTCTGACCTATGCCGAAGATCCGTGCGGCGCCGAGCAGGGTTTCTCCGGCCGGGAGGTGATGGCCGAGTTCCGCCGCGCCACCGGGCTGCCGGTCGCCACCAATATGATAGCCACTAACTGGCGCGAAATGGGCCATGCGGTGATGCTCAACGCCGTCGATATCCCGCTGGCGGACCCGCACTTCTGGACGCTCTCCGGCGCGGTGCGGGTGGCGCAGCTGTGCGACGACTGGGGGCTCACCTGGGGCTGCCATTCCAACAACCACTTTGATATTTCCCTGGCGATGTTTACCCACGTCGGCGCCGCCGCGCCGGGCAACCCCACCGCCATCGATACCCACTGGATCTGGCAGGAGGGCGACGCGCGCCTGACCAAAAATCCGCTGCAGATTATTAACGGCAGCATTGCCGTGCCAGACGCGCCGGGACTCGGCGTGGAACTTGACTGGGAGCAGGTGCGCAGAGCCCATGAGGCCTATAAAGCGCTGCCGGGCGGCGCGCGCAACGACGCGGGCCCGATGCAGTACCTGATCCCCGGCTGGACATTCGACCGCAAACGTCCCGTTTTCGGCCGCCACTAATTAAAAAGGATGATGCTATGACGACTTTCTCTTCAACGCCCGTTGTCACCACCATGCAGGTGATCCCGGTTGCCGGCCATGACAGCATGCTGATGAACCTGAGCGGCGCCCACGCCCCGTACTTCACCCGCAATATCGTAATTATCAAAGATAACGCCGGCCATACCGGCGTCGGTGAAATCCCGGGCGGTGAAAAGATTCGCCAGACCCTGGAGGATGCCATTCCGCTGGTGGTGGGCAAAACGCTGGGCGAGTATAAAAACGTGCTGGGCGCGGTGCGCAATCAGTTTGCCGACCGCGACGCCGGGGGCCGCGGCCTGCAGACCTTTGACCTGCGCACCACCATTCACGTGGTGACCGGCATCGAAGCGGCACTGCTGGATCTGCTGGGCCAGCACCTTGGGGTCAACGTCGCCTCGCTGCTAGGCGATGGCCAGCAGCGCAGCGAAGTCGAAATGCTGGGCTATCTGTTCTTTGTCGGTAATCGCCATGCGACGCCGCTGGCCTATCAGAGCCAGCCGGATGAGCAGTGCGAGTGGTATCGCCTGCGCCATGAAGAGGCGATGACGCCGGATGCGGTGGTCCGCCTGGCGGAAGCGGCGTATGAAAAATATGGTTTCAACGACTTTAAGCTGAAGGGCGGCGTGCTGGCCGGTTTTGAAGAAGCCGAAGCGATCAGCGCCCTGGCGAAGCGCTTCCCGAATGCTCGCGTCACTCTCGACCCGAATGGCGCCTGGCTGCTTGAGGAGGCCATTCAGATTGGTAAACAGCTGAAGGGCGTGCTGGCCTATGCGGAAGATCCGTGCGGCGCCGAACAGGGCTTCTCCGGCCGCGAAGTGATGGCCGAGTTCCGCCGCGCGACGGGCCTGCCGACCGCCACCAATATGATCGCCACCGACTGGCGGCAGATGGGCCATACCTTGTCCCTGCAGTCAGTGGATATCCCGCTGGCGGACCCGCACTTCTGGACCATGCAGGGGTCGGTGCGCGTAGCGCAGATGTGCCATGAGTTCGGTCTGACCTGGGGTTCGCACTCTAATAATCACTTCGACGTGTCGCTGGCGATGTTCACCCACGTCGCGGCAGCGGCGCCGGGCAAGATCACCGCTATCGATACCCACTGGATCTGGCAGGAGGGCAACCAGCGTCTGACCAAACAACCTTTTGAAATCAAAGGCGGCATGGTGCAGGTACCGAGTACCCCGGGCCTGGGGGTTGAGCTGGATATGGACCGCGTGATGCAGGCAAATGAGCTATATAAGAAACATGGTCTTGGCGCCCGCGACGATGCGATGGCGATGCAGTATCTGATCCCGGGCTGGACCTTTGACAACAAGCGTCCATGCATGGTGCGCTAAAAGTCCGCCGGCCTCTGCGGGGGCCGGCATTGCGCGACAGCGCCAGGGGTTGGCTCAGAGTAAGGACAGCAGATGAAAATAGTGATCGCACCGGATTCCTGGAAGGAGAGCCTGAGCGCGCTGGAAGTGGCCAGTGCGATAGAGCAAGGCTTTCGCGAGATTTATCCTGACGCCGAGTACGTCAAGCTGCCGGTTGCCGATGGTGGGGAAGGGACGGTGGAAGCCATGGTGGCGGCGACCGGCGGGCTTCTGGTTCCGCTGACGGTCACCGGGCCGCTGGGCGAGCCGGTTGAGGCATTTTACGGGCTGTCCGGCGATCGCCAGTGCGCCTTTATCGAAATGGCGGCGGCCAGCGGCCTGGAGAGCGTCCCGCCGGCGCAGCGTAACCCGCTGCTGACCACTTCCTGGGGTACCGGGGAGCTTATCCGCCATGCGCTGGACGCCGGGGTAAGACAGATCATTATTGGTATTGGCGGCAGTGCGACCAATGACGGCGGCGCCGGGATGGCGCAGGCGCTGGGGGCGAAACTGCTGACCGCCGAGGGCCAGCAAATTGCCTCCGGGGGCGGCGCGCTGGAGACGCTGGCGCGAATCGATCTCAGCGAACTCGATTCGCGGCTGGCAGATTGCCGGATTGACGTTGCCTGCGACGTCACCAACCCGTTGACCGGCCCGCAGGGCGCCAGCGCGGTGTTCGGCCCGCAAAAAGGGGCGACGGCGCAGATGATCGACCGGCTCGATAGCGGCCTACGGCACTATGCCCGGATTATCGCCCGCGATTTAGATATCGACGTGCTGAGCCTTGAGGGCGGCGGCGCGGCGGGCGGCATGGGTGCGGCGCTGTATGCGTTCTGTGGTGCTCAGTTGCGTCCGGGCATTGAGATTGTCACCGATGCGCTACAGCTGGCTGAGCGGGTGGCGGATGCCGATTTAGTGATCACCGGCGAAGGGCGTATCGATAGCCAGACGATCCACGGCAAAGTGCCGGTGGGGGTGGCGAGGGTGGCGAAGCGTTTTAACGTCCCGGTGATCGGGATTGCCGGCAGTCTTACCGCCGATGTTGGCGTCGTGCATCAGCACGGGCTGGATGCGGTATTCAGCGTGTTGTATACCATCTGTACCCTTGATGAAGCGTTGGCCAATGCCGCCGCCAACTTGCGAATGACGGCGCGTAACGTAGCCGCGGTTTTGCAGATGGGCGACAGGCGGTAACCCGGCTGGCGCAGTGGTATTTGTAGTCCGGATGAGGCGCGTAGCGCCGCTATCCGGGGTTTACACCCCCATCCGGCACGCTTCGCGGGCCACATTATCCATCTCATCTAACAGCTCAAGCAGCTCCGGCTCCAGATCCTCGGCGGCGGTGCCTGCCCGCAGCTGACTTTCCAGGGTATGGCACAGCTTTTTCAGCCGCGGCACGCCGCTATAGCTGCAGCTGCCGTGCAGTTTATGGATCAGATCCACCAGCCCTTCCGGCTGCTCGCCCACCAGCTGCTCCTCAACTTTGTTACGCACCTCCGGCATAAAGGCGATCAGCATTTGCAGCATCTCCCGCGCCAGGTCCGGCTTCATGGCCGCCTGGCGCAGCGCCAGCTGCCAGTCGAGCGTTTGATTATGATCGACGATCGGCTCTGCGGGCGGTAGCGACGCCGGAACGACGCTGTGCAGGCCGGGCTGATAGCGCAACAGCAGTGCGTGCAGTTTCTCTTCTTCGATTGGCTTCGCCAGATAGTCGTTCATGCCGGCGCTCAGTAATTTCTCACGCTGGCCCTCCAGGGCGTGCGCGGTGACCGCAATAACCGGGGTTTGCTGATGATGGGACAGGTGATGGATAAGCTCACAGGCGCGGATGCCGTCCATATCCGGCATCTGAATATCCATCAGGATCAGATCCATCTGCAGCTGCTTGGCCTTGTCCACCGCCTGCTGGCCGCTGTCGCAGAGGATCACCTGCTGCACAAGATCATCCAGCAGGGCGCCAATCAGCTTCAGGTTAGCCGGGTTGTCGTCGACGGCCATTACCGTCATTGGCAACTTATGACTGTCGATCTGCATCAGCGGCGCGGAGGCAAGCGCGTGGCTGGTAGCCACCAGCGCCGGTAGCAGACGGGTGGTGGTGAGCGGCTTTAACAGGCAGGCGGCAACGCCGTCGCGCTTCAGGGCTTCGGCGCTGACCTGGGCATGGCACGGCAGGGCCAGCAGTACGTTATCGGACATCGCGCAGGCTTTGGCTAATTTTTCCCGATGCGGCGACAAATCGCGCATTGAAACCGGGATACCGACCAGCAGAATGTCATACTGCGCTTCCGCCAGCGAGGAGAAGGTAGGGCTGTAGATAACCTCCAGCGGCGTAGCGGCCAGCATCTCCAGGGTACACTGCGCCGCCGTCGCGTTGGCTTCCACATAGGCCAGACGTTTGCCGACAAGCCCGTCGGTGTTCAGCGTATCCGGAATGGCGTTCGGGTTGAGATCGAGGCTGATATGGAACCAGAAGGTGGAGCCGCGGTTCGGCTGGCTGTGGAACGAAATATCCCCGCCCATCTCTTTGACCAGACGCTGAGTGATCACCAGCCCGAGCCCGGTGCCGCCGTGGCGGCGTGAAATACTGGCATCGGCCTGACGGAAGGCCTGGAATAGCCGGGACTGGTCGCGCTCGGGGATGCCGATGCCGGTATCGTGGATCTGAATTTCGATCTGTACCCGGGAATTACTGATGGCCCGCTGCTCCACCAGTACGTCGATATTGCCGTGCTCGGTAAATTTGATGGCGTTGCCCACGAGGTTGGTCACAATCTGCTGCAGACGCAGCGGATCGCCAATGACGTTATCCGGTACATTGTTCTTAATATTCAGCGTCAGCTCCAGCCCTTTATCGTGCGCGGAATGCGCCAGCAGGGTGACCACTTCATCAAGCGAAGTGCGCAGCAGGAACGGAATACTCTCCAGGATCAGCTTCCCGGCTTCCAGCTTGGAAAAGTCGAGCACGTCATTGATGATCGCCAGCAGATTGTTGGCCGAACGTTCGATGGTGGTCAGGTGGTCGCGCTGCGTAGCGTTGAGATCGGTTTTCAGCGTCAGGCGGGTAAAGCCGATCACCCCATTGAGCGGGGTGCGCAGCTCGTGAGACATATTGGCCAGGAACTCAGACTTAATGCGCGCCGCCTCCTGGGCGCGCTTTTTCGCCAGGTCCAGCTCGACGTTCTGGATCTCCATCTGCTCAAGCGTTTCCCGTAGATCGGAGGTCGCCTGGTCGACGTTGTGTTGCATCTCTTCGTGGTATGCCGCCAGCGACATGGCCATCGAGTTAATGCCATTTTTCAGCATATCCAGTTCGCCGAGCATAAAGCCTTCGACCCGGCTGTCCAGCTGTCCGCGGCGGATGCGGTCGACAGTGTTAACCATATTGCGGATTGGCCCGGTGACGTCGCGCATCAGCCTCCAGCCGAAGATTAACGCGATGCCGATACAGAACAGCATCATTACGCTGGAGATAAAAATCTCTTTGTACTGCTGGAGGCGAACCGATTTTAGATCCAGCTCCAGGGCGACGTAGCCCAGCATATTGCCCGGCATTTTAGCGTCAGATTCGGGTGATTCATCCGGAGAATAGCTTTCCGAGACAATAGGCGTGCGCAGGATCATCATGTCGCCATCGCGGATGACGCTGAGGTGACGGGGGAATACCTCGCCTTTCGGGATCTGCAGTTCGCTGGGATTGAGCTGGTAATTGGAGGTGACAAATAAGCGGTTATGCGAATCGTACACCGAGATGGCCCGCACGATCTCCGAGTGGCGACGATGCAGAACGCTGATCAGCTGGCCGATGGATTCGCGGTTTTGCAAGTTCATGCCGTATTCGCTGGAGACCGCCAGCGGTTCGATAATACTGGCGCCAGCGTCCTCCAGCTGGCGTTGCAGGTCGTTATAACGATGAGCGACAAAGAAAATACTGAGCAACAGTCCTATCAGGACGGTTGGCGCCAGAATCAGAATCATCATGCGAGCACGCAGGCTGTAGTTGGTCATGCGGTTCCATTATGGGAGAATATAGACATCATCGTTCTGTGCAGCGTCGCTGCGCCTCGCGGCGCTGCCGCTCTGAACGAGCTCGTTTTATTTGATTGAGACAACTCTCTACGATGGCGCAATTCTACTCTGCAAAACGGCGTGTGACGACGCGCCAGATCATAACCGTTACAGTCAACGACCTCGATCCCTTTGGTCAGGGTGTTGCCCGCCATCAGGGGAAGGCGTTGTTCGTGAGCGGCGTGCTGCCCCACGAGCAGGCCGAGGTGGTGCTGGTGGAAGATAAAAAACAGTACGCCCGCGCCGAGGTGAAACGCCGACTGACCGACAGCCCGCAGCGCCAGGCGCCGCGCTGCCCCCATTTTGGCGTCTGCGGCGGATGCCAACAACAACATGCCAGCGTTCCGCTTCAGCAGCAAAGTAAACGCGCCGCGCTGGGGCGACTGATGAAGCGCGAGGTAGATGACGTCATCGCCGGCGCGCCGTGGGGCTACCGCCGTCGCGCACGCTTGAGCTTGAATTATCAGCCGAAGACCCAACAATTGCAGATGGGTTTTCGCCAGGCCAACGCCAAAGCGATCGTCGATGTAGTGCAGTGCCCTGTTTTGGTGCCCCAACTTGAGGCATTGCTGCCCGCCGTGCGCGAGTGCTTAAGCGCGCTGAGCGCATTACGCCATCTCGGCCACGTCGAGCTGGTGCAGGCGGACAACGGTCCGCTGATGGTGCTGCGCCATACCGCAACCCTGCCGGCGACAGACAGGGAAAAACTGGAACACTTTTCGCAAACTCACGGTCTTTCCCTGTACCTCGCGCCACAAAGCGAGATACTGGAGCATATTCATGGCGAAGCGCCATGGTATACCTCAGACGGACTACGCTTAGTGTTCAGCCCGCGGGATTTTATCCAGGTCAACGACGGCGTAAATCAGCAGATGGTGCGTACCGCACTGGAGTGGCTGGATCTGCGGCCAGAGGACCGGGTGCTGGATCTGTTCTGCGGGATGGGCAACTTTACCCTGCCGCTGGCGACACGCGCCGCCCATGTGGTGGGCGTGGAAGGGGTGCCGGCGCTGGTGGAGAAGGGGCGGGAAAACGCCGCCCGCAATGGTTTATCAAATGTCACTTTCTTCCATGAAAATCTGGAAGAAGACGTCACCCGTCAGGCCTGGGCGAAGCACGGCTTTGATAAAGTGCTGCTGGACCCGGCCCGCGCCGGCGCGCCGGGCGTGATGCCGCATATAATAAAACTGGCACCGCGGCGGGTGGTGTATGTTTCCTGCAACCCGGCGACGCTGGCGCGAGACAGCGAAACCCTGTTGCAGGCTGGATATCAGATTCAACGCCTGGCGATGCTGGATATGTTCCCGCATACCGGCCATCTGGAATCAATGGTGTTGTTTGAGCGCAGGCTTACATAAGGTCATTCACAACGTCGCAGAAGAGCCACCCTGGCCATGAATGCTGACGCGACCTGCAGGATGACATGTAGAAAGTTGAGGCTTGCCGACTTCGGCAGGCCGGTCCCTTAAGGAGAGGACAATGGTTGCGGTAAGAAGTGCACATCTTAATAAAGCTGGTGAATTTGACCCGAAGAAATGGATCGCGAGTCTGGGAATTTCCAGCCAGCAGTCGTGTGAGCGCTTAGCCGAAACCTGGGATTATTGTCGCGAAAAAACGCAAGGACACCCGCAGGCGGACCTGCTGCTGTGGCGGGGCGTCGAAATGGTGGAGATCCTCTCCACCCTAAGTATGGACATCGATACGCTGCGCGCGGCGCTGCTGTTCCCGCTGGCCGACGGCGAAGTTGTCAGCGAAGAGGTGATGCAGGAGAGCGTAGGTAAATCGGTCGTGACCCTGATTCACGGGGTGCGGGACATGGCCGCTATCCGCCAGCTGAAGGCTACCCATACCGACTCGGTCTCTTCCGAGCAGGTGGATAACATTCGCCGTATGCTGCTGGCGATGGTTGACGATTTCCGCTGCGTGGTCATCAAACTTGCTGAGCGGATCGCGCATCTGCGCGAGGTCAAGGACGCGCCGGAAGATGAGCGCGTTCTTGCGGCGAAAGAGTGCACCAATATCTATGCTCCCCTGGCGAACCGCTTAGGTATCGGCCAGCTGAAGTGGGAGCTGGAAGATTACTGCTTCCGCTATCTGCACCCGGCGGAATACAAGCGCATTGCCAAACTGCTCCACGAGCGCCGTATCGACCGCGAGCATTACATCGAAGAGTTTGTCGGCCACCTGCGCTCAGAGATGAAAGCCGAAGGCGTCAAGGCCGAGGTCTATGGCCGGCCGAAGCATATCTACAGTATCTGGCGCAAAATGCAGAAAAAACACCTCGCTTTCGACGAGCTGTTTGACGTTCGCGCGGTGCGTATTGTGGCTGAGCGTTTGCAGGATTGCTATGCCGCGCTGGGGATCGTCCATACTCACTACCGCCATCTGCCGGATGAATTCGACGACTACGTGGCCAACCCGAAACCCAACGGTTACCAGTCTATCCATACCGTGGTGCTGGGGCCGAGCGGCAAGACGGTGGAGATTCAGATCCGCACCCGGCAGATGCATGAAGACGCCGAGCTGGGCGTGGCCGCGCACTGGAAGTACAAAGAGGGCGCGGGAGCCGGCACCAGCGGCGGCCGCGGCTATGAAGACCGCATCGCCTGGCTGCGTAAGCTGATTGCCTGGCAGGAAGAGATGGCCGACTCCGGCGAGATGCTCGACGAAGTGCGCAGCCAGGTCTTCGACGACCGGGTGTATGTCTTTACGCCGAAAGGCGACGTGGTGGACCTGCCTGCGGGGTCGACGCCGCTCGACTTTGCCTATCATATTCACAGCGATGTCGGCCATCGCTGCATCGGCGCCAAAATTGGCGGCCGCATCGTGCCATTCACCTACCAGCTGCAGATGGGCGATCAGATCGAAATTATTACCCAGAAGCAGCCGAACCCGAGCCGTGACTGGCTGAACCCTAACCTCGGCTATGTGACCACCAGCCGCGGACGTTCGAAGATCCACGCCTGGTTCCGTAAGCAGGATCGCGACAAGAACATTCTCGCCGGTCGGCAGATCCTCGACGACGAGCTGGAGCATTTGGGCATCAGCCTGAAGGATGCGGAAAAGCACCTGCTGCCGCGCTATAACTTCAACGAGCTCGATGAACTGCTGGCCGCCATCGGCGGTGGCGATATCCGTCTCAACCAGATGGTCAACTTCCTGCAGGCGCAGTTCAATAAACCTAGCGCCGCCGAGCAGGATGCGGCCGCGCTGAAGCAACTGCAGCAGAAAACCTACACGCCGCAAAATCGCACCAAGGACAATGGCCGGGTAGTGGTGGAAGGGGTAGGCAACCTGATGCACCATATTGCCCGCTGCTGCCAGCCAATCCCGGGCGACGAGATCGTCGGCTTTATCACCCAGGGGCGCGGGATCTCCGTGCATCGCGCGGACTGCGATCAGCTGGCAGAACTGCAGTCGCATGCCCCGGAGCGCATCGTCGATGCGGTATGGGGCGAAAGCTACTCGGCGGGCTACTCGCTGGTGGTCAGGGTGGAGGCGAACGATCGCAGCGGTTTACTGCGCGATATCACTACCATCCTCGCCAATGAGAAGGTGAACGTGCTGGGCGTCGCCAGCCGCAGCGATACCCGTCAGCAGCTGGCAACCATCGATATGACCATCGAGATTTACAACCTGCAGGTGCTGGGCCGGGTGCTCGGTAAGCTCAACCAGGTGCCGGATGTGATCGACGCGCGCCGTCTGCACGGCGGTTAATTCGTCTGTAGGCCGGATAAGGCGAAGCCGCCATCCGGCAATTTCGCAACGTCGGATAAGGTCTAAACGCCTTATCCGGCCGACTATTTTTAAAATTTCCAGGATTGTCACATGACTCAAATTGACCGCTTGCTCGGCATCATGCGCCGCCTGCGCGACCCGGAAAACGGCTGCCCATGGGATAAAGAGCAGACCTTTGCCACCATCGCCCCTTACACCCTTGAGGAGACCTACGAGGTCCTCGATGCTATCCAGCGGGAAGATTTTGACGATCTGCGCGGTGAGCTGGGCGATCTGCTGTTCCAGGTGGTGTTCTATGCGCAAATGGCGCAGGAAGAGGGACGCTTTAACTTTGACGATATCTGCGCCGCCATCAGCGACAAGCTGGAGCGTCGCCACCCGCATATCTTCGGCGAGGCATCGGCGGGCAATAGCACGGAAGTCCTGGCCCGCTGGGAGCAAATCAAAAGCGCGGAGCGAGCGGAAAAAGCCCAGCATTCGGCCCTGGACGATATTCCCCATAGCCTGCCGGCGCTGATGCGCGCGCATAAAATCCAGCGCCGCTGCTCGGCAGTGGGTTTCGACTGGACCTCGCTGGGCCCGGTGCTCGACAAAGTGCATGAAGAAATTGATGAAGTGATGCATGAAGCGCAGCAGGCGGTGGTGGATGAAGCAAAACTGGAAGAGGAAGTGGGCGATCTGCTGTTTGCCACGGTGAATTTATCCCGTCATTTGGGCGTCAAAGCCGAGGTGGCGCTGCAGAAAGCAAACCTCAAATTTGAGCGTCGTTTCCGCGAGGTCGAGCGTATTGTCGCCGCCCGAGGCCTGGAAATGACCGGCGTCGACCTCGATACCATGGAAGAAGTGTGGCAGGAAGTAAAACGCCAGGAAACTGATCTCTAACGGATTTTCGTGATCAAGCGCGATTTGTGTGATTTTATAAATAACAAGCGCTTGATTTACGTCAAAAACATTTCGCCAAAAGCGTCTATTTTCTCTTTCCGTTATGTCGTTGAAACACCATGTAGCCTGCCTCTTCGAGTTGTTCGAGTCGCAACACAGGTGCAACTTGAAGAACGAAGGGGAGGGGAAGAATGAAAGTTTGTGGCGTCACGCATGTTCGGGTATACTACTTTCCCGTCCTGGTTATTCCATCGTTTTACCCTAACTTCTCAGGTTCAGCATGACAACGAACTATATTTTTGTGACCGGCGGGGTCGTATCCTCTCTGGGTAAAGGCATTGCCGCAGCCTCCCTGGCAGCCATTCTTGAAGCCCGTGGTCTCAACGTGACCATCATGAAACTGGATCCGTATATCAACGTCGATCCGGGCACCATGAGCCCAATCCAGCATGGGGAAGTGTTCGTTACTGAAGACGGCGCAGAAACCGATCTGGACCTGGGCCACTATGAGCGTTTTATCCGCACCAAGATGACGCGCCGCAATAACTTCACCACCGGCCGTATCTACTCCGACGTG
Source organism: Klebsiella sp. HMSC16A12 (assembly GCF_001808265.1). NCBI lineage: Bacteria > Pseudomonadati > Pseudomonadota > Gammaproteobacteria > Enterobacterales > Enterobacteriaceae > Klebsiella > Klebsiella sp. HMSC16A12. Next base: position 51,366 of record NZ_KV792516.1, read on the forward strand.
CTGCGCAAAGAGCGCCGTGGCGACTACCTGGGCGCGACCGTTCAGGTTATCCCGCACATCACCAACGCTATCAAAGAGCGCGTACTGGCGGGCGGCGAAGGCCATGACGTCGTGCTGGTGGAAATCGGCGGTACCGTAGGCGATATCGAATCCCTGCCGTTCCTCGAAGCGATTCGTCAGATGGCGGTAGAGATCGGCCGCGAGCATACCCTGTTCATGCACCTGACTCTGGTGCCGTACATGGCCGCCGCGGGCGAAGTCAAAACCAAGCCGACCCAGCACTCCGTAAAAGAGCTGCTCTCCATCGGTATTCAGCCTGATATTCTGATCTGCCGCTCCGATCGCGCGGTTCCGGCCAACGAACGAGCCAAAATTGCTTTGTTCTGTAACGTTCCGGAAAAGGCTGTGATTTCTCTGAAAGACGTCGATTCCATTTATAAAATTCCGGGCCTGTTGAAATCTCAGGGGCTGGACGATTATATTTGTAAACGATTCAGCTTAACTTGTCCGGAAGCAAACCTGGCCGAATGGGAACAGGTAATCTATGAAGAAGCTAATCCGGCAGGCGAAGTCACCATCGGTATGGTCGGTAAGTACATTGAACTGCCGGATGCCTACAAGTCGGTGATTGAAGCGCTGAAACACGGCGGTCTGAAAAATCGCGTTACCGTCAACATCAAGCTGATCGATTCGCAGGATGTGGAAACGCGCGGCGTCGAAATCCTCAAGGATTTAGACGCTATCCTGATCCCGGGCGGCTTCGGCTACCGCGGCGTTGAAGGCAAGATCGCCACCGCGCGCTATGCGCGTGAAAACAATATTCCTTATCTGGGCATCTGCCTGGGTATGCAGGTTGCGCTGATTGAGTTCGCGCGTAACGTAGCGGGTATGGAAAACGCCAACTCGACGGAATTTGTGCCAGACTGTAAATACCCGGTCGTGGCCCTGATTACCGAATGGCGTGACGAAGATGGCAACGTTGAAGTCCGCTCTGAGAAGAGCGATCTGGGCGGCACCATGCGCCTGGGCGCGCAGCAGTGCCAGCTGAGTGATGATTCTCTGGTACGCCAGCTTTACGGCGAGCCGACCATCACCGAGCGTCATCGTCACCGCTACGAAGTCAACAACATGTTGTTGAAACCGATTGAAGCTGCCGGTCTGCGCGTTGCGGGCCGTTCCGGGGATGATCAGTTGGTCGAGATCATCGAAGTGCCGAACCATCCGTGGTTTGTGGCCTGCCAGTTCCACCCGGAGTTTACTTCGACGCCGCGTGATGGACACCCGCTGTTTGCCGGCTTTGTGAAAGCCGCGAGCGAGTACCAGAAACGCCAGGCGAAGTAAAAAGAGTTTGAACGGCAATGCACCCATCCGGGTGCATTGTTTGTCTGGAGTTTTAGTTTAACTTGTACTGAGGAAAACCTAATGTCCAAAATCGTTAAAGTCATCGGTCGTGAAATCATCGACTCCCGTGGTAACCCGACTGTTGAAGCCGAAGTACACCTGGAAGGTGGTTTCGTCGGTATGGCAGCTGCTCCGTCAGGTGCTTCTACTGGTTCCCGCGAAGCGCTGGAACTGCGCGATGGCGACAAATCCCGTTTCCTGGGTAAAGGCGTAACCAAAGCTGTTGCTGCGGTAAACGGCCCGATCGCTCAGGCAATCCTGGGCAAAGATGCTAAAGATCAGGCTGGCATCGACAAGATCATGATCGACCTGGACGGTACTGAAAACAAATCTAACTTCGGTGCGAACGCTATCCTGGCCGTTTCTCTGGCGAACGCCAAAGCAGCTGCTGCGTCCAAAGGCCTGCCGCTGTACGCGCACATCGCTGAACTGAACGGCACTCCGGGCAAATACTCCATGCCGGTTCCGATGATGAACATCATCAACGGCGGTGAGCACGCTGACAACAACGTCGACATCCAGGAATTCATGATTCAGCCGGTTGGCGCGCCGACCCTGAAAGAAGCAGTACGCATGGGTTCTGAAGTGTTCCATCACCTGGCGAAAGTGCTGAAGTCCAAAGGCATGAACACTGCCGTTGGTGACGAAGGCGGCTACGCGCCGAACCTGGGTTCCAACGCCGAAGCGCTGGCTGTTATCGCTGAAGCGGTTAAAGCTGCAGGCTACGAGCTGGGCAAAGACATCACCCTGGCGATGGACTGCGCGGCGTCTGAATTCTACAAAGACGGTAAATACGTTCTGGCTGGCGAAGGCAACAAAGCGTTCACCTCTGAAGAGTTCACTCACTTCCTGGAAGAGCTGACCAAACAGTACCCGATCGTCTCCATCGAAGATGGTCTGGACGAATCTGACTGGGAAGGTTTCGCTTACCAGACCAAAGTACTGGGCGACAAAATCCAGCTGGTTGGTGACGACCTGTTCGTAACCAACACCAAGATCCTGAAAGAAGGCATCGAAAAAGGCATCGCTAACTCCATCCTGATCAAGTTCAACCAGATCGGTTCTCTGACCGAAACTCTGGCTGCTATCAAGATGGCGAAAGACGCTGGCTACACCGCTGTTATCTCTCACCGTTCTGGCGAAACTGAAGACGCTACCATTGCCGACCTGGCTGTTGGTACCGCTGCAGGCCAGATCAAAACTGGTTCTATGAGCCGTTCTGACCGCGTTGCTAAATACAACCAGCTGATTCGTATCGAAGAAGCGCTGGGTGAGCAAGCGCCGTTCAACGGTCGTAAAGAGATCAAAGGTCAGGCTTAATCCTGTCCTTGTGAAATAATCATGCCAGCCTTCGGGCTGGCATTTTTTTTACGCCTGCGGCCATTATTTAAAGTCGACGGCCATTTGCTGAGGGATCGACAACCCGCGGGTGGTTTCCACGCAGCGGTCGATGTAATCGGTAAAGCGCGGCGGTTTTGGCATCCCCATGCTCAGCAGCTTGTCGTTACTAAAGCGCACGTTCAGGGTGGCGAACGCGCCGTATAAGCGCATGGCTTTCAGCATCAGCCGCTCATTGCATGGCCCAAATATCCCTTTCAGTTCGCGTCTCATTTTGACCAGCGTTTCATAGCTCACCTGGGCGTACTTATCCCCCACCGGCGCCTGCTCCAGGGCCTGAGCCATCGCCCGGTCGATTTCGGCAAACTTCACGCTGTTCTCTTCGCCAGCAGAGATATGCACCACCTCGCCGTGAGCCAGAGGCTGGTTAAGCAGCATTAGCAGGGCGTCGGCGCAGTAGTCCACCGGGATAACGTCAATTCGGTCCTCCATGGAGCACATGAATTTCTGCAGCATCAGCCCCATGCTGAACACCCAGAAAATACTGCTGGAAGGCCGGCAGCCGTGATGGGTATGACCCACCACGATAGAGGGGCGGGCAATTACCAGCGGTAGCGTAGGGCACTGCTGCTGCATCAGCTGCTCGATGGTCGACTTCGAGTGGGTATATTCCACCAGGTGCTCAGCGCGTTCCCGAAACTCCGCGCTTTCGGCGACCAGTGAATCCGGTTCAGGCGAACATGACATCGCCGTACCGACGTGCAGAAAGCGCTGCAGACCCGTCACCTGCGCCATACGTTGCGCCAGGCGCAGCGTGCCCTCAACGTTAACCTTCCAGATAAGCGGGTTGCTGCCAAATGAGGCGACAGCGGCGCAGTTGAGGATGTGCGTGACCTGATCGAGGCGCGGATCGTTAAGAAAATGCTCCGGAGAGGCGAGATCGCCCAGAAGGATATGCTGCTGGCGCAACATCGCCAGCTTCTCCTCGGCGATGTTGAACTTACGCATGTTCTCTTTGACCCGTTCGAGGCCAGCCTCGGGGCTATCAGCACGTACCAGCAGCAGCAGATCTAACCGGGTTTCCTGATGGAGTATTTTCTCTAACGCGGCACCGCCCAGAAACCCCGTAACGCCGGTAATTAATAATGTGGTCATAAACGCTATCTCATTATGGTTGGTCTGCGGGATTCTAGGCGGGCAAAAGTAAACGACAATTAAATAAAAAAGGGGCCCGATCAGGGCTTTATTAAGACCAGTTTAAGGTTATTATTACCGGGGGATAGAATTGGACTCGCAGATCGGCCAGATAATTCACTCTTTCATGTATCAGTTTGTACATTGCTGTATTTTAAGGTTTTTTATTTTGGTTCTTGGACCTTTTATTTTATCCTGAATGACAGGAATAACATTTTCTGTTACATATTTCCCCCCGCGCGTCAGAATGCTATTTATTTTAATTCTTACCATGCTAATAAACTAAGCCAAAAGAAAAGATTGCTTTTTTAATCAATAATATTATTCCCGACACGGATATTGACGGAGGGGTAAAAAAGCGATCGCAGCGCAGGACAAGACCTGGGCAGCGAAATCTGCGATAATGAACGTTTATCACCCTAAACAGAGATGACTATGCAGTACCCGATTAACGAGATGTTCCAGACCCTGCAAGGCGAGGGTTACTTCACCGGCGTGCCTGCCATCTTTATTCGTCTGCAGGGATGCCCGGTAGGATGCGCGTGGTGTGACACCAAGCATACCTGGGACAAGCTGGCCGATCGGGAAGTGTCGTTGTTCAGCATCCTGGCGAAAACCAAAGAGAGCGACAAGTGGGGCCCGGCAAGCAGCGAGGATCTGCTGGCGATTATTGGGCGGCAGGGGTGGACAGCCCGCCACGTGGTTATTACCGGCGGTGAGCCCTGCATTCATGATTTAACGCCGTTAACCTCGCTTCTGGAACAAAACGGCTTTAGCTGTCAGATTGAAACCAGCGGCACCCATGAAGTACGCTGCAGCCCCAATACCTGGGTGACGGTTTCCCCGAAGGTCAACATGCGCGGTGGCTATGACGTGCTGTCTCAGGCCCTGCAGCGGGCGGATGAGATCAAGCATCCGGTAGGGCGCGTCCGCGACATAGAAGCGCTGGACGAACTGCTGGAAACGCTGAGCGATGACAAACCGCGGATCATCGCCCTGCAGCCGATCAGTCAGAAAGAAGATGCGACGCGCCTGTGTATCGACACCTGCATCGCCCGCAACTGGCGCCTGTCCATGCAGACGCACAAGTATCTGAATATTGCCTGATAAAAAAGCCCGGCAGCGTACTGACCGGGCTTTTTTTCGCTTACTCGCCGCGATAGACGCAGCCGGCGGTGCAGGTCTCTTTGACCATCACGGCGCTAAGCAGCGGCACCCGCGGTTTCATCTCATCCCAGATCCATTTGGCCAGCACTTCGCTGGTGGGGTTTTCCAGACCAGGAATATCGTTCAGATAATAGTGGTCGAGGCGATCGTATGTCGGCTTAAAGGCGGCCTTCAGCTCGGCAAAATCCATGATCCACCCGGTATGGGGATCGACTTCACCGGTGATCTCCAGACGCACCATAAAGGAGTGGCCATGCAGGCGACCGCATTTGTGTCCTTCCGGGACGTGCGGCAGGTGGTGGGCGGCTTCGAAGGTGAAATCTTTAAACAGCGTGGTGGACATCATTGACTCTCAACAGGACGAAAAAAACCGCCGTAGGGTACCGGAAAGTACATTTTTTCGCATTAACTAAAACGGCCGTGAACAGAAAATGGACATGTTTATCTGCTTTATTTGATTTAATCTATTATATTTCAATTGCTTATTTAATCGATTTTGTTGTTAATAACTACAACTAAAACAGGTTAGTCCATTTGGTTATTTATTATTTCCATCCCTTCTTTAATTGTTACTATGCCCGCCGTTAACCTTCTATTCTCTTCTGTTTTTGTCGCGCTGACAGGGTGCGAATAACAGCTTTGCTTACTGGAACAAACGACGCATGACGACACAGGCCCCACCTTCCAACTTGCTACCGCTCAACCCGGAGCAACTGGCGCGCCTTCAGGCGGCCACCACTGACTTCACGCCCACTCAGCTCGCCTGGGTATCTGGCTATTTCTGGGGCGTGCTGAATCAGCAGTCCGGCGCGGCGGTAGCCGAACCCGCCCCGGCCGCCGAGGTACCGACGATCACGCTGATTTCCGCCTCGCAAACCGGCAACGCCCGCCGCGTCGCCGAAGCGCTGCGTGACGATCTGCTGGCGGCGAAGCTGAACGTGAAGCTGGTGAATGCAGGCGATTATAAATTCAAACAAATTGCTGCGGAAAAACTGCTGGTGGTAGTGACGTCCACCCAGGGGGAAGGAGAGCCGCCGGAAGAAGCGGTCGCATTGCATAAGTTCCTGTTCTCTAAGAAAGCGCCGAAGCTGGACGGGACCGCATTCGCCGTCTTTGGTCTCGGCGATACCTCTTATGAATTTTTCTGTCAGTCCGGCAAAGATTTCGACAACAAGCTGGCCGAGCTCGGCGCGGAACGTCTGCTCGATCGCGTTGATGCCGACGTTGAATATCAGGCCGCGGCCGCTGAATGGCGCGCGCGCGTGGTTGAGGCGCTGAAGGCCCGTGCGCCGGTCGCTGCGCCCGCTCAGCTGGCCACCAGCGGCGCGGTGAACGATATTCACACCAGCCCATATACCAAAGAAGCGCCCCTGACGGCGACCCTGTCGGTCAATCAGAAAATCACCGGCCGCAATTCAGAAAAAGATGTGCGCCATATCGAAATAGACCTCGGTGATTCCGGTCTGCGCTATCAGCCGGGCGACGCCCTGGGCGTCTGGTACCAGAACGATCCTCAGCTGGTGAAAGAGCTGGTGGAGCTGCTGTGGCTGAAAGGCGACGAGCCGGTGACCGTTGAGGGTAAAACTCTGCCGCTGTCGGAAGCCCTGCAGTGGCATTTTGAGCTGACGGTTAACACCGCGACTATCGTTGAAAACTACGCCACCCTGACGCGCAGCGAATCGCTGCTGCCGCTGGTGGGCGACAAAGCTCAGTTGCAGCAGTATGCCGCCGCGACGCCGATCGTCGATATGGTCCGTTTCTCTCCGGCGCAGCTGGACGCTGAGGCGTTAATCGGTCTGCTGCGTCCGCTGACGCCGCGCCTGTATTCTATTGCTTCCTCACAGGCGGAAGTGGAGAGCGAGGTGCATGTCACCGTGGGCGTGGTGCGCTATGAAATTGAAGGCCGCGCCCGGGCTGGCGGCGCCTCCAGCTTCCTCGCCGACCGCGTGGAAGAGGATGGCGAAGTCCGTGTCTTTATCGAACACAACGACAACTTCCGTCTGCCAGCCAACCCGGAGACCCCGGTGATCATGATTGGCCCGGGCACCGGTATTGCGCCGTTCCGCGCCTTTATGCAGCAGCGCGCTGCGGACGGAGCGCAAGGCAAGAACTGGTTGTTCTTCGGCAACCCGCACTTCACCGAAGATTTCCTCTATCAGGTGGAGTGGCAGAGCTATGTGAAGGAAGGTCTGCTGACCCGTATCGATCTGGCCTGGTCCCGCGATCAACAACAAAAAATCTATGTGCAGGACAAACTGCGCGAGCAGGGGGCCGAGCTGTGGCGCTGGATCAATGACGGCGCCCACATTTATGTCTGCGGCGACGCCAATCGTATGGCGAAGGACGTGGAAAACACCTTACTGGAAGTGATTGCCGAATACGGCGCGATGGACGCCGAAGCGGCGGACGAATTTTTAAGTGAGCTGCGCGTTGAGCGCCGTTATCAGCGAGATGTCTACTAATGAGCGAAAAACATCCGGGGCCTTTAGTGGTCGAAGGTAAACTGAGCGATGCCGAGCGCATGAAGCTTGAGAGCAATTACCTGCGCGGCACCATTGCGGAAGATTTAAACGACGGTCTGACCGGCGGTTTTAAAGGCGATAACTTCCTGCTGATCCGTTTCCACGGCATGTACCAGCAGGACGATCGCGATATCCGCGCGGAGCGCGCCGCCCAGAAGCTGGAGCCGCGTCATGCGATGCTGCTCCGCTGCCGTCTGCCGGGCGGGGTGATCACCACCACCCAGTGGAAGGCGATCGATAAGTTTGCCGCTGAGAACACCATTTACGGCAGTATTCGCCTGACCAACCGGCAGACCTTTCAGTTCCACGGCATTCTGAAAAAGAACGTCAAGCCGGTGCATCAGATGCTGCACTCGGTGGGGCTGGACGCGCTGGCCACCGCCAACGATATGAACCGTAACGTGCTGTGCACCTCCAACCCCTACGAGTCGCAGCTGCACGCTGAGGCCTACGAGTGGGCGAAAAAGATCTCTGAGCATCTGCTGCCGCGTACCCGCGCTTATGCCGAGATCTGGCTGGATCAGAAAAAGGTCGCCACTACCGACGAAGAGCCGATCCTCGGCCAGACCTATCTGCCGCGTAAGTTTAAAACCACGGTGGTGATCCCGCCGCAGAACGATATCGATCTGCACGCTAACGACATGAACTTCGTGGCGATTGCCGAAAATGGCAAGCTGGTAGGCTTTAACCTGCTGGTGGGCGGCGGTCTCTCTATCGAACATGGTAACAAAAAAACCTACGCCCGCACGGCGAGCGAATTCGGTTATCTGCCGCTGGAGCATACGCTGGCGGTGGCGGAAGCGGTTGTGACCACCCAGCGCGACTGGGGCAACCGTACCGACCGTAAGAATGCGAAAACCAAGTACACCCTTGAGCGCGTCGGTGTCGAAACCTTCAAAGCGGAAGTGGAGCGCCGGGCAGGCATTAAGTTTGAGCCGATCCGCCCGTACGAATTTACCGGCCGCGGCGATCGCATCGGCTGGGTGAAGGGGATTGATGATAAGTGGCACCTGACGCTGTTTATTGAAAACGGCCGCATTCTCGATTATCCGGGGCGTCCGCTGAAGACTGGCCTGCTGGAGATTGCTAAGATCCATCAAGGCGAATTCCGCATCACCGCTAACCAAAACCTGATTGTCGCCAGCGTACCGGAAGATCAGAAGGCGCGGATCGAGAAGCTCGCGCGGGATCATGGCCTGATGAATGCCGTCACCCCGCAGCGCGAAAACTCGATGGCCTGCGTCTCCTTCCCGACCTGTCCGCTGGCGATGGCGGAAGCCGAGCGTTTCCTGCCGTCGTTTATCGACAAGGTGGAAGGGGTGATGAGCAAGCACGGCGTGAGCGATGAGCATATCGTCACCCGCGTCACCGGCTGCCCGAACGGCTGCGGCCGCGCGATGCTGGCGGAAGTGGGACTGGTGGGCAAAGCGCCGGGCCGCTATAACCTGCACATCGGCGGTAACCGCAACGGCACCCGCATCCCGCGGATGTACCGTGAGAATATTACCGAGTCGGAAATTCTCGACTCGCTAGACGAACTGGTAGGGCGCTGGGCGAAAGAGCGCGAAGCGGGTGAAGGCTTCGGCGATTTTACGGTGCGTGCGGGCATCATTCGCCCGGTGCTCGACCCAGCCCGCGATTTCTGGGAATAACATCCTGGTGCCCGGTGGCGCGTAGCGATCCGGGCCAGCGAAACCCGTAGGCCGGACGAACGCAGTGTCGTCCGGCAAAACAGGCAAACGAGGTTCATATGTCCGTACTCGATCTAAACGCGCTTAATGCATTGCCGAAAGTGGAACGCATTCTGGCACTCGCGGAAACCAACGCCCAACTGGAAAAGCTTGACGCCGAAGGGCGTGTGGCGTGGGCGCTGGAAAATCTGCCGGGAAACTATGTGCTGTCGTCGAGCTTTGGCATTCAGGCGGCGGTCAGTTTGCATCTGGTGAATCAGATCCGCCCGGATATTCCGGTGATCCTCACCGATACCGGCTACCTGTTCCCGGAAACCTATCAATTTATTGACGAGCTGACGGACAAGCTCAAGCTGAACCTGAAGGTCTACCGCGCGGCTGAAAGCGCGGCCTGGCAGGAGGCGCGCTACGGCAAGCTGTGGGAGCAGGGCGTTGAGGGCATTGAGAAATACAATGAGATCAACAAGGTTGAGCCGATGAACCGGGCGCTGAAAGAGCTCAACGCGCAGACGTGGTTTGCCGGTCTGCGCCGCGAGCAGTCGGGCAGCCGGGCTACGCTTCCGGTGCTGGCGGTCCAGCGCGGGGTGTTCAAGGTGCTACCGATTATCGACTGGGATAACCGCACGGTGTATCAGTACCTGCAAAAGCACGGGCTGAAGTACCACCCGCTGTGGGATCAGGGCTATCTCTCGGTAGGCGATACCCACACCACCCGCAAATGGGAGCCGGGCATGGCAGAAGAAGAGACCCGGTTCTTCGGGCTTAAACGCGAGTGCGGATTGCACGAGGGTTAAGCTGTTAGCTCTTCCTCTGAGTGATAATTCAAAAAGAACACGCGGGCGATACCGCGCGTTCTTTTGTGCGTATTAGCTTTTCTTCTCCACCTTCGCCAGCTCTTTCACCAGCGGCAGCATGACTTTCACTACCTCGCGTCCGCGGTGTTCGATGCGCCCCGGCAGCGCGTGGTCGATATACTGCTGATTATCCAGCTGGACGTCATGCCAACTGGTTCCCTGCGGGAAACTGGCCGATTTGCTCCGCTGCTGATAGCCATCTTTTTTGCCGAGTGACCAGTTAGTCGCCTCGACCGACAGCACCGGGATCCCGGCGTTGTCGAAGACGCTGGCGTCATTGCAGCAGCTGGTGCCTTTCGGATAAGCCGGGTTGAGTCCCGGGTTGGTGTAGGCGGCGATGCCCTTGCTGCGAGCGATAGCCAGCGCGCGGTCGCGGGTCAGCTTGCGCACCGAGGCCGGCGTGCTGCGGCCGCTGTTGAAGTAAAGCTTATCGCCCACCACCAGATTATCGAGATTGATCACCAGCAGGGTATTTTTCTTTTCCGCTTCGCTCATCCGCTGCAGCAGGTTTTGCGCGCCGAGACGGCCTTCCTCTTCACCGCTGGTGGCGATAAAGCGGATGCCATAGCGGGTAGGGACGTTCTTTAAATGCTCCGCCAGCTCCAGCAACACGCCAAGTCCCATCGCGTTGTCGTCGATGCCCTGCAGCGTCAGGCCGCCGAGGTTGTTCTCCACGTCTTTATCGCTCTGCGGCGCATAGGTGTCGAGGTGTGCCATGATAATAATCTGCTGGCGCACTTTACCTTCATGGGCGGCGATCACCGTACTACCGGTGGCGTTATGCCAGTTCTTGCGCTGATTGCTGTCGGTATAGATATAGCGGGTATTGAAGCTTCGCACGTCGCTCTGATACCCCATCAGGGCGAACTGCTGGCGCAGATAGTCAGCTGAGAGCATTTCCGGCGGCGTTCCGGTCATTCGTCCCGGGAAGACGGTGGCGATATGGCGGGCCTGGCTACTGGCGGTGTCGCCCAGCGCGCTGAATGCGGGGGCGGCGGCAAAAACAAAACCGGTGCCGAGCGCCAGCGGAAGCAGACGGCGGCACAACGCGGAAAACATAAGGGGTCCTTACACGAACAAGACAATTTGACGCGTACAGTATGAAACTGTGACCGCGGTTAAACAATTTCAATTGCTCTTAAATAGCGGAAAAATAGCGCGTTAAGCACTTTTTGATATTTGTATTTCCGCCGCGTTATTCCTTTGTGTCACAACTCATTCCATTTCGTAATTTCATTTGCTCTAAGGCGCACCCTATAGTCGCAGTATCGCTGAATGTAAGAGAGTTGTTGCACCGTGGATTACTTGCCCCTTTTTGCCGAACTGAAACAAAGGCCCGTGCTGGTGATCGGCGGCGGCGAGATTGCTGAACGTAAGATCAAGTTCCTGCTGCGCGCCCAGGCGCAGGTGCAGGTGGTCGCTGAAACGCTGTCACCGGCGCTGGCCGATCTGGCTGCGCGCCAGGCACTCAGCTGGCGGGCGACGGAATTCAGCGACTCGCTGGTGGATGATGTCTTTCTGGTGATTGCGGCCACCGAGGATGAGGCGCTTAACCAGCGGGTATTTGCGGCAGCTAACGCGCGCTACCGGTTGGTCAACGTGGTGGATAACCAGGCGCTGTGCTCGTTTGTTTTCCCTTCTATCGTCGACCGTTCGCCGCTGCTGGTGGCGATCTCCTCCAGCGGTAAAGCGCCGGTACTGTCGCGCATTCTGCGTGAAAAAATCGAAGCGCTGCTGCCGACGAATCTCGGTCGGCTGGCGGAATCAGCAAGCTACTGGCGCAACCATCTGAAAACCCGCCTGACGACCACCGAAGCGCGTCGCCGCTTCTGGGAGCGCGTCTTTACCGGCCGCTTCGCCAGCCTGATGGTGGCGGGCAACTCTGCGGAGGCGGAAAAAGCGCTGCAGGATGAGCTCGACAAACCCGAACGCGAGACGGGAGAAATGATTCTGGTCGGCGCCGGGCCGGGCGATGCCGGGCTGCTGACCCTTCGCGGTCTGCAGGCGATCCAGCAGGCGGACGTGGTTTTCCACGACCATCTGGTGACTCAGCCGGTTCTCGAGCTGGTGCGCCGCGATGCCGAGCTGATCTGCGTTGGCAAACGCGCCGGCGAGCACTCGGTGCCGCAGCATGAAACCAATCAGCTGCTGGTGGAGGCGGCGAAGGCGGGGAAAACCGTCGTGCGCCTGAAGGGCGGCGATCCGTTTATTTTTGGCCGCGGCGCAGAAGAGCTGCAGGCTGCCGCCGAGGCGGGGATCCCGTTCCAGGTGGTGCCGGGCGTCACCGCTGCCGCCGGAGCGACGGCCTACGCCGGTATTCCGCTGACCCATCGCGATTATGCGCAAAGCGCCGTCTTTGTCACCGGCCACTATAAGCCGGACAGCGCCCCCTTCGACTGGTCGCTGCTGGCGAAGAGCCAACAGACGCTGGCGATCTACATGGGCACCATGAAGGCAGCGGAAATCAGCGCCCAGCTGATCGCCCACGGTCGCGACAGCGACACGCCGGTGGCGGTAATTTCCCGCGGCACCCGTGACGATCAGCAGACGATAACCGGCACATTGCAACAACTCGAACACCTGGCGAAAGACGCCCCGATGCCCGCCCTGCTGGTGGTAGGCGAAGTGGTGCAGCTGCATCAGCAGCTCGCCTGGTTTCAACATACATCATCCGCCGAGGGGTTTAACGCTTCGGTGGTCAATCTGGCTTAAGGAACGGTTATGGACCAAAAACGACTCACTCACCTGCGGCAACTGGAGGCGGAAAGCATCCATATTATTCGTGAGGTGGCCGCCGAATTTTCTAACCCGGTAATGATGTACTCCATCGGGAAAGATTCCAGCGTAATGCTGCATCTGGCGCGCAAAGCGTTTTATCCGGGAACCCTGCCGTTCCCGCTGCTGCACGTCGATACCGGCTGGAAATTCCGTGAGATGTATGAGTTCCGCGACCGGACCGCTAAAGCCTACGGCTGTGAACTGCTGGTGCATAAAAACCCGGAAGGGGTGGCGATGGGCATCAACCCGTTTGTCCACGGCAGCGCCAAGCATACCGATATCATGAAAACCGAAGGGCTGAAGCAGGCGCTGAACAAATACGGCTTTGACGCCGCGTTCGGCGGCGCGCGTCGCGACGAAGAGAAATCCCGCGCGAAAGAGCGCATCTACTCCTTCCGCGACCGTTTCCACCGCTGGGACCCGAAAAATCAGCGTCCGGAGCTGTGGCACAACTACAACGGCCAGATTAACAAAGGCGAAAGCATCCGCGTCTTCCCGCTCTCCAACTGGACAGAGCTGGATATCTGGCAGTACATCTATCTGGAAAATATTGAAATCGTGCCGCTGTATCTGGCCGCTGAGCGTCCGGTGCTGGAGCGCGACGGTATGCTGATGATGATCGATGACGACCGTATCGATCTGCAGCCGGGCGAGGTGATTGAAAAACGGATGGTGCGTTTCCGTACCCTCGGCTGCTGGCCGCTGACCGGCGCGGTGGAGTCTGAAGCGCAGACGCTGCCGGAAATTATTGAAGAGATGCTGGTATCGACCACCAGCGAACGTCAGGGGCGCGTCATTGACCGCGACCAGGCCGGCTCGATGGAGCTGAAGAAACGTCAGGGGTATTTCTAAGGAGCCGCCATGAACACGACCATTGCCCAACAAATTGCCAACGAAGGCGGCGTAGAAGCTTACCTGCACGCGCAACAGCACAAGAGCCTGCTGCGTTTTTTGACCTGCGGCAGCGTCGATGACGGCAAAAGCACCTTAATTGGCCGCCTGCTGCACGATACGCGCCAGATCTATGAAGACCAGCTCTCTTCGCTGCACAACGACAGCAAGCGTCACGGCACCCAGGGCGAAAAGCTGGACCTGGCGCTGCTGGTGGACGGCCTGCAGGCCGAGCGCGAGCAGGGCATCACCATCGACGTGGCCTATCGCTACTTCTCGACCGAAAAGCGCAAATTTATCATCGCCGACACCCCGGGGCACGAGCAGTACACGCGCAATATGGCCACCGGCGCGTCCACCTGCGACCTGGCGATCCTGCTGATCGATGCGCGCAAGGGCGTGCTCGACCAGACCCGCCGTCACAGCTTCATCTCGACGCTGCTGGGCATTAAACACCTGGTAGTGGCGATCAACAAAATGGATCTCGTCGAGTTTAGCGAAGCGCGCTTCAACGAGATCCGGGAAGATTATCTGACCTTTGCCGAGCAGCTGCCGGGCAACCTTGATATCCGCTTTGTGCCGTTGTCGGCGCTGGAAGGCGATAATGTCGCCAGCCAGAGCGCGAATATGCCGTGGTACAGTGGCCCGACGCTGCTGGAAGTCCTCGAAACCGTGGAGATCCAGCGGGTGGTCGAGAGCCAGCCGCTGCGCTTCCCGGTGCAGTATGTTAACCGTCCGAACCTTGATTTCCGCGGCTTCTCCGGCACGGTCGCCTCCGGTACCGTGCAGGTTGGCCAGCGTCTGAAGGTGCTGCCGTCGGGCGTCGAATCGAGCGTGGCGCGTATCGTCACCTTCGACGGCGACCTGCAGGAAGCCGCCGCCGGCGAAGCCATTACCCTTGTGCTGAAAGATGAAATCGACATCAGTCGCGGCGACCTGCTGGTTGACGCGCAAGCCTCGCTGCCGGCGGTACAAAGCGCCAGCATCGACGTGGTGTGGATGGCCGAACAGCCGCTGACCCCGGGCCAGAGCTACGACATCAAAATCGCCGGCAAGAAGACCCGCGCTCGCGTCGACGCTATCCGCTACCAGGTCGATATTAACAACCTGACCCAGCGTGAAGTCGAGTCTCTGCCGCTGAACGGCATCGGCCTGGTGGAGCTGACCTTTGACGAACCTTTAGTGCTGGATCCGTATCAGCAAAACCCGGTGACCGGCGGGCTTATCTTTATCGATCGCCTGACCAACGTCACCGTCGGCGCCGGGATGGTCAACGAGCCGCACCTGCAGGCATCGACTTCGGCATCACAGTACAGCGCCTTCGAGCTGGAGCTGAACCAGCTGATCCGTAAACATTTCCCGCACTGGGACGCCCGCGACCTGCTGGGAGGCAAATAATGGCCCAGCATGACGAAAACGTCGTCTGGCATGCCCACCCTGTGACCCAACAGCAGCGGGAACAGCATCACGGCCATCGCGGCGTGGTGCTGTGGTTTACCGGCCTTTCGGGGTCGGGTAAATCCACCGTCGCCGGGGCGCTGGAGGAGGCCCTGCATGAGCGCGGCGTCAGCACCTATCTGCTGGACGGTGACAACGTGCGCCATGGCCTGTGCAGCGACCTGGGATTCAGCGATGAGGATCGCAAAGAGAACATTCGCCGCGTCGGCGAAGTGGCCAGGCTGATGGTCGATGCCGGGCTGGTGGTATTGACGGCATTTATATCTCCGCACCGTGCGGAACGGCAGATGGTGCGCGAGCGCCTCGGGGAAGGACGCTTTATCGAAGTGTTCGTCGATACCCCGCTGGCCATCTGCGAGGCGCGGGATCCGAAAGGATTGTATAAGAAAGCGCGGGCAGGGGAATTACGCAATTTCACCGGTATAGACTCGGTCTATGAGGCACCGGAAAAGGCGGAAATTCATCTGGATGGTGAACAATTGGTAACAAATTTGGTGCACCAACTATTAGACCTGCTGCAACAGAGCGATATTATCAGATCCTGAAACGGCAGCGGCATCGAGGGGTGCCGGTTGCCCGGTCTACAGGATTCGATATGCGCAATACCCAGAACCTCAGTATTATTCGTTCAGAACCGCCTCCGGCGATCGGCGACGAGACCACCTGGTCTTTGTCGGGCGCTGCCGTGGGCTTTATTTCGTGGCTGCTGGCGCTGGGTATTCCCTTCCTTCTCTATGGCAGTAATACACTCTTCTTTCTCCTCTACACCTGGCCATTCTTCCTTGCGTTGATGCCGGTGGCGGTGGTGGTCGGTATTGCGCTGCACTCTCTGCTCAATGGCAAACTGCTCTATAGCGTCAGCGCGACCATCCTGACCGTTGGACTGATGTTTGCGCTACTCTTCCTCTGGCTGTTGGGATAACCCGTTGCTGGTATGAATCAAGCATGGGTATCGACAGCAAAAATATGGTACAGTCCCCGCGTTACGCGGCATCGTCCGCGCGCCCCGGTAGCGTACCCGGGCGAGTTTTGGGATGATGATGCCGTTTTTCAGGGGGCAGGATGGGTAAACTTACGCTGCTATTATTAGCTTTGCTGGTCTGGCTACAGTATTCGCTGTGGTTCGGTAAAAACGGCCTGCACGACTACACGCGGGTTAACGACGACGTCACCGCCCAGCAGGCGACTAACGCCAAATTAAAAGCACGCAACGATCAGCTGTTTGCCGAAATTGACGACCTCAACGGCGGGCAGGAAGCGATTGAGGAGCGTGCGCGCAATGAACTCAGCATGACCCGCCCGGGCGAAACCTTCTATCGTCTGGTACCGGATGCGTCTAAACGCAATCAGGCATCGGGGCAACAGCAGAACAATCGATAACCAGGCCCAGGATTACAACATGGCAGCCACTTTTCCGGGCGTTTGCGCCGTGGTGCCGGCAGCCGGTTTCGGCCGCCGCATGCAAACGGAATGCCCGAAACAATATCTCTCAATCGGTAACAAAACGATTCTCGAACACGCGGTCGCCGCGCTGCTGGCGGATGCGCGCGTCCAGCGGGTGGTGATTGCCGTCAGCCCCGGCGATCGCCGCTTCAGCCAGCTGCCGCTGGCGCAGCATCCGCAGATTACCGTGGTGGATGGCGGCGCCGAGCGCGCCGATTCGGTGCTCGCCGGCCTGCAGGCGTTGCCGGAGGCGCAGTGGGTGCTGGTGCATGACGCCGCGCGCCCCTGCCTGCATCAGGACGACCTCAGCCGCCTGCTGTCGCTCTGCGAAACCAGCCGCGTCGGCGGGATCCTTGCGGCGCCAGTGCGCGACACCATGAAGCGCGCCGAGCCGGGCAAAACCGCTATCGCCCATACCGTCGACCGCAATGACCTGTGGCATGCGCTCACCCCGCAACTTTTCCCTCGCGAGCTGCTGGTGGATTGCCTCACTCGCGCGCTAAACGAGGGAGCCACTATCACCGATGAAGCCTCGGCGCTGGAGTACTGCGGCTTCCATCCGCAGCTGGTCGCCGGACGCGCGGATAATATTAAAGTGACGCGCCCGGAAGACCTGGCGCTGGCTGAATTTTACCTCACCCGTTCCCGACACCAGGAGAAAGCTTAATGCGAATTGGACATGGTTTTGACGTACACGCTTTTGGCGGTGAAGGCCCAATCATCATTGGCGGGGTACGCATTCCTTATGAAAAAGGGCTGCTGGCCCACTCCGACGGCGACGTCGCGCTGCATGCGCTGACCGACGCGCTGCTTGGCGCCGCGGCGCTGGGCGATATCGGCAAGCTGTTCCCCGATACCGATCCGGCGTTTAAAGGCGCCGATAGCCGCGAACTGCTGCGCGAAGCATGGCGCCGCATTCAGGCCAAGGGCTATACGCTCGGCAACGTCGACGTCACGATTATTGCCCAGGCGCCGAAAATGCTGCCGCATATTCCGCAGATGCGCGTCTTTATCGCTGAGGATCTCGGCTGCCATATGGACGACGTCAACGTGAAAGCGACCACCACCGAGAAGCTCGGCTTCACCGGCCGCGGGGAAGGGATCGCCTGCGAAGCGGTTGCGCTGCTGCGTAAGGCCGACAAATGATCGCCTTTGACCAACTGACCTGGCTGCACGGCAAGCCGCAGAGCAGTGGGCTGCTGAAAGCCAATCCGGAAGATTTTCTGGTGGTGGAAGATCTGGGCTTTGCCCCGGACGGCGAAGGCGAACACGTGCTGGTGCGGATCCTGAAAAACGGCTGCAATACGCGCTTTGTCGCCGACGCGCTGGCAAAATTCCTTAAGATCCACGCCCGTGAAGTGAGCTTCGCCGGGCAAAAAGATAAGCACGCGGTCACCGAGCAGTGGCTGTGCGCCCGGGTGCCCGGCAAAGAGATGCCGGACCTGAGCAAATTTCAGCTCGAGGGCTGCCAGGTACTGGAATATGCTCGCCATAAGCGTAAGCTGCGTTTAGGCGCGCTGAAAGGCAACCAGTTTACCGTGATCCTGCGCGAGATTAGCGATCGCCAGGACGTGGAGACGCGTCTGCAGGCCATCGCTGAACGGGGAGTGCCGAACTATTTCGGCGCGCAGCGCTTCGGCATTGGCGGCAGTAACCTGCAGGGTGCCCTGCGCTGGGCGGAGAGCGGCGCGCCAGTGCGCGATCGCAATAAGCGCAGTTTTTGGTTGTCGGCAGCCCGCAGCGCGTTGTTTAATCAGCAAGTGAGTATTAGATTAAAAAAAACGGAATTTAATCAGGTCGTTGATGGCGATGCGCTACAATTAGCGGGGCGCGGGAGCTGGTTTGTCGTCACACCGGAAGAACTCGAGGTTTCGCAGGCGCGGGTGCATAACCGCGAACTGATGATTACGGCCACGCTGCCGGGCAGCGGCGACTGGGGAAGCCAGCGCGACGCCCTGGCTTTCGAGCAGGCCGCGATTGCCGAGGAAACCGCGTTGCAGGCGCTGCTGGTACGGGAGAAAGTCGAGGCGGCGCGCCGGGCGATGCTTCTCTATCCACAGCAGCTCAGCTGGAACTGGTGGGATGACGTAACCGTTGAACTGCGTTTCTGGCTGCCGGCGGGCAGCTTCGCCACCAGCGTGGTCAGGGAGCTTATCAATACAACGGGTGACTATGCGAATATTGCTGAGTAACGATGACGGGATCCATGCGCCGGGGATACAGACCCTGGCGAAGGCCTTAAGGGAGTTTGCCGAGGTCCAGGTGGTTGCACCCGATCGTAACCGCAGCGGGGCCTCAAATTCGCTGACGCTGGAATCGTCCCTGCGTACGTTTACCTTTGAAAATGGCGACATCGCCGTCCAGATGGGCACCCCGACCGACTGTGTCTATCTCGGCGTGAACGCGCTGATGCGCCCGCGTCCGGACATCGTGGTTTCCGGTATTAATGCCGGCCCCAACCTGGGCGACGACGTCATCTATTCCGGCACCGTGGCCGCGGCGATGGAAGGCCGTCATCTGGGGTTCCCCGCGCTGGCCGTGTCGCTGAACGGCTATCAGCATTACGATACCGCCGCGGCGGTAACCTGCACCATTCTGCGCGCCCTAAGCCGCGAGCCGCTGCGTACCGGGCGGATCCTTAACATCAACGTGCCGGATCTCCCGCTTGATCAAATCAAGGGCATTCGCGTGACCCGCTGCGGCAACCGCCATCCGGCCGACCAGGTGATCCCGCAACAAGATCCTCGCGGCAACACCCTGTACTGGATTGGCCCGCCGGGCGATAAGCGCGATGCCGGGCCGGGCACCGATTTTGCGGCAGTGGATGAAGGCTATGTTTCCGTGACGCCATTGCACGTCGATTTAACCGCCCATCAGGCGCATGAGGTGGTCACCGATTGGCTGGAACGTGTCGGGGTTGACAGGCAATGGTAAGTAAACGTGTTGAAAGTTTGTTGAATCAACTGCGCACGCAGGGCATCGTCGATGAACGTGTCCTCGAGGCGATCGCGCTGGTCCCGCGCGAAAAGTTTGTTGATGAAGCCTTTGAACATAAAGCGTGGGAAAACACCGCGCTGCCGATTGGCCAGGGGCAGACCATCTCCCAGCCGTATATGGTGGCGCGAATGACCGAGCTGCTGACGCTGACGCCGGAGTCGCGGGTGCTGGAGATCGGCACCGGTTCCGGCTACCAGACGGCCATCCTGGCGCATCTGGTGCATCACGTATGCTCGGTAGAGCGAATTAAGAGTTTACAGTGGCAGGCGCGTCGTCGCCTGAAACAACTTGATTTACATAATGTTTCAACCCGTCATGGCGATGGGTGGCAAGGTTGGCAGGCGCGGGCGCCGTTTGATGCCATTATTGTGACGGCGGCGCCGCCGGAAATACCGACCGCGCTGCTGGCGCAGCTGGATGATGACGGCGTGCTGGTGCTGCCGGTCGGCGAAGAGCATCAGTTTCTCAAACGGATCCGTCGTCGGGGCAACGAATTTATCATTGATACCGTCGAGGCCGTTCGCTTTGTTCCCCTAGTGAAGGGGGAGCTGGCCTGAGACCCGGATTATTCCAGGTTTTTTTTGCCTGACTTTAGGCGTAGGGTGGACACATTTTTCAGTGTCCTGGCCGGGCGCCGCCCGGTAAGCAAGATATTGGCAGTTAACATATTCCTGGGGGATAAATGAGCGCGGGAAGCACCAAATTTACCGTCAGCCGTATTGCGGCTCTTTCACTGGTTTCACTCTGGCTGGCCGGGTGTACCAACACCAATAATCCGCCTGCGCCGGTTAGCTCTGCCGGCGGCGCCGCCTCTTCCAGCACCAACTCCGGCATGCTGATTACGCCGCCACCCTCCGGCGTCAAGTCCGCTCCTCAGGCGCAGTCGATTCAGCCGATGCAGACCCAGACCATTCAGCCGCAGCCGGCGCCGGTGGCGCAGGAGCCGGTACAGACGGTAAATGGCCGGATCGTTTACAACCGCAAATATGGCGATATTCCGAAAGGTAGCTATACCGGCGGCAGTACCTATACGGTAAAACGCGGCGACACGCTATTCTATATCGCCTGGGTCACCGGCAACGATTTCCGCGACCTGGCGCAACGCAACAATATCCCGGCCCCGTACGCGCTGAACGTGGGGCAGGTACTGCAGGTCGGTAACGCCTCAGGCCAGCCGATCACCGGCGAAAACGCCGTTTCTCAGGCCAGCGCAAGAGCGAGCGGCGGTGCGACGACCAGCACAACTTCTGCACAAAAATCGACCGCGGTGGTTGCTTCACAACCGACTATTACGTATTCTGAATCTTCAGGTGAACAGAGTGCTACCAAGATGTTGCCTAATAATAAACCAGCGACTACAACCACAACGGTTGTCGCGCCGGTGACGGCACCAACAACGGTGAGCACAACCCAGCCGACTGCAAGCAGTACGTCAACCAGTTCGCCGATCTCAGCATGGCGCTGGCCGACTGATGGCAAGGTTATCGAGAACTTTAGCGGCGCGGAAGGCGGCAATAAAGGTATCGATATTGCAGGCAGTAAGGGACAGGCTATTGTCGCGACCGCCGATGGGCGCGTCGTCTATGCCGGTAACGCACTGCGCGGCTACGGTAATCTTATTATCATCAAACACAACGATGATTACCTGAGTGCCTACGCTCATAACGATACCATGCTGGTTCGGGAGCAACAGGAAGTCAAAGCGGGGCAGAAAATCGCTACCATGGGTAGCACCGGAACCAGCTCAACAAGATTACATTTTGAAATTCGTTACAAGGGGAAATCCGTCAACCCGCTGCAGTACTTACCGCAGCGATAATTTGGCAAAGTACGGATAAGCGAAGCATCAGCTAACAGGCGCCAGGGCGGTGTCTACGTTCCTCTCGCAGAGAGGGCAGGGGAAATCGTCCAGGCGTCGTTTGTTGATGTGCCGTGGAAGGTGCTTTGCTCAGGGATCACGGGTAGGAGCCACCTTTATGAGTCAGAATACGCTGAAAGTTCATGATTTAAATGAAGACGCGGAATTTGATGAGAACGGAATTGAGGTTTTCGACGAGAAAGCCTTAGTAGAAGAGGAACCCAGTGATAGCGATCTGGCTGAGGAAGAGCTGCTGTCGCAAGGCGCAACCCAGCGCGTACTTGACGCCACTCAGCTTTATCTTGGAGAGATTGGTTATTCCCCACTGCTGACCGCGGAAGAGGAAGTCTATTTCGCGCGTCGCGCACTGCGTGGTGATGTCGCTTCACGCCGTCGCATGATTGAAAGTAACCTGCGTCTGGTGGTGAAGATTGCCCGTCGTTACAGCAATCGTGGTCTGGCGCTGCTGGATCTGATTGAAGAAGGTAACCTCGGCCTGATCCGCGCCGTTGAGAAGTTTGACCCGGAACGTGGGTTCCGTTTTTCGACCTACGCGACCTGGTGGATCCGCCAGACTATTGAACGGGCGATCATGAACCAAACCCGTACGATCCGTTTGCCGATCCATATTGTTAAAGAGCTGAACGTCTATCTGCGTACCGCGCGCGAGTTGTCCCATAAGCTGGACCACGAGCCTAGCGCGGAAGAGATCGCCGAACAGCTGGACAAACCGGTCGATGACGTCAGCCGTATGCTGCGTCTGAACGAGCGCATCACCTCCGTGGATACTCCGCTGGGTGGCGATTCAGAAAAAGCGCTGCTGGATATTCTGGCCGATGAGAAAGAGAACGGCCCGGAAGACACCACGCAGGACGATGATATGAAGCAAAGTATCGTCAAATGGCTGTTCGAACTGAACGCCAAGCAGCGCGAAGTTCTGGCACGTCGTTTTGGTCTGCTGGGTTATGAAGCTGCCACGCTGGAGGATGTGGGCCGTGAAATTGGCCTGACCCGCGAACGCGTGCGGCAGATCCAGGTGGAAGGTCTGCGTCGCCTGCGGGAAATTCTGCAGGGACAGGGGCTGAATATCGAAGCGCTCTTCCGCGAATAAGACGTTTTCTGTCAAAAAGGCCCCCTCGAAAGTCGGGGCCTTTTTCTTTGGGCTAGCCGAGGCGGGTTTCCTGCAGATGGCGCCAGACAATTTTCCCTTCCGCGTGCTGAAAAATCGCCGTCGACCAGCGAACGTTCTGGCTGCTATCCGCCAGCGTTTGGCTTTCACGATATAGCACTGCGGCGCCGTCGTGCCACTCGCTGATGATTTCCATCTGATCCACTACGATATCTAACCCCGGACGGCTGCCGCCGGCGTGGTGGAAAAAACGGCTCACCGTTGGGTAGTCCATCTTCTCACCGCTCAAGGGGATCATGGTAAAATCGGCGGCAAAACGCTTCATCAGCGCCTCAGCGCTTCCTTCGCCATGGCTTAACCAGCGTTCGATAAGGACATGGGCATCGAGGACTTCCTGCAGATAAGGATTCATGACTTCTCCAGAGTGGTGTGCAGGCGATGGATAATCGCCCGATTATTCAGCCGCAGGCAAAACAGCAGCGGCAACAGGGTAATGACGGCGGCGCTAATAAATACCCCCTGCCAGGCGTAGGCCGGCGGGAATACCCTCAGCAGCAGGGCGAGCAGGGCGCTGCCGGCAAAGAAGCTGAGCTGGCGGTTAAGATTCCATAGCGCGCTGGCGTCAGGCATCTCTTCGGCAGGCGTATGCAGGAAAGCGCTGCTTTGCGCGGTGCTGCTGCATAAGCTGCCTCCGCCGCCCATCAGCGTAAAGGCCAGAATCAACAGCGCCAGCGGGCTGTCCGCATCGATCTTCAGCAGCAGCATGATCCCCATCGCCTGAAGCAGGCAGCCGATGACGACCAGCGGCCGGGGCCCGAAGCGGTTGAAATATCTGCCGGTAAAAGTGATGGCGGCAAACGAGGCCAGCGACCAGGGCACCATCAGGGCACCGATTGCCCCCGGCGCCATCCCGGTGACGCGTTGCAGGTAGTACATCCCCACCACGTTGACGCCAATAAACATCCCCGGCACGCAGAGGTAGATCAGCATCGCGAAGCGCAGCAGGGGATCGGCCAGCAGCGACAGTGGAAGAAAGCGAGTCGGGCGAACCGGACCGGGGGTGTCGTTCAGCCATCGCACCGCCAGCACAAAGGTTAGCAGAGCGACAGGCAGGCTGGCGAAAAAGACCCAGCGCCAGCTGAACGCCTCGACTAACAGGCCGCCGATCGCCGGCGAGCAGGCGGGGGCCAGCAGGCCGACCAGCATCACCGCCGCCGACAGCTTCGCCCGCTCATGCGGCTGAAACAGCGGCCACGTCAGCGCCTGGCCGAGGGGGATTAACAGCCCGCCGCCCATCCCCTGCAGCGTCCGCCATAAAATCAGTTCGCTCAGGCTGTTGGCAAGCCCTGCCGCCAGCGCGCCGAGGCTGAACAGCCCCAGCGAGAGTAAAAACAGCCGTTTCGCCCCCCAGCGCTCGCTGAGCCAGGCGCTGAACGGCACAACGACCGTCAGACCGAGAATATAGGCATTACTGACCCACGCCAGCTGCGAGACGGAAACCGCCAGCGCGCGGCTGATTGCCGGAAAGGCGATGCTGGCGATAAACATATTGATCAAATCGAGAAAAAAGCCGAACAGAAAAACGGTGGCAACGCGGTGGCGGTAGGTCATGGTTCACTCCCTCAGACAGGCGGCTACTGTAAACCTGCCGCAGCGAGGGATAAACGGGACTAATCGGGATATACTGTCTGAATATTTTTGACAATCATCCGGACGACGATGCTTAATCTTCAGCGCGTGACCATGTTTATCGCCGTGGTAGATGCCGGCAGTTTCACCCTGGCCGCAGCGGCGCTGGGGCAGACCAAGGCGGTGGTCAGCTTTAACGTACGGCAGCTGGAAAATGAGCTGGGGGTGACGCTGCTGCTGCGTTCGACGCGGCGTTTGCGGCTCACTGACGCCGGGGTGCTGTTCTATCAGCGCGGGGTAGCGCTCCTGAACGCGGCGGAAAATCTCCAGGATGAGGTGCGGGCCAGCCATAGCGGCTTAAGCGGGGAGCTACGGATCACCACCACGCCGGAGTATGGCGAGCAGGTTATCATTCCAGCGCTGGCCGCGTTCGCCCGTCGTCATCCGGCGCTGCGGGTGCGCCACGTCTCCTCCTCCCATCATGCCGACCTCATTTCAGAACGATTTGACGTGGCGATACGCCTCGGTACGCTGGCCGATTCCCGCTATCGGGCGACGCGGATAGCCAGTTTCGCGATCCTGCCCGTCGCCTCTCCGGCCTGGCTGGCGAGCCATCCGGTGCAGACGCTGTCCGATCTGGCGCAAGCTGAGTGGATTATTCACGAGCGCCTGCCGACGCCGCTGCGCTGGCAGCTGCGCACGGATCACCAGACAGAGGTGGATTTCGCGATAGCCAGCGCGCCGCGGTTTTCTGCTGATAGCGCTACGGCGCTGATGAGCTTTGCTCTGGCGGGATGCGGCGTCGCCTTGCTGCCCGCATGGCTGGTAGCCAAAAAGGTGGCGCAGCGGGAGCTGGTGCCGCTCCTGCCGGAATACCATTTCCCACAGCAGGGCGTGTATGCCCTTTATCCCGACTCGCAGCATTTGCCGACCCGGGTGCGGGCATTTATTGACTTCCTGCGCGAGAAGGTCGGTTAAGCGCCCGTTCAGGGCGCCATCATTTTGTGCACCAGCCGGGAGAACTGCTCGCGCTCGTCATCGCTCAGGCGGCCGAGAAACTCGTCATCGACCTCATTGCCCTGCGGAATGGAACGGTTAAGCAACGCCTCGCCTTCGTCGGTCAGATAGACAAAACGGCGGCGTTTATCGGCCGGATCGTGCTCCCGGCGCACCAGGCCGCGCGCTTCCATTCGGCTGAGCATCTCCGCCAGCGTAGCCTTGGTGCTGACCGCCGCTTCAATCAGCGCCACCTGTTCGATCCCGGGGTGCTCCGCTACCGAGCGCATCACCGCATACTGAGGTTTAGTCAGGTCCGGCAACGCCTGCTGCCAGCGGGCGGTATGCTGTTGAAAAAGCTGGCGCAGCAGGTGGAATGCTTCGTTTCGTAACTCCATGAATACTCCGTAACAAAACTGTCACCTCTATGATAGCCGTTCGTACGCCTTTTTATACCCTTTCTGCGTTTTGATTAAAAATGCGCACGTATACGAACGATCTTGCCAATAAGAGCTGGAGGGGGTAGTTTAAATATAAAGTTCGTACACGAACAAAAGTAATGAGGTCTGGAATGAAACTGATTATTGGGATGACGGGGGCCACCGGGGCACCGCTTGGGGTGGCATTGCTGCAGGCGCTGCGCGATATGCCGGAGGTGGAAACCCATCTGGTGATGTCGAAATGGGCCAAAACCACCATCGAGCTGGAAACGCCCTGGACGGCGCGCGAAGTGGCCGCGCTGGCGGACTTTTCCCACAGCCCGGCAGACCAGGCCGCCACCATCTCATCCGGTTCATTTCGTACCGACGGCATGATCGTTATTCCCTGCAGTATGAAAACGCTTGCAGGCATTCGCGCGGGTTATGCCGAAGGGCTGGTGGGCCGCGCGGCGGACGTGGTGCTCAAAGAGGGGCGCAAGCTGGTGTTGGTCCCGCGGGAAATGCCGCTCAGCACGATCCATCTGGAGAACATGCTGGCGCTGTCCCGCATGGGCGTGGCGATGGTCCCGCCGATGCCAGCTTACTACAACCACCCGGAGACGGTTGACGATATCACCAATCATATCGTCACCCGGGTGCTGGATCAGTTTGGCCTCGACTATCACAAAGCGCGCCGCTGGAACGGCTTGCGCACGGCAGAACAATTTGCACAGGAGATCGAATAATGGCTTTTGATGATTTGCGCAGCTTTTTGCAGGCGCTGGATGACCAGGGACAACTGCTGAAAATCAGTGAAGAGGTGAACGCTGAGCCCGATCTGGCGGCGGCCGCCAATGCGACCGGACGCATCGGCGACGGTGCCCCGGCGCTGTGGTTCGATAATATTCGCGGCTTTAACGACGCTCGCGTGACGATGAACACCATCGGCTCGTGGCAGAACCATGCCATCTCGCTGGGCCTGCCGCCTAACACGCCGGTGAAAAAGCAGATTGATGAGTTCATTCGCCGCTGGGATAACTTCCCGGTGACGCCAGAGCGCCGCGCCAACCCGGCGTGGGCGGAAAATACTGTTGATGGCGATGATATCAACCTGTTCGATATTCTGCCGCTGTTCCGCCTCAACGATGGTGACGGCGGTTTCTACCTCGATAAAGCCTGTGTCGTTTCACGCGATCCGCTGGATAAAGATAACTTCGGTAAGCAAAACGTCGGTATCTACCGCATGGAAGTGAAAGGCAAGCGCAAGCTCGGCCTGCAGCCGGTACCGATGCACGATATCGCGCTGCATCTGCACAAAGCGGAAGAGCGTGGGGAAGATCTGCCGATCGCCATTACCCTCGGTAACGACCCGATTATTACCCTGATGGGCGCCACGCCGCTGAAATACGATCAGTCTGAATATGAGATGGCTGGCGCGCTGCGCGAGAGCCCGTATCCCATCGCTACCGCGCCGCTGACCGGCTTTGACGTGCCCTGGGGTTCGGAAGTGATCCTCGAAGGGGTCATTGAAGGGCGTAAGCGTGAGATCGAGGGGCCGTTCGGTGAATTTACCGGTCACTACTCCGGCGGTCGTAACATGACGGTAGTGCGTATCGACAAAGTCTCTTATCGCAGCAAACCGATTTTTGAATCGCTCTACCTCGGTATGCCGTGGACCGAGATTGACTATCTGATGGGCCCGGCGACCTGCGTACCGCTGTATCAGCAGCTGAAGGCCGAATTTCCGGAGGTGCAGGCGGTCAACGCCATGTACACCCATGGTCTGCTGGCGATCATCTCCACCAAAAAACGCTACGGCGGTTTTGCCCGCGCGGTGGGCCTGCGGGCGATGACCACTCCCCACGGCCTCGGCTATGTGAAGATGGTGATCATGGTTGATGAAGACGTCGACCCGTTCAACCTGCCGCAGGTGATGTGGGCGCTCTCCTCGAAGGTTAACCCGGCGGGAGACCTGGTGCAGTTGCCGAACATGTCGGTCCTTGAACTTGACCCAGGCTCCAGCCCGGCAGGCATTACCGACAAACTGATTATCGACGCCACCACCCCGGTTGCGCCGGACCTTCGCGGTCACTACAGCCAGCCGGTGCAGGATCTGCCGGAAACCAAAGCCTGGGCTGAAAAACTGACCGCTATGCTGGCCAACCGTAAATAAGGAGAAGAAGATGATTTGTCCACGTTGCGCCGATGAAAAGATTGAAGTCATGGCGACCTCGCCGGTGAAAGGGGTCTGGACCGTGTATCAGTGCCAGCACTGTCTTTACACCTGGCGAGATACCGAGCCGCTGCGCCGCACCAGCCGCGAACACTATCCGGAAGCGTTCCGCATGACGCAGAAAGATATCGATGAGGCGCCGCAGGTGCCGCACGTACCGCCGCTATTGCCGGAAGATAAGCGTTAATGAAAGGGGCCCGCTAAGTCGGGCCTTTTTTATATTTAGTACAATTATGGAAATTATTTTTTCATTAAATTAAAAAATTACGTGAAGGGTTAATATACCGGGATGACTTTGCGAGCCTGCATCCAGATTATTATAAAATTCGTCTGATTAATTCCTTGCAGATAAATTTCACGCCCTGACGAGTGTAGAATTGCGGCGGGTGCTTGAGGCTGTCTGGCCTTGAGCATTACCAGGACCCCAGACAGACGAAAGCCCCAGGAGATATTTCTATCAACTGAGGCTAGCGAATGAACATAGACAATTCAGATGTTAGTCTCTTCTTTGCAGGGAGGCAAGATATGCTGACAAAATATGCCCTTGTGGCAATCATCGTACTCTGTATTACGGTACTGGGATTTACGCTGTTGGTGCACAGCTCACTATGCGAGCTGAGTATTAAAGAGCGTAATATTGAGTTTAAAGCTGTTCTCGCTTACGAATCGAAGAAGTAGCATCCGCGCGGGGGCAACCCCGCGTATGGGTTGTCAGGACGCATCCTCTAGCACCCATTTTTTTGTTTACTAAAACGGCAGCGCTTCACAGCGCTGCCGTTTTTCACCTTAATGGGTGGCTAGACCAGGCTTTTCAGACGGTAGATCCACTCCAGCGCCTGACGCGGGGTCAGGGAGTCCGGATCAAGATTCTCCAGCGCCTCAACCGCAGGCGAGGTCTCTTCCGGGGCGGCGAGTAGCGACATCTGCGTGCCGTCGACCTGGGTCGCCGCCGCGTTGGGCGAGATACTCTCCAGCTCGCGCAGTTTCTGCCGCGCGCGCTTGATCACCTCTTTCGGCACCCCCGCCAGCGCGGCGACCGCCAGGCCATAGCTCTTGCTGGCCGCGCCGTCCTGCACGCTGTGCATAAAGGCGATGGTATCGCCGTGCTCCAGCGCGTCGAGGTGGACGTTGGCGACGCCTTCCATTTTCTCCGGCAGCTGGGTGAGCTCGAAGTAGTGGGTGGCGAACAGCGTCAGCGCCTTGATTTTGTTGGCCAGATTTTCCGCACAGGCCCACGCCAGCGATAGCCCGTCGTAGGTGGACGTGCCACGGCCAATCTCATCCATCAGCACCAGGCTATGCTCGGTGGCATTGTGCAGGATATTGGCGGTTTCAGTCATCTCCACCATAAAGGTCGAGCGGCCGCTGGCCAGGTCATCCGCCGCGCCGACGCGGGTGAAGATGCGATCGATCGGGCCAATTTCTACTTTCTGCGCCGGGACGTAGCTGCCGATATAGGCCAGTAGCGCAATCAGCGCGGTCTGGCGCATATAGGTACTTTTACCGCCCATGTTCGGCCCGGTGATGATCAGCATCCGCCGCTGCGGCGCCAGCTGCAGCGGGTTAGCGATAAACGGCTCTTTCAGCACCTGCTCGACCACCGGATGGCGGCCTTCGCTAATGCGAATGCCTGGCTTATCGCTAAAGGTCGGGCAGCAGTAGTTCAGGGTTTCCGCACGTTCCGCCAGGTTGACCAGCACGTCCAGCTCGGCCAGCGCGCTGGCGCTGGTTTGCAGATCGGCGAGATGCGGCAGCAGTAGGTCGAACAGTTCGTCATAAAGCTGTTTTTCCAGCGCCAGCGCTTTGCCCTTGGAGGTCAGCACCTTATCTTCGTATTCCTTCAGCTCAGGAATAATGTAGCGTTCGGCGTTTTTCAGCGTCTGGCGGCGCACGTAGTGGATCGGCGCGAGGTGGCTCTGGCCGCGGCTGATCTGGATGTAGTAGCCGTGGACGGCGTTGTAGCCGACTTTCAGGGTATCGAGGCCCAGCCGCTCGCGCTCGCGGATCTCCAGCTTATCGAGATAATCGGTGGCGCCGTCGGCCAGCGCCCGCCACTCGTCCAGCTCTTCGCTATAGCCTGGAGCGATGACTCCGCCGTCGCGGACCAACACCGGCGGGGCGTCGATCACCGCGCGCTCCAGCAGTTCGCGCAGTTCGGTGAACTCGCCCATTTTCTCGCGCAATTTTTGCACCGGCTGACTGTCAACGTCGGCCAGCAGCTCACGCAGCAGAGGCAGTTGCTGCAGGGCATGACGCATGCGGGCAAGATCGCGCGGCCGGGCGGTACGCAGCGCCAGACGCGCCAGAATACGCTCCAGATCGCCGACCTGGCGCAGCACCGGCTGCAGCTCGGTATAGCGCTCCTGCAGCGCGCCGATGGTCTGCTGGCGCTCCACCAGCACGGCGGTATCGCGGACCGGCATATGCAGCCAGCGCTTGAGCATCCGGCTACCCATCGGCGTCACCGTACAGTCGAGTACCGAGGCCAGGGTGTTGTCGGTGCCGCCGGCCAGATTCTGGGTGATCTCGAGGTTACGGCGGGTGGCGGCATCCATAATGATGCTGTCCTGCTGGCGTTCCATGGTGATGGAGCGGATGTGCGGCAGCGAGGTACGCTGGGTGTCTTTGACATACTGCAGCAGGCAGCCGGCGGCGCACAGGCCGCGCGGGGCGTTTTCGACGCCGAAGCCGACCAGATCGCGGGTGCCGAACTGCAGGTTTAGCTGCTGGCGTGCGGTGTCGATTTCAAATTCCCACAGCGGGCGACGGCGCAGACCGCGGCGGCCCTCGATCAGCGACGATTCGGCAAAATCTTCCGCATACAGCAGTTCCGCCGGGTTGGTGCGTTGCAGCTCTGCCGCCATGGTTTCGCGGTCGGCCGGTTCGCTCAGGCGAAAGCGCCCGGAGCTGATATCCAGCGTCGCGTAGCCGAAGCCTTTGCTGTCCTGCCAGATGGCGGCCAGCAGGTTGTCCTGGCGCTCCTGCAGCAGCGCTTCATCGCTAATGGTGCCCGGGGTGACGATACGCACCACTTTACGCTCGACCGGCCCCTTGGTGGTGGCCGGGTCGCCAATCTGCTCGCAAATGGCCACCGACTCGCCCTGATTGACCAGTTTGGCGAGGTAGTTCTCTACGGCGTGGTGGGGGATGCCGGCCATGGGTATCGGTTCGCCCGCGGAGGCGCCGCGCTTGGTCAGCGAGATATCGAGCAGCTGCGAGGCGCGTTTCGCATCGTCATAAAATAGCTCGTAAAAATCCCCCATCCGGTAAAACAGCAGAATGTCAGGATGTTGCGCCTTTAGCTTGAGATACTGCTGCATCATCGGCGTGTGGGCGTCGAGATTGTCAATTGTGCTCATGGGGTGTTATCCAGATCCCTGATTTGAAATGGCTGCGATTTTGTAGTTGTCGTCGTTATCACATGGATGAGACATAATAACGGAGATGGGCAGGTGAGGGAAACCGACGAAAGCACGCGGCGCGATCCGGATTCCAGTTGCAGAGGGGGCGGGGTACCGTCACAGTAATTGAACCGCCGCCACGCGATCGTCTTCATACATTACGTTCGCCGTCGATGTTGTTCTGCCTTCTGGCCGTAGACCTCGTTACGACAACGGCTTGTGGTTGCTAGTCGTAAAGCCATTTACCTGCTTTTGCTGATTCGGCAAACATTTTGATAGTTAAAGGTTTACGCGTTTTTTCTACATCTTCTCGTTTTACTTTAAACCACCGAGTTAGCATTGGAGTATTCTCCCAAGGGAAATAACACGACCATTTAACACTGGAAAGATCAACATTAAATTTTTGTTCAAATTTATTTAAAGCGTCATGCAGATCGTCGCCGGGAGCATCAAATAAGTCATAATCAAGTTCCAATGGGATTTCTTTCCAATTTTTATCTAAACGGGTTGAGATCTCATCTTTAAACAAGTCTAAAACCTGATCTTGAATGCTTTTCATTAAAAGGATGTCCATTGTATACGGTCTTTGGGGCGAGCTATTAGGTTGTATTTTTCCTGAGTTTTTCTTGAAACTTGATAAATTGAGTTTACAAGTCCTATCCAACCTAACCACGGAACATAACGGGCGATAACAGCAGCAAGACTATTCGTTTTTCTCATTCTTACACCAACGGGTGTAGGAACCCTAATACCAAATGGAGTTTTTGCATTTCTCAGAAGCATCCTTCCATATTTAGAAACAACACTTGTTCCTTTTATTGCCTCTCCTGGCTTTGTTCTGGTTTTTAGCCAAGGTTGCCCGGCGAGGATAGCGGCACCAGATTCAATACCAATGCCAAGTTCGTCACAAAATTGTTCAAGAAAAATGACATCAAAAAGTTCACCAGCCGAAAGATTGGATTGTCCGTGATAGAAATAGGTTCCATTTAGTTCTTCTGTCGTATCCATTGGTAATGACTCCAACTTACTGATAGTGTTT
>NZ_KV792517.1:0-10344 GCF_001808265.1 Klebsiella sp. HMSC16A12
CTGTCCCCTTCCCGGACGATCTCCAGCTCGCTGACGCCGTCAAAATCCAGGTCCCGGGGCAGACGGATGGCGCGGTTATTGCCGTTTTTAAATATCGAAACTGTGCGCATGGATGTTCCTCCGGCTGATCATGCATGATGTGTGAGTACATATGTGCAGTATATGCCTGTCGGACTGGTTTGTATAGGTGTTACATATGCAGATGCGTGGCATATGGATATGTTGTACATATCCTGCTTTCTCATTTTTCCACCGCAGATCCGAAAACTCCCAAAGTCGGATCTGAACGGAGTAATCGTATGGCAGGATGAAGGAGATACAGCAGGAGGGTGTTCAAAGCAAAAGGCAGGTGCGAACGGAAGGTCCGCTTTGAGCTGTGAGTTCAACGGGTCGATGCAACGCTATCCTTAATCAAGGGGGACGTTGTCATGAAACGAAGAACTCGGATTAACTACACGCCAGAGCAGAAGGCAATTATCTGGGACAGATATAAGCAAGGTGATTCTCTACATGATATCGCCAGAATGTTCGACAGATATCATTCTTCCATTATGCCCACTATCCACCAGACAGGCGGCTATCGTCCTCCCGTGCGAAAACGGCACCGATTAGCGCTTTCGCTTGATGAAAGAGAGGAGATATCCAGAGGGCTGGTAGCAAAACTCAGTATCAGGGATATCGCCGCCAAATTATCAAGAGCGCCCTCAACGATTAGCCGCGAGGTCAGGAGGCACGGTGGTGCAAAACAATACCGTGCAGCAAAAGCCGATGCTACTGCGTGGGAAAATGCACTGAGACCAAAACCTTGCAAGCTAATTGAAAGCCCCGCATTGTGTAAAATCATTGCAGAGAAGATGCATCAGGACTGGTCGCCGGAACAGATCGCCGGTTGGCTGAAACGCTGTTATCCGGATAATCAGGAAATGCATGTGTCACACGAAACGATTTATAAAACGCTTTTTATACAAACCCGGGGAGCATTAAAAAAAGAGCTGCAGCAATGCCTCAGAAGCGGAAGAGCAGTGCGTAGATCCAGAACGTCATCGCTTAAAGGGAAAGGATTAGGGTCAATCCCTAACACGATACCTGTCAGCGAAACGCCACCAGAGGCGGCTGACAGAGCCATCCCAGGTCACTGGGAAGGTGACTTGATTCAGGGCTCGAAAAACTCCTATATCATCACCCTCGTAGAACGTCATTCTCGTTTTATTATGCTGGCGAAGATCAGAGACAACAAGACCATAACGGTTATATCTGCACTCATCAGACAAGCCCGGGAATTACCTGCTGAGCTTTATAAAACATTAACTTGGGATCGTGGCGCTGAAATGACCAGCCACACACGATTTACTATAGCGACAGACATTCAGATTTATTTTTGTGATCCTCAATCTCCCTGGCAACGTGGCTCAAATGAAAATACGAACAGATTGCTCAGACAATATTTTCCAAAAGGAACTGACTTATCGGTTCACAGCCAGCAAAGACTTAACAGTGTTGCCAGACAGCTCAACGAAAGGCCGAGAAAAACGCTAGACTATGAATCACCCGCAGAACGGTTCAATCAATGTGTTGCATCCATCGGTTGAACTCACAGCCAGAAGCGGACACTGTTCACAATATCGAGTTAATCATTGGATATGTTGATCGCTCCCATTGAAAAATTTCACATTATCCAATATATCAATGTTGAGGCTTCCCTCTTACACCTCTAAAGGATAACTATCATGGGTCTTAAACCTGGTCCAAAACCAATTGCTAAATCGACAGGAAAACCGGATCAACGTCGACGTGATAATAAAGATACTCCTGGTAATACCCCGGGACTAAAGCCTAGTAAATCTACAGGGAAATAAAAAATTCAGGGTATATATGTCTTATTTATACCCTGATTACATATCCAGATTACTAAAGATGTTTCTGCAACCAGATGCGCGTACCTTCTGTTTCATACGCCTTTGCACCATACCCTTTCGCAAGAAGGGACTCTGGTAAATACTCGTCATATTTATCTAAGTACTTTTCTGGAACATCTGTGGCAAGATCAAATGCAGATGGCAAGCCTGACAACAACATTTCTTTCAGCGCGTGCTGAACGGAAGCTACACTGGAGTTATCGATTTCTATAACGCCAGCAAATGAATTTGCTTTAAAACCACAACGTATGAGCAAGGCTGTAATCGTATTGACAACTTTATCCCCCATCCAGGGTATTACGTAACAGTGTTGTCCACTCGTAATAAAACACTCATTTTGAAGTTTAAAACGCTGAAAGTTACTACAGCCTTCCGCAAATAGGTTTCTGGCGGCAGTATCGGCATAATCTACTTTCTTGCTACCTATTGCTATGCGGTAATCACCTTCCCTATAGATAGCGAGCATTTCCTGACGAACGGCATCATGAACAGACATACCTCCCCCACTAAATTGTGGTGGCTGACCGCCTTTGGTTGCCTCTACATAGATAACTTTTTTCTCTGTCTCGATCTCTGTCACTTTCCAGCGCCGCCCACCGAAGATGATGTGTTGGTCTGGTAGCAGTGGGGAGTCCACAGGCACTGTTCCAAGGGTTCTGTTTCCGGTGATAATGCGGAACTCTTCTGGTGTATTGAACACGGCATAAAAAGTGTAATGGTTAGTCAGTTTCTCCCCCTCTGCCCCAACAACCATTTCGCCGCTAGCAAGTTGAGTGAGTAGGCCACATGCTCCCATATGTTTAAGCAGGCTTTTGAAATCGTTTAAATCTACATTTCTGAACAGCCCTGTCTGGCATAGTTGTGACCAGAGCTGGTCGGCACGAACTCCACCCCATTGTGCGGTAATTGCAAGAATCTGGTGTAGCAGCGTGGAGTAATGCATCTGCCGGGAATCGGCAGGCTCAAACCATTGTTTAGAGATCATCAACCTGATCATTGCCATCGACTGCACCAACTGGAGTCGTAGGTGATCAACGATACTGCTACTCACAGTAAGCTCATTTTCTGTAATTAGCATTCTGAGTACTGACGGGGAATCGCGTCGCCCAGAACGCCCCATTCGCTGGCGCAAACTGGAAACAGAATGCGGAGGCGTAACTTGGATAACCGATTTAACCTTACCGATATCAATTCCCAACTCAAGCGTCATTGTACAAACAGCTGTTGTGGGCAAATTTCCTTTCTGAAGACGAGATTCAAGCACCTCACGTAATTCCTTGGCAAGGGAACCATGGTGGGGGAAAAATTCATTCGGAACAATTTGTTCCTCACACATGTCGCTCAGCGTTGCCGCAATGCTTTCAGTGCGTTTTCGGCTGTTTGCAAAGACCAAATGAGAATCGCCACGGCAAAGTCTAAAAATGTCAGCGCAAACGTCATGTTCAGCTGAACTCTGAAGTTCTTCATCATTTTGGATCACTCGCTCCAGGTACCCTTTGACCTGTACCTGAAGAGTGGTCATGCTATTACTATCTGTAACAGTTACGCAGGGGAGTCGTTTGTCCGGGCGCAACATTTCGGGCACTTTCTCCAGTTCCCCCAGCGTGGCACTCAACGCAACGCGGGGAATTGGATTTACCTGGCATCCTAGCACATGGTCAATTCTATTGAGCAGAGAAAGCAGCTGTACACCACGCTCTGAACCAATAAAAGCATGAAACTCATCAATAACGATGTATGCGACTGAAGAAAACGCCTGTTTGAGCCAGCCCATTGAATTTATGAGCAAAGACTCAAGTGACTCAGGTGTAATCAGTAAAATGCCAGCAGGGTTCGTCCGAGCCTTCTTCTTTTTGCTTTGTGGTACATCCCCGTGCCAGGGAGTCACTGGCATTTCCAATGCATCTCCAAGGCTCCCAAGACGACGGTACTGATCGTTAATCAATGCCTTCAACGGACTGATATAGACGATGCCAAATCCATTCGTGAGATCTGCAACTGCCGAACAGGCAGGAAGAAAGAAAGCCTCTGTTTTACCCGCTGCTGTACCTGCACTGATTAGCACGTCTCGATCACGGGCTAAAATTGCCGGGATAGAACTCTCCTGCAAGGGCCTTAATGTCGACCACCCCTGCTTGTAAACCCACTTACGGACGCGGGGATCGAGGCTATCGTAGGCACTGCTCATAGTTTGAAGTTCGCCAGTCCGTCGTCGTCATCGCTTTCCTCCGTAGTGGTGTCATCCATATCGCTGGGCCGGTCCTCTTCAATCGCCACACCCTCGATTAGTGTTTGCCAGTTCATCGTTCTGTTTTGTTCCAGCACGGCCAGCATGTCCAGGAAACCTTTTATGGTATTACGGGGGGTACGGAAGTAAGCGTCTCCAATGGTTTTACTACAGTGATGCAGGAATCCAGTCAGTGCCTCATCTGGTACCAGATAATTCTCTGGATCTCCACCGGCATAAACATGACGAAGATTTCTCAGCAAAATATACAGTTCCTCAGGGGTGAGGCTGGCAAGATGCAAAGTGGGGGATGAGTAGTCAATCACTCCTGCTTTTTGCGCGAACCGGTTTTCCGCCAGACGCGACTGGAGCGCCTCATAGCCGTAAAGACCTTTACGCGGATCGAAAAGAAACTCTGGCGTACCCCCGAGGATAAAACCAATGTTCTCGGCTGAGCCTTGCAGGCAGTCATTCAGGATCCGCAAAATCTGTTCGTAGTTCGCTGTTCTTGCTTGCGTATTATTCAGCTTCAAGAGGTTCACCATTTCGTCGAGGCTGACCAAAAGACCGGCATAGCCTGCCTGGCGGACAAAAAGGCTCATCAGCTTCAAAGAATCATAGAATGATGCGTCTGAGATAATAGTCCGAACGTCGAGATCGTGACGGGCATCAGTTTTAGTAGTGTACTCTCCACGCAACCAGCGAATGGCATTGGATTTTAGCGTTTCGTTATCCTGCTCATGCCCCCGCCAGAATGCATCAATGACCTTCGCAAAGTCATATCCACCGACCATATCTGATAGTGCTGCCAGGCGTTTATGAATAACTGATGAAACCTCGGAGCCGTCCGTGTCAGCTTCCTTCCTTGCCTCCGTAACGAACCTTTCAACAACGCTAAGTAACGCATTACCATCCGGCTTGTTTCTGGTGGACATGTTTTTCATGAGCTCAGAATAAAGATTACGAGCCTGACCTCCCGATGAGTGAATACGTCTGTCAGGAGAAAGGTCAGCACTGACTGACACCAACTTCTTCTCCAGCGCAATAGAGCGCACAACACTCAGAAAGAACGTTTTACCAGAACCATATTCACCGATGATAAGTCTGAAGCTTGCACCACCGTCAGCAATCCTCTCAATATCCTGATGGAGAGCGGTGATCTCATTCACGCGGCCAACCTGGATATGCTGAATGCCTATCCTTGGCGTTACACCTGACTTAAGTGACTGAATAATAGCGTCGCGTTCTTTCACTCTTATACGTGTTACAGACATTCACTATCCCTCTAATTCTTTGGCAATTTCCAGGTCAACCCAGATATCATCATCGGCATCGTCCAGTACTGGAGCATCAACCACCGCATAGGACCAGTCATTGATCACCTCAAGCGCACCGCCGAGCATCAAATTCAAATTTCCGCACAATTCTGTCGCCTCTTTTCGGGACCACTGTTCTTTCTCCAGCAAACTGCGATAAAGCTGGCTATGTGCGGAGTCAAGTCCCCCCGCCTCCGTTGATGAGGCTGGAGCGCTTTCTGGCTCTTCCGGTTCTTCTTCGGTGAAAATTGTGTTCAGCAATTTACGAACATCATCCGTGGCAGATTCGTGGCGGGCAAGTACATTAGCATCCAGTGTGAACCCTGCTGCTGGCTGATCAGTTGGTACAGACGAGACGAGATCATGTTCAGTTGCGGAATGCTGATGGATATTGCTCGAGACAGATGAGGGATCCAGCCCCAAACTTGAATAAATCTTCTCAAGCTGTTTGATTTCGGCAGGCGCTATTGTCCCATCCGAACAGGCAACACTAACGATAACCTTACCCACAGCAGCTTTTTCCGCGGCCCCCATCAACTCAATCCTACTTTTCATTCCTGTCATATTGGCTGGGGTATGAAGTTGCCACGTTAAATACGCATGTAGAGAGCGTTTTTCATCATCGGTGAAGCCAGGATTGTTGTTGATGGCATTCTCAAGTACTTTCTGTTCAGCTTGATCAAGAGAATCGTCAATCAAGGCGACCATCGCCCCTAATCTGAGCGTCATTACGGCTGAGATAAATTCAGGAGAAGGTGAGAAGCGTCCACCTTCTGCGGCAGGGAATAGAACAAGTGTCCCATCAACATCCGCCTTCACATGGTGATAATACGGGTCAGGTGCCAGACCGTAACCCATCTTCAGAGCAAAGGCCTGCATCAAATCGGCCTCTTTTTTATTGATCTTATTGGGGCAACTGGCATTCATATGTGCCCAAAAGTCAGCAACTGAGACTAACCCCTCCTTGACGAGGATCGCCTCATCAGCCCAGCGTTTGAATGAGCTTAATATTTTTTCTGCGCTTTCATTAACGATCTCTGAAGGGAGCAGCATAATTGCAGCCGTATCATTGACTGACGTACCTTTCCTACCAAGGTAGCGACTATAAGCATCAAGTTCATCTGTACATATATCGGCAAGAGCCATAATTTTCTGGACAGGGCTCTTCAACGCACTTGGATCAGGCAGGTCGGGAACAGGAAGTCGAACACCTCGCAAACTAGGACTTGCTGGTGTGTAATCTAACCTTAGGCGCGTTTTATTCGCCTTAACGACCATCCCTTCACCATATTTGAGGGTGTAACGCCGTTTGAAAAGTGCAGCAAACTCTTTAGCACAGCGGCGAGCCGGGGTACGCAGCGAATACTCGGTGTGGTTTATTACCCAGTTCAACGCCAGTTCAGCTGATACAGGAACTCCTTCATGTACAGTTTTTGCAAGAGCCAGCTTAAATTGCATGCTGTTGCTGAAACCTGAATTGCTATCGAGCGCAGTGGCTAAGCCCATGTTCGGGCGCAGAATAGACATGGCTTCGAGTAATTGGGTCGAATATCCACGGAAGGAGCGGTTCTCAATGAATATCGATCTTAACCGAGCGACTTCATTGAACAGATTACGGAACTCAGCATCAGGGAATTTTGGGTCAGTGGAATCTACGAGCGCTTTTCTTTCCAGGCCGTAGAGGTAGATAAAAACATAGCCGATAGGACACGATGGATCAGACCTATCGCTGGCAAGCCAACTGACATACGCACCGCGTGCTTCTGGGGAAAGAGAGGAAAAACTGGGCCAGTATCCTAATGAACTGTCCTCGTAAAGATAAGAAGTAGGTTTTATCTTACATGTGTCATCAATTAATGATGCCTCACTTCCATCGTCATAATAGCCGCCTGATTCCTGACCGGAGGGCTTCATACGTTGCCCCACGTAAATGTGGCCACCGCTAATTGCTACACCAGCTACAGTTATCATCTCACCCGGAAGTACCCATCGAGCTAGTGCACCTGCTGACTTTGAGGTGTTGCGGTAATGATTGGTTGTCACCCGAAGTTCAACACCCCGGCCACCGCTCAATGTAAAAGTTGCAAGGTTATCGTCTTCACTATCATCGTTTCGCACAACCGCCTCTTTTTTCTTGATGTCAGCGAGCCATTCTTTTGGCGGTGCTTTCACGGGGTCTGAAGCATAAGACTTTGGAGATTTACGTTTTTTCTTTCTAAAAAACAACAAGTAAATGACAAAAATCGCCGCCAAAAACTTCAATAACTCCATGATATATAACCTTAAAATCATTCTTCACGCATATTTACAAGCAGTGATGAAGGCAGGGCAAGTGGATTAATCTCAAAATAATACTTCTAAATTGCGAGGGTTAAAAGCAAATCACAATTAAAATTAACCCAATGATTTAAATGATAAAAATCATTTAATAATGTGTTTAACCAGCAGTGAAATTTTAAGGTGTTAAAACCTGTTAGGCGATTCGTCTCTAAATGATGTTGTACTACTGCTACGTTAACATGCGAGCAAATGTACTGCGGATGCACATCTGACCACTGTATGATGATACTTACCTATTCGCTGAGAATCTCGGCAACTTTATGGCAGGGAAGCTTTTAGAGACTATACCGTCTCGAATTTCCGTTTATCGCTCTCAGCAGACCTTCAGCATCCTAAGCTTGTCTGCTGTAGGCCAGGAGCGGTCATTTATACGTAGTAGCTCAATGACTGCTTCGTACATAAAGCTGTCATTGGACTTTCTGACCTTACATGAAGTGGTCAACAAAAACTGGCCACCGCGTTAGAGTTTTTCCAGTATCGGTTTTCTGATTCGTTTGGCGGTAACCCACCATTATATTCGTGCGGTCTTAGTGCGCTGTAATATCCAACGATATAGTCCGTTATTGCGTGAGCTGCATCGCTGAAGCTTACATAGCCCGTCGCCGGCACCCATTCGTTCTTCAGACTCCTGAAGAAGCGCTCCATTGGGCTGTTATCCCAGCAGTTTCCACGCCGACTCATACTCTGCCTGATCCGGTATCGCCACAGTAACTGCCGGAACTGCCTGCTCGTATAATGGCTGCCTTGGACGCCCTTCTAAGAGTCAAGCTGTTATCGGGATACTGTTGATCCGCCTGTTTTGATTGCGCAGTAACGTGTAAACTTCGCGGGAGATATATCGCTTTAGACAGCGTATCGCTTCCATTTTTGTATGTCCTTCGGCTACACGCCAGGCGACATATTCCTTTGTTTTTGCGTCAGTTCGTAAGCGTCCGATGGCGATGATGTGAAGTGCACTATTTGCAGCACGATCTCCACCACGATTAAGTCGGTAACGGTTCGTTTTTCCAGAAGAAACGGGGACCGGGCTGACACCACACAGTGCCGCAAATCCTGATTCTGATCTTAACCGTTGAGGATTGTCTCCGGCAGTGATCAGCAACTGTGAAGCGCTTTCGTATCCGATAGCATTACGTTTAATCAGCTCAGGTGCCAACTCGTCGACAATTGCCGCAATCATGACATCCAGATCAGCGATTTCGTCATGTAACTCGAGATAGCGTCGGGCAAGGGACTTTAATGAAATGCGATAAACGTTGGTTACATTGCGGTATTCACTGGCATCAGGTCTCCAGGAACCCAGGGTCCTGATGAGCTGCATGCGCGTCATATTTCTGAGCTGTTCACGTAATTCATCCGGGGCAGAGATAATATTTGAATGGATAATCTGGAGAGCGACTCTGCGGGCTGATATTGCTGTTTTTCGGCAAGTTTTTAATACCCGCAGGGACTCAATCATGCCATCACGCGTTTTGGGAGTAACTGTCCTGATGCCTGAGAATGCTGCATGAGCGGCACATTCAGCATCAATTGTGTCACTTTTACCCCGTTTGCGTCGCTCCATCCGGTCTGGAGCAGTCACCTCAAGAACTTCTAACCCGGCGTTCTGAAAATAACGAAGCAAACCGGAACCATAGGTACCTGTGCACTCAACACCAATTCGCTTTAATGTCCCAAACGAGGTCATCCATGCCAGCATCTGCCGGTAACCTTGTCGTGTTGTGGAGAAATACTGAGTCCCAAGGACTTTATTGTTCTGATCTACGACAGCGGCAACGTGCAAATCTTTATGTGTATCCACGCCACCCACAACGGCAGCTTCGGTAACTTTATCAACCATGACAGAGCTCCTGTGAGGAAACAGAGTTGAATCTCCAGACAGATAACCCGGACAGGACAGTAACGAGACAAGCCGTCAGGCCCTTCTTGAGTCACGCGCATCGGTGAGGAGATGCCTCGCATGAAGGCGCTTCCGGCAACCGACGGGTCCAGGGCAGGACACAAAAGGTCGATCGCTGTGTGAGTCAGGATGCGGGAAGGTCTTCACTGCATCAGTAATCACACCAATCTGGTTAAACGGCAAACTAAGTGGTGGTAAAGACTGACATCGGCATTATTACTATCGCTATGTACGATAACCTCGCTGTCTGGTTTTCGGCGCCAGACCGCCATCATCAGCGCGTCGAGCGCCAGTTCGCGTGAGAGAGTGGGTTTCATCGACCAGCCGACCACATTACGGGCGAAGAGATCGATAACCACCGCCAGATACAGCCAGCCCTGCCAGGTGCGGAGTAGAGTAAGAGGCAGGGCGTAGTCGGACTATTTCCCTGCCTCTCCTCTCCGAACCGGACGTGCACCTTTCAGCGCATCCGGCTCCCCATTTAAACGCTGGCGAACGCCATTGCCACTGCAGTATAGCGCGATGTATACGTGTTTCTGGTTTCCGTCCTTAGGTAATGGTTACCTTCGGGCAGTCGCCAGCGAAACAGCTTCTTGCCTTGCCCCACCAACCGGTACAGTATTTCGCCGCTGAGCTTACCGTGAT
>NZ_KV792518.1:0-7788 GCF_001808265.1 Klebsiella sp. HMSC16A12
AGCAAAAGTTCGATTTATTCAACAAAGCCCCTGTCTTGCTATGTTTTTACCAAAGTTAACAAGAAGTCCATGCTTTATCTTCTCGCCATCTGTTATGTCTGCCAGGTCATTACCAAACGTTACGCTGGCAGCTTTGTGACGCGTGATTTTGGGGGGATGAAGCGTGGCTACGCGTACAGACTCCCAGGCGACAGACTAATTAACGCGTTGACATTGGCGGTCACTAATTGAGGATTTCTATAAGAACTCGTTGATCGCCCTCTTCCCTACTCTCCAACTTCATACACTCCAGGCGCGGCAAGGCTTTTACGAACATAACACCCACAAGAAAACAAATAAATAATACATCAATGAAAAGTCAACGCTTTACCCTGATTTGGTCCAAAAAGTTGACGTTTTGCCATGTCACTTCTTATATCCGTTAAGCAGCGCACCAGAGACCAACACCCTGCGACGAAAACGCCAAAAACAACTCCTGATGCCACCACAAAACAGACACGCTCAGAATGGCTCTCGTTGCGTTTAATGAGGATATAAACAAATTGTTTTAGGCAATAAGAAAACAACAAAACAAGATAACGAAGAAAAGGAACTGCCATTACGCCACACCCAGGCAATACCCACCTCTTCCTGCCAGGCTACCGAAAAGACCAACCTCATTGCCCCAGGCTACCGACCCCATGAAGCAAATCTCGACCACCATTGAATAGCGACGAGAGAAAGCCAGTTTCTCTGAAGGCCATTCCCCAATACACGGAAGAGAATACCCGGGAAGAAACTCCAGACAAGACCAGGCCAGAACAGTCCCCGGCGCCATCTCGTTTACCCACTCTTACCTCGAAAGATAACGCAAATTCCTGATAAGCAGGGAACGCCATTACTTCACATGCGGAGAACGACAACAGACCAGAAATCACATCACCCACACTTCCACCTCTGATGGTAAACGAAAGGAAAAGTGGATTCGCCCCTATATTTCCAGACACCTGTTATCACTTAACCCATTACTGGCCCGCTGCCGCAGATATTCCCGTGGCGAGCGATAACCCAGCGCACTATGCGGATGCCATTCGTTATAATGCTCGAACGCCTCTGCAAGGTTCTTTGCTGCCGTTAACCCGTCTGGTTTGGGCATGATACTTATGTAGTCACGCTTTATCGTTTTCACGAAGCTCTCATCGCGGTGTGTTAATCAACGGGGAGCAG
This sequence comes from Klebsiella sp. HMSC16A12, assembly GCF_001808265.1. Taxonomy (NCBI): domain Bacteria; kingdom Pseudomonadati; phylum Pseudomonadota; class Gammaproteobacteria; order Enterobacterales; family Enterobacteriaceae; genus Klebsiella; species Klebsiella sp. HMSC16A12. The sequence goes on from NZ_KV792518.1 coordinate 1,207, forward strand.
GTCAACCAAGAGGATGACCCACACACTGTTACACAAGGCTTGATGTGGTCTATAAGCTGTTCCACTCCCTCCTCAAAGCACAAAAGTATTTTCATGGCGTAAAAAGCTTCACTTCGCCAGCCCTTCATACTTCATTTTCATTTCAACCACGATCCGGGCATAAATCAGACAAATTTTGTACTTTGACAACCGTGCGCTACGCAAAATCTGGCGTACTCACCCCCCTAAATTTCTCCAGATTTCACGTAGCGTTACTCAGTAGAGGGGCGCGAAAAAGTTACTTTTTTAAGCACGAACTAGGAAAAGATACCGCCCTACTCTTTTTAACAATATGATAACAAATGGAATAATGGGTATTATTCTAACTGTAAATAGGATGTTATACATCTCTTGGCGCGGTGGAAAAATGAGCACACTTCTGGTTATTCCTGAATTCATGCTTTTTGTTGGTTTTTATATCGATATATTGAAACTTTGTTTTATTTAAAAGGCATCAATTTTATAATTTTTTTCTGTTATTTTATTGCTATTGACATTTACCATTGTGACTATATCCAATGATATTATATCACTTACATCTAAAAGTGACGGTGTCACGTATTGTGCGCCCAGAGAAACCCTTTTCGTGAAAAAAGTAGTTCACTCCCATAACGAAATGTGGGCTTCTTTTTTGCAGATCGTATGTGGATGTCTTCAGGTAGCAGGAAGGAAAGTGATGCAGGCATGAAAGGATGACAAACCGGCAAAGGGGCTGCTACTGCTCCGTATTCAACAAACCACCCCTGGTTAGTTGAATCCTTTGCCGGTTTTACTGACAATACCAGACAGGTAAACTTTTTCCATCAGATTTTCTCGTCAACATGTTGCATTCATAGTTTTTCCATAATTGGATGCTTTTGCAGGACAACTACGGTTTTTATCCTTTCGTGCCCGGTAAAAAAAATTGTTAAATAGCGATTTCACCCTTTTAAAGGGAAAATTGTCCTCAGGCTCACAGTACTATAAAAGTATCAATAATCAGGAGCCTTACTATGACTATCATGAAAGTTCATTATTCACCAACTGACGGGATCCCTTTGAACTCCCTTTATCTGAAGGAAACTTCAACCACTGAACGATCAGGTTCAGTACTGGGGGGTGGCATTTCGGGAGACTCTGTTATTCTGGGAGGCGGAGGTTATGCCGGTTCGGAAATGCAGAAGACGACTCGTTCTTCTGTCTTTGCACCACCTGATGAAGTTACTGCTGAGCCTGACAACACAAAAATGGTCCTCCGGATTTCCTGTGTTATCGGTGTAATGTTTTTACTTATAATTATTACCTTATTCAGTAATGCTGTTGTTGATATTTTTGACGTAAACGTATCTAAAACAATGTCCTCTTTCCTGGAACATGCTCCCTTCTTTATCATTGGACTATCTGTCATTTGTGCTTTCTTTGTTATAGGAATGACCGATCATGATTACACCCCGGTACTTGAAGAGCATAAAAGGAATGAAGCGCGTTTGTCTGTATACCACAGGCTACGCTATGTCGAAGCTGATAATATTGTTTTTGATCCGCAATCAATGAAAGGATGTTATGCAGAAAGAAAATTCATTGCTTCACTAGTTGAAAGCTGTATCACTAAGTAATATCCCTGATTTCCTTTACTAAGCCTTTCATGTAAGGCTTAGTAATTGCTTTAACCCTCCCTTTGCTCACTGTTTTTATATGCTTCCGGTTTATGGGTGTGCTAAAATTTGCTTTCTCATGTTTGAAGTTGACTCCGAAAAATATTAAATGTTTTTGAATGTTATTCATAAGCACTATTATATAAATAGGTACTGGCAAGTGAAATAATTACTGATAATATGTCTTTATGTGCTTCCTATTCTCTAAGGATGGTAATTAATGATATCTTCCACGCTTGTCCCGATTAACCCTTTCCAGCGATGTGCAATGGCTTCTATTGCTTCTGTGGAGAATCGCAGAGCTTTGGGACGGAAAACTGGAGAACTGGCCTACGTCAAAGCCTTTTTTAAAGAACTTACAGGTAAATCGCAAATTAGCTCGAATGACTTGAGAAAGGTCGATTCGAGTTACGATCCATTTGTTCGTGGCGAAGCAACTAAAGTTGAATACCTGCGTGCTATCGATATTCTGATTGAATCTCGTGGAGAGTGTTTTATTCTCCCTCTTTCCTGGTCTCTGGCAGTTTCCATGTTCCCGGAGTTACAGAACAGGGTTTTTCAGCGCCGCGAACACCGTGACCGGATTCATGATCAAAGGGTGGAACGCCTGAGAAAGAAAGAATCTAACCTATTGAACTATCAATTTGAAATCAATGTTGCAAAATCCAGGCTTTACCTGTCTTTCTGTGTTCCAGGTCAACATAAACGCTGGTTAGAAGATTGGCGAAACGATACCCATGGACAAGGACTTACAACGAATAATATTTACCTGCTGATAAAGGAATGGTGGTCATCATTCTGGATCACTTCATACAGAAAGGACTATATCTGGTGTTACACACTGGCTGAATTGCTGGACGAGATTGATTATGTTCTTAGCACTATTACAATTATGGAGTTTAATGTCTGTTTTTCGGCGCTACCATTATCCCTTATATATAAAGCTGGATAGAATACAAAGCTTCAATCAGAAAAAATAAAATTTACAAGTCCAGTATTTCTCACTGTTTTCATGTGTTTTTTTGTGCCATTTAGGGGTTGGTTATTATTATCCAGAATTTATGAACCTGACCTTAATTATTATTGCTTCCGGTGAAAATACCCCCTTGATGAGCCGGTTTGGTTAAGTATGATGGTCTTACTCCTAATCGACCGTACTCATCTAAACAGATATGAGGTTTATCATGGCTGACTATTATTCAGAATGTGCTTGTCTTATTGAAGCAAATCCTACTCAAGCTGATATATTACTTGAGGCAATGAATGAATTGTTTGAACCTGATGATAGTTTTATTCAAAAACTCATTTCATGTGATAACACAAACGGCCTCTCAGAAATGGAGATTATTGTACGTCACTGTGTCCTGAACCATCCATTCAGAACTGTTGCAGATATTCCTGAAGACCTGGACTGGCATTTTGACGGGGATAAATGCCCTGAAGGTTTTCTTATTAACAGTGATCTCGGAGATTTCAATTCTGAACATGCTGCGCTGTTTGCTCAGGCGGCACTTATTGCATTTGACAGAAATGAATTGATAGAGTTCAAAATTGCTTTTACATGCAGTAGCTCAAAAAGACCTGACGGGTTTGGAGGCGCTGCTTGTGTCGTGAGCAAGGATTTCATCCGGTGGACAGGTCTACACAATTTTCTTGAGGCTGAACGAACAGCTTTCGCCGAGAAGATGAAATACTTCTTTTGTGAATTTACAGAGGTCGTCGGTGAATTTGAATATCCAGTATCGTTTATATTGCGTTGCCCGGACAGCGTTAATGCAGCGCATAGACATGATGAGATACAGCTTAACTATCGCGATGGTGGGGAAATAGATGCCGAAGGAGGAATACAATTTAGTTCTGGCTCTGCCATTAAAAAATCCAGTATGAAACCAATCACTCCGGATGAGTTCCGGGTGATGAAATCGTACCTGAACGTCATGTGATTTTCCTTTGGCCAGGGCATGATCCCGCAGCTCTCGTGCCCTGATACGTCTATTTTTGTGAGGCATTATGACAAAGCAAATATTACCCAATGAACTGGCTGAAATCGTCACCGGTCTTCTTATTAAACCTGAACTGCTGGGTGAGCTTGACTCCCGTGAGGCGCACCAGGCCTTCATGCTGGATATTGGACGGGTTATTGCTTATCACTGTGGTGGACTGGTCAACGGTATTACGGATGGTGACGTTGCAAAACCCTATCTTTCAGACATTGAGTGTACCCCCATTCTCCACATCGAATCTGATGACCGCCTGCCTTCGACTGAACGTAACGTATGGTCAAATTATCATGTTGAAGCCTGGGCAGACGAGGGACAGGAAACTATCCTCGACAGGGCGATCCGAAACTCTGACAGAGCTGCCCTGCAAACTCTCCTTATTGTAGCTGCGCAAAAAGGATGAGCCGGTGCTCCTGTTATAAAACGAATGACGGACTGGCGTATCCCTGAAGGTGAACCGGTTTGCCATGAAGCGGATAGCAGAATCTCTACGGCCACCTACCATCTGGATAACCAGACCTCAATCGAGGTGGCGGACGATACAGGTCAGCTTTGCTTAGGTGTATTAGGGGTTCAAGGTCCAATGATGTAAAAAACCACGCTAAGAGGTTAATTCATTGTTTGTATTGAAATTTAATGGTCTTAACTCGCCCTTCAGAATATCTTCCGGTAACGAAAACGTATAATGCCCCAGCATATTTATATGGCCATGTATCAGCGGCGATAATCTTGCCAGATGCTCCTCTTCAGGTGTTTCCCCCGATTTGCGAAGATGTGACAACGCCTCCTGCATGTAAAGTGTGTTCCACAACACAACCGCATTGGTCACCAGACCCAGAGCACCGAGTTGATCTTCCTGCCCTTCACGGTAGCGTTTTCTAATTTCACCACGTTGTCCGTAGCAAATGGCTCGAGCCACTGCATGGCGTCCTTCTCCCCGGTTGAGCTGAGTGAGGATCCGACGCCGGTAATCCTCATCATCGATATAGTTGAGAAGATACAACGTCTTGTTGACCCGGCCCAATTCCATAATCGCCTGAGCCAGACCAGATGGTCGGCTACTTCTCAACAGTGAACGAATAAGCTCTGATGCATGGATGGTCCCAAGCTTCAGTGAGCCCGCCATTCGCATCATTTCATCCCATTGGGATTCTATTTTTGAAAGTTCAACACATCCCCGGGCCAGCTCATTCAGGGCACCATAATGTGCCGTTTTATCTGCCCGCCAGAATATCGCCCCGCCTGCATCGGCCAGACGAGGGGAAAACTGGTAGCCCAGTAACCAGAACAGGCCAAAAATGATATCGCTGGATCCTGCCGTGTCCGTCATAATTTCTACCGGATTCAGCCCGGTCTGCTGCTCCAGAAGCCCTTCCAGTACAAAGATGGAATCACGAAGCGTACCGGGAACGACAATGCCATGGAAACCGGAGTACTGATCGGAGACGAAGTTGTACCAGGTGATACCGCGTCCTGAACCAAAGTATTTACGATTTGGTCCGGAATTAACCGTTTTAACCGGTGTGACAAAACGCATACCATCTGCGGAGGCAACCTCACCACCTCCCCAGTACCCCGCGAGCGGCAGCGTGGACTGAAAATCAACCAGCCGTGCATTAGCGCTGACCAGCGTTTCTGCCCTGAGATAATTTTGTTTAACCCAGCTCAGACGATGGCGAGTAAGCGCGGGAATATTATGCTTTATCAGGGGTTCATGCCCTATATTGCAGGCTTCTGCCAGCAGTGTTGCGCACAGACTGACCTGGAGATCCTGCGCCCGAGCACCTGATTCACTGACGTGGCTGAATTCGCGGGTAAAACCGGTTCGGGCATCTATTTCAAGCAACAGCTCAGTCAGATCAACCGGAGGGATCAGTTCTCTTACCCGACGATTCAATTGTATCAGTGCCGGTGGCTCATCCAGTTTATCCAGACTGCTAATCGTCAGTGAGGGATGCTTACCTTCATTGCTTATGCTGACCGCTGCGTTGCAGGCAAAACGTGAAGCCACTGATTTCCATGTGTCATCAAGCCGCGTAGCCAGTTGTTCTGCTGCTTTAGTTCCGTCTGATGGATGACCCAGCGCCCGACATACCGGGATGCGTTGTGCCTGCCATTCAGCTCCCTGAAGCAATTTTTGACGCGGGTCCCCCCACCGGTCACTGTTCTCCAGCCAGAGATCACGACGGCGCAAAGAATCCTGAAGGCGCTCGAGAAGACACAGCGAGTAACCCGCTCGTAGAATCCTACCATCTCTGTCGTAGACCAGACGTTTCCAGGGGCCGGAAATGATTTGCTCTGGTGCATCGTCGAGAATTCGCTTTTTTGAGCCACTCAGTTCGGCCAGATAATGGATTGCTGACAACGTGTGCTCCCCGGCCGGGGCGGCCTGAAAGTGTAAGTCACGCAACATCGCGGACAGGAAGCGCTTCACCCGTCCATATTGTTCCACCATTTCATCCTGAAAATGAGTATCTTGCGGGCGCGCCAGCTCATTTACCTTGCCGACGGATTCAGCCAGTTTGTCCTTTGGTATGCGGCGAAAAATAGCCTGCCGCAGAGCTGCTTCATCGGTGTTCTCATCAAGTAATAACGTGCATGCCCGTGCCAGTAATAGCGCGGCACGATCAAGATCTTTAAGGGTCCTGAGCCGCTTTTTCTGCCCGATATTTTTTGCAGAACGCGTGATATCCAGAATAAGCATATCCAGCACATCCACGGCCTCGTCAAGCGCCGAAATTTCCTGTGCTTTCACAAACGCAGTAAGCACGGCCAGTCGCCGTTCGTCAGGCATTCTTGAAATGTATTTCACCGAAGCCATTCCGGCATAACGGGCCAAATTCCGCAGCTGAATGGCAGGCAGACGGGAGAAATTCAGGCACTGTTGCAAATAGTCGGTGGTGATAAAC
>NZ_KV792519.1:0-1888 GCF_001808265.1 Klebsiella sp. HMSC16A12
CAGGAGGGACAGCTGATAGAAACAGAAGCCACGCAAGCACCTTAAAATAGTGATAGTCTTAATACTAGTTTTTAGACTAGTCGTTGGAGTCCGGATGATTGATGTTTTAGGTCCAGAGAAGCGCAGGCGGCGAAGTGTTCAGGAAAAAATCGCCATTGTTCAGCAGAGCTTTGAACCCGGAATGACCGTGTCGCTGGTCGCCCGTCAGCATGGTGTTGCTGCCAGTCAGCTGTTCCTGTGGCGTAAGCAATATCAGCAACTGTCTTGAAGGTAAAAATTATGGAGCAACGTGGTGGTACGACTCATCCCATTCTTCGTTCTTTCTGAGCATTGCGTTCAGGATGGTAAGCAGCTTACGCATACAGGCTACCAGCGCCACTTTTTTGGCCTTTCCGGCTGCAAGCAGGCGCACATAAAACGTTTTTATCACCGGATTAAAGCGGGTTGCCACAAGCGCAGCCATGTACAGTGCTGATCTTACGCCAGCCCTGCCGCCAAAAATGGTTCGCCGGCCACGCATAGTCCCTGAGTCCCGGTTGACAGGAGCAACACCTATAAGCGCACTGATTTCGCGCCGGGAGAGCGTTCCCAGTTCCGGAATCTCCGCCAACATCGCGGAAACGGTCATGGTGCCTACACCTTTGATACTGCTCAGGCGCTCAGCAATCTCTTTAAAGTGGTTACGGATGTGACTGTCCATTTCTTTCTCGAGCCTGACAAGCTCATCTTCCAGCGCTTTAATGATGGTATTAATGCTTTTCTTGTTCTGCGGATGGAATGGATGCAGTCGGTTACGCTCAGCCACCAACATCGCAATCAACTGGCGTCTGCGAACCACCATCGCAGCAAGGGCCTGACGTTCAGCATCCGGCAGTGCCCTGATAAAGCGTTTCCGCTCAGGGTGACGATTAATAACCTCAGCCATCTGCGTGAGGACTCTGGCATCAATTCGGTCGGTCTTCGCAAGATATCCCATTGCACGGGCGAAGTCACGGGCCTGCCTGGGATTGACCACGGCAACCTCAAAACCTTCGGCCTGAAGCGAACAGGCCACCGCAACTTCCAGCCCACCAGTGGCCTCCATCAGAACCAGAGCAACGGAGTGCCGTCTCAGTCCGGTAATAATCGCGTTAAAGCCATCAGAGTCATTGCTGACTGTAAACTGAGCAACATCACTGCTGGCAGCGATGTCCAGTGTGGCTTTGGAAACATCGATGCCCACACAAAGTGGATTTGGCTGACTCATTTTTACCCCTCCTTGCAAATACGTTATGGAATACGGACAACTGTTCGGGTTTCAGATGAGTGGCTCGGCGTATGCGCCAGTCGCTGATATACGGGCTTGAACCCTGGAAGGCATCGGGCTGCATACGTTTTGCCAAATCTAATCGTATTAATTTTAATCAGTCTTCAAGATACAAGGAAGGCAGTCTCACTGCTGTTGCCGCTGGTGAACAGGTTGTACCCGCGTCGGAGCTGGCATCTGCGATGAAGCAGATTAAAGAGCTGCAGCGCCTGTTGGGCAAGAAAACCATGGAAAACGAGCTGCTGAAAGAAGCCATTGAATATGGCCGACAAAAAAAGTGGATAGCGCACGTGCCCTTGTTGCCGGAGGATGGCAAATAGGCCTCGTCAGTCGTTGCCTTCGGATCTCACGTGCGCAACTGCATGCCATAGTCAGTAGGTCGAAGAACTGGCAGGATCGCCGACGCAAGCGCAAGCCTGATGATACTGACGCGCTGGCCCGTATCCATACTGTTATCGGCGATCTGCCCACCTATGGTTATCGTCGGGTATGGGCACTGCTACGCAGACAATCAGAAACTGACGACATGGCGGTGATCAATACCAAACGTGTATACCGCATCATGCGTCAGAATGCGCTGCT
>NZ_KV792520.1:0-1259 GCF_001808265.1 Klebsiella sp. HMSC16A12
CTGATCCTACCCGCGTAATATGGACACAACCCTAAGCGAGGTTCTGGTTTTCAAATTGTTCCGGACTAAGACCGCCACAGGCACTGTGACGACGCCACCGATTGTAATCACACTCAATATAATTAAACACTGCTGTCCGCATGATTTCCCGGCTGACAAAGTCCTCTCCGTGGATACATTCCACCTTCAGCGTATGGAAGAAGCTTTCCGCACAGGCATTGTCGTAACAACAACCTCTGGCGCTCATACTCCCCCGCAGATTGTGGCGTTTCAGCAAGCTCTGGTAATCCGTTGAACAGTACTGACCGCCTCTGTCTGTATGCACGATGACGTTTTCCGGACGTTTACGCCGCCACAGCGCCATCTGTAACGCATCGCAGGCAAGTTGTGCTGTCATCCGTGAGGACATCGACCAGCCAATGACTGACCGCGACCACAGATCGATAACCACGGCCAGATAAAGCCAGCCTTCACCAGTGCGAAGATACGTGATGTCACCCACCCACTTCTGATTCGGGCCGCTGGCGTAAAAGTCCTGCTTCAGCAGATTCTCTGAGACTGGCAGACCATGTTCGCGGTAACTGACCGGACTGAACTTTCGTGAAGCTTTCGCCCGTAGCCCCTGACGACGCAGGCTGGCAGCCACGGTTTTCACGTTGAACCGGTAACCCTGGGCACGAAGCTCATCCGTCAGGCGTGGCGCTCCATAGCGTTGTTTTGCGTCACTGAATGCTTCCCGGACGACGTTATCACAGACAAGGCGGAACTGCTGACGCCGGTTTACCTGATAACGACGCTGATGCCAGATGTACCAGCCACTACGGGTAACCTGAAGTACACGGCACATGGCTTTGATACTGAACTCAGCCTGATGTTTTTCGATGAAGACATACTTCATTTCAGGCGCTTCGCGAAGTATGTCGCGGCCTTTTGGAGAATGGCCAGTTCCTCATCCCGTTCTGCCAGTTGACGTTTCAGACGGGCGATCTCAGCGGACATTTCCTGCTCGCGTTCAGAAGAAGAGAGCTGATTTTGCTGTTTGCTTCGCCAGTTGTAGAGCTGTGATTCATACAGGTTAAGTTCGCGGGCGGCAGCTGCCACCCCAATGCGTTCAGCCAGTTTCAGGGCTTCCTGACGAAATTCAGGAGTGTGCTGCTTGCGTGGCTTTTTGGTGGTTGATGTTGGTTTTGTCATGTGAGTCACCTCTGGTTGAGAGTTTACTCACTTAGTCGCGTGTCCACTATTGCTGGGTAAGATCA
>NZ_KV792521.1:0-90854 GCF_001808265.1 Klebsiella sp. HMSC16A12
GCGACTGGCCTCCCCCTGTGCGCTCCCTGCGCTATGAAAGGCATAACGCAGAAGAAATATCGGGAGCGCAATCTTCCAGGAAATAACATAGAACAAACGTTATTCCCGGGTCGAAATCGTTGCACGCCGAGAACAGTGTCAACAAAACCGCAGTTCGTACGCCTGGTAAGGCGTAGCCGCCACCCGGCTTTTTAGCGTTTCGCGTCCAGGAACTGCACCGCTTTATCCGGGAAATCGGTAAATAAGCCGTCGACGCCCGCCTGGTTATACAGCACGTCATAGAGCTGATTAACGTTAGTCGCGTACTCCGGCAACTGATCCGCGCGCACGGTGTACGGATGCACCTGCAGATGGCTGGCATGCGCCTCTTTCACCATCGCCGTCAGCTTCACCGCCCCCGGCTTCGAGCCTTCCGCTACCAGCATATGGTAATCCGGGCCGATACCGTCCGCGTACTGCGCAATCTGCGCCATCGCCCCTGGCTTGAACATCCAGTCATAGCTGTAGTTCACCCACTTACCATCGGCCTGTTTCTGCTGGGTTTCATTCCAGTCGGTATAGGCGATGAGCTGCACCAGATTGAGATCCATCCCCATCTTCGGCTCCAGCTCATTTTTAATGCGTTTGAGCTCGTTGGCGTCAAAGCACTGCAGATAAACCTTATCCTGCTTGCTGGTATAGCCATATTCCTTCAGCACCTTCAATGTGCTGGCGGCAATATCTTTGCCTTCCTGGTGGTGGAACCACGGCGCTTTGATTTCCGGGTAGATACCGATGTTTTTGCCGGTGGAATGGTTCAGCCCCTGGACAAACTCAATCTCCTCTTCAAAGGTATGAATACGGAAATCGGATTTGCCCATCGGGAATCGACCGGGATAGGTTTGCACGTTCTTACCATTTTTCGGCTCAAAACCTTCGGTAAACTTCAGCGATTTAATCTCGGCCAGGGTAAAGTCGATGGCGTAGAAACGGCCATCTTTACGCGCCCGCTGCGGGAAACGCTGCGCAACGTCAGTCACCCGATCGAGATAGTGGTCGTGTAACACCACCAGCCGGTCGTCTTTGGTCATCACCAGGTCTTGCTCAAGGTAATCCGCCCCCTGAGCGTAAGCCATCGCTTTCGCCGGCAGGGTATGTTCCGGCAGATACCCGCTGGCGCCGCGGTGGGCGATGACCATTTTATCAGCCGCTGTCGCACTGAAGCACAGCGCCGAACTGGACAGAATGATTCCGCTCATCAGCGCGGTAAGTTTCATTTTCATCGCCGCTCCTTAGGCTTGTTTCAGCTGTTGGTGATGGCGACGTTCACCGAGCATCACGATAACCAGCAGGATAACCGCCAGCACGCTGCCGCCGATCATCACCATAAAGCCGCCGTCCCAGCCGAAGAAATCGACGGTGTAGCCGACGATAGCGCTCGCGGCCACGGAACCGCCAAGATAGCCGAACAGGCCGGTGAAGCCCGCGGCGGTCCCGGCGGCTTTTTTCGGCGCCAGCTCGAGGGCATGCAGACCAATCAGCATCACCGGGCCGTAGATCAGGAAGCCAATGATGATCATACAGGCCATATCGACGCCCGGATTACCCGGCGGGTTCAGCCAGTAAACGACAGTGGCGATGGTCACCAGGGTCATAAAGAACACGCCGGTGGCGCCGCGGTTGCCTTTAAACACTTTGTCCGACATCCAACCGCACAGCAGCGTGCCCGGGATCCCCGCGTACTCGTACAGGAAATAAGCCCAGGAGGATTTATCCAGCGCGAAGTGTTTAACTTCTTTCAGGTAGGTCGGCGACCAGTCGAGAATGCCGTAGCGCAGCAGATAAACGAAGACGTTAGCGATAGCGATGTACCACAGCAGCTTGTTCGGCAGAATGTACTGCATAAAGATCTGCTTCGCCGTCAGCTCTTCTTCGTGCTTTTCGCTGTAATCGTCCGGGTAGTCGTTTTTATATTCTTCAATCGGCGGCAGACCGCAGGACTGCGGGGTGTCGCGCATCATTGCGAAGGCGAAAATCGCCAGCAGAATGGCGCCGAATGCCGGCATATACAGCGCCGCGTGCCAGTCGTTAAACCACGCCATCCCTAACAGGAACAGCAGCGGCGGAATGCCGCCGCCGACGTTATGCGCGCAGTTCCACACCGAGACAATCCCGCCGCGCTCTTTCTGCGACCACCAGTGCACCATGGTCCGGCCGCACGGCGGCCAGCCCATCCCCTGGAACCAGCCGCAGAGGAACAGCAGCACGAACATTATCATGATGCTGGACGTCGCCCACGGCACGAAGCCCATCACCAGCATCACCAGCGCGGCGAGGATCAAGCCAGCCGGCAGGAAAATGCGCGGATTCGAGCGGTCAGAGACCGATCCCATGATGAATTTCGAAAATCCATAGGCGATGGAGATACCGGAAAGGGCGAAGCCGAGGTCGCCACGAGAGAACCCCTGCTCGATAAGATAAGGCATCGCCAGGGCAAAGTTCTTACGAACCAAATAGTAGGCGGCATAACCAAAAAAGATGCCAATAAAAATCTGCCAGCGTAATCGGCGATATAGCGGGTCAATCTCCGCTGCTGGCAAACGCGCTTTATGCGCGGCGGGTTTAAAAATACTTAACATATCAGCCTCCGTGGCCCTTGCTGTTTTCTACTGACGTCACGACAAAATCCCAGATTAATCACCAACTTCAAATATGGTCGCGATGGTAGGCAATACGTAGAGTTGATACTGTGAAACATCGCACAATTTGTTACAGAAATATGACAAAACGTTCCAATGTGAGCACGAAATCACATAACACGCTCAAATAACGCGCGAATATGCTCGAAATCAAACAATAACCTTACTAATTGTGGCTAAATGGCGTTAAACGAAAGCAGAGGAGCTGAAGATGACGGGACGTCTTGATAGCGAGGTCATTATCATCGGCGGCGGAGCAACCGGCGCCGGTATCGCCCGCGACTGCGCCCGGCGCGGATTACGAACGCTGCTCATTGAGCGCCATGATATCGCCACCGGGGCGACCGGCCGGAATCATGGACTGCTGCACAGCGGCGCCCGCTACGCGGTGACCGACAACGAATCCGCCCGCGAATGCATCAGTGAGAACCGCATCCTGCGCCGCATCGCCCGCCACTGTATTGAACCGACCAATGGGCTGTTTATCACCCTGCCTGAAGATGACCTGGCATGGCAGCAAACCTTTATCGACGCCTGTCAGCAGGCTGGCATAGAGGCCACGCCGCTCTCGCCGCAGGAAGCGCTGCGCCGGGAGCCCGCCGTCAACCCGACGCTGCTGGGCGCGGTGCAGGTCCCGGACGGTACCATCGACCCGTTTCGCCTCACCGCAGCCAATATGCTCGACGCCCGCGAACACGGCGCGCAGATCCTTACCGGCTGCGAAGTAACAGGCCTGCTGCGCCGGGGCGATCGCGTCTGCGGCGTCCAGGTATACGACCGCCAACTTCACCAGGCCCGCACTCTGTACGCCGGGATGGTGGTTAACGCCGCCGGGATCTGGGGACAGCGTATTGCGGAATATGCCGACCTGCGCATCACCATGTTCCCGGCGAAGGGATCGCTGCTGATCCTCGATCATCGGATTAACAACCTGGTGATCAACCGCTGCCGTAAGCCGGCCGACGCCGATATTCTGGTGCCCGGCGATACCATCTCGCTGATCGGCACTACCTCAATGCATATTCCTTATGACGAAATTGACGACAACCGGGTAACAGCGGCGGAGGTCGATACCCTGCTGCGCGAAGGGGAAAAGCTGGCGCCGGTCATGGGCCGCACCCGGATCCTCCGCGCCTACTCCGGCGTCCGCCCGCTGGTGGCCAGCGATAACGATCCCAGCGGGCGCGGCGTCAGCCGCGGCATCGTCCTGCTCGACCATGCCCAGCGTGACGGTATGGAAGGCTTCATTACTATCACCGGCGGCAAGCTGATGACCTATCGCCTGATGGCCGAGTGGGCCACCGACGCCGTCTGTCGTAAGCTGGGAAACACCACCCCCTGTACCACGGCCGAAGCCCCGCTGCCCGGTTCACAGGAGCCAACGGAAAGTACCCTGCAAAAGATTATCTCCCTCCCCACCCCGCTGCGCGGCTCGGCCGTCTACCGTCACGGCGATCGCACCCCGTCCTGGCTTGGCGACAGCCGCCAGCACCGTAGCCTGGTCTGCGAATGTGAAGCCGTCACTGCCGGTGAAGTGAAATACGCGGTGGAAAACCTGGCGGTCAACACCCTGCTCGACCTGCGCCGCCGCACCCGGATTGGCATGGGGACCTGTCAGGGGGAACTCTGCGCCTGCCGCGCTGCCGGACTGCTGCAGCGCTTTAACGTCACCACGCCCGCGCAGTCGTTAACCCAGCTCTCGGAATTTCTCAATGAACGCTGGAAGGGCGTGCAACCCATCGCCTGGGGCGATGCGCTGCGCGAAAGCGAATTCACCCGCTGGGTCTACCTCGGCCTGTGCGGATTGCCACAGGAGCACCGGGATGAAGTTTGATTGCGCGATTATCGGCGGCGGGCTCGCCGGCCTGCTGTGCGGGCTGGCCCTGAATCAGCACGGCCTGCGCAGCGTCATCATCAGCCGCGGGCAGAGCGCGCTGCATTTTTCCTCCGCGTCGTTAGACCTGCTCTCGGCGCTGCCCAACGGCGATCACGTCACTGACGTCGCACAAGGTCTGCAGCAGCTCGCTGAACAGCTTCCTGAACACCCTTATTCCCGGCTCGGCGCCGAGGCGGTACTCAAATACGCGACACAGACCGAAGCCCTGCTGGCCGCCTGCGGCGCGGTGATGCAGGGCGATGCGCGCCGGCCGCACCGGCGGGTAACGCCGCTGGGGACGTTGCGCCCGGCATGGCTGTCGCCCCTTGAGGTGCCTGTCGCGCCCCTGCCGTCGCAGGGCGCCTGTCTGGTGGGGATCAGCGGCTTTGCTGATTTTCAGCCGCATCTCGCCGCCGCCGCGCTCGGTCAACACGGAGTTACCGCCGCGGCGGTGGAAATCGAGTTACCGCTGCTGGATGTGCTGCGTGACAACCCGACCGAGTTTCGCGCCGCCAATATCGCCCGCGTCCTGGATGATGAGAATATGTGGCCGGCCCTGCATGCAGCGCTGCTACCGCTGGCGCAGCAGTATGACCTGCTGATCATGCCCGCCTGTTTTGGCCTCGCCGACGATCGCCTGTACCACTGGCTGCAGGCGCGTCTACCCTGCCCGCTGCGCCTGCTGCCGACGCTGCCGCCTTCGGTTCCCGGGATGCGTTTGCATTCTCAGCTGCAACGCCAGTTCATTCGCGAGGGCGGCGCCTGGCTCGCAGGCGATGAGGTGGTGAAAATCAGCCATCGACAGAACGCCGTCGAGGCGGTCTGGACGCGCAATCACGGCGATATTGCGCTGCGTCCGCGCTTTACCGTGCTGGCCAGCGGCAGCTTTTTCAGCAACGGTCTTGTCGCCACTCGCGATAGCGTGCGCGAGCCGATCCTCGGCCTCGACCTTCACCAGACTCTGCCACGGGAAAGCTGGTACCAGCGCGATTTCTTCGCCTCACAACCGTGGCAGCGCTTCGGCGTGAAAACCGATGCCCTGCTGCGCCCCCTGCTGGGCGGGCAGCCGTTCCATAATCTGTTCGCCATCGGCTCATTGCTCGGCGGGTTCGATGCCATTCAGCTCGGCTGTGGCGGCGGCGTCTGCGCCGTTACCGCGCTGCACGCCGCCAGACAGATCCACGCCCTTGCCGGAGGCCGGCCATGAACGATACCCGTTTTGAAAGCTGCATTAAGTGCACGGTCTGTACCACCACCTGCCCGGTAAGTCGGGTCAATCCGCGCTATCCCGGCCCGAAACAAGCGGGGCCGGACGGCGAACGCCTGCGTCTGAAGGATGGCGCGCTGTACGACGAGGCGCTGAAGTACTGCATTAACTGCAAGCGCTGCGAGGTCGCCTGCCCGTCGGATGTGAAAATTGGCGATATCATTCAACGCGCCCGGGCACAGTACGGCCAGCAAAAGCCGACCCTGCGCGACGCCATCCTCAGCCATACCGACCTGATGGGTACCCTTTCCACCCCCTTTGCCCCCCTGGTCAACGCCGCCACCGGCTTAAAACCGGTGCGCCGTCTGCTCGACGCGACGCTCAACATCGATCACCGGCGTACGCTGCCGAAATATGGTTTCGGCACCTTCCGCCGCGCTTACCGCCAGCTCGCCGCCCGTCAGAAGCAGTACAGCGAACAGGTGGCTTTCTTTCATGGCTGCTACGTCAACTATAACCATCCACAGTTGGGTAAAGATCTGATTCGCGTCGTCAACGCGCTGGGTACCGGGGTGCAGTTGTTATCAAAAGAAAAATGCTGCGGCGTACCGCTGATCGCCAACGGTTTTTTCGACAAGGCGCGTAAGCAGGCGCAGAGCAACGTCGCCGCGATGCGGGAAAACACGCTACCGATCATTGCCACCTCCTCGACCTGCGCCTTTACGCTACGTGATGAATACCCCCATCTCCTCGATGTCGATAACAGCGATCTTCGCGATCGGGTCGAGCTTGCCACCCGCTGGATCTGGAAACAGCTGGCTGCCGGCAGGACGCTACCGCTGCGCCCGCTGCCGCTGAAGGTGGTCTATCACACCCCGTGTCATATGGAAAAGATGGGCTGGTCGCTGTATACCCTCGAGCTGCTGCGGCTGATCCCCGGCCTGCAGCTGGAGGTGCTGGATTCCCAGTGCTGCGGCATCGCAGGCACCTACGGGTTTAAAACTGAGAATTACGCGGTATCCCAGGCTATCGGCGCCCCGCTGTTCCGTCAGATTGAGGAGAGCGGGGCCGACCTCGTCGTCACCGACTGCGAGACCTGCAAATGGCAGATTGAGATGTCCACCAGCAAACGCTGCGAGCATCCGCTGACGGTGCTGGCGCAGGCGCTCGTCTGAGCCCAGCGCCAGCCTGTGCCGTCAATAGCTCGTTTTCTCTTGCGGCTGGGCGCTGGCAGATTTAAACATCGCCAGCCGGCGGTCCAGCGCCTGGGTATACAGCATGGTATCCACCCCGACGGCGACAAAGTTGGCCCCCCAGGCAAGACATTTTTCCGCCATCGCCGGGTCGACCGCCAGAAATCCGGCCGCTTTCCCCGCCGCGCGAATGCGCCGGATGCTCTGCTCGATCACCCGCTGCACGTCAGGGTGACCGGCATCGTCCGGGTAGCCCAGCGAGGCGGAGAGATCCGCCGGACCGATAAACACCCCGTCAATGCCGTCCACCTCGAGAATAGCGTCCAGGTTCTCCAGCGCGGTTCGGCTCTCGACCTGAATCAGCAGACAAAGTTCGTCATTCGCCTCCGCCATATAATTCTCCACCCTTCCCCAGCGCGCCGCTCTCGCCACGCCGGCGCCAACGCCGCGGCTCCCGATGGGGGGATAACGGGTCGCTGAGACCACCTCCCGAGCCTGCTCGGCGGTATCGACCATCGGTACCAGCAAGGTTCTGGCGCCAATATCCAGCACCTGTTTTATCAGGCTGCGGTTGCCCTCGACCGGGCGAATGACCGGCTGGCTGGCATAGGGGGCAATCGCCTGCAGCTGATGATAAAGGTCCTGAATGGTGTTCGGGGCATGCTCGCCGTCGATCAGCAGCCAGTCGTATCCCGACGTCGCAGCGATCTCCGCCATGTAGGATGAGGTGGAGCTCAGCCACAGGCCGATTTGCGTCTCACCGCGTAATAATCCCCGTTTGAAGGGGTTAGATAACAGTGCGTTCATAGCGATTCCTTTATTCAATGCTGTACGCTGCCGCGCTGGGGTACCGCGCGGGTAAGGCTCAATGAAAAGATAATGACCACCCCGACAATGGCGACGCCGGCCAGGGTTAACAGTCCGGCGGCGCTGCTGGCGAACAACGTTTCGGCCTGCACGCGCACGATCGGCGCCAGAAAACCACCGATGGCGCCAAACAGGTTAACAAAGCCAATCCCTGCGGCCAGCGCCGTGCCGGACAGCAGCTGCGTCGGCATCGTCCAGAAGACCGGCTGCACGGCTATCACCCCGACCGCCGCCACGCACAGCGCGATGATAGCCAGCACCGGCGCCACCAGTCCGGACACCGCAATCCCGACCGCCGCCGCCAGCAGCGTCAGGGCGGCAATATTGCGCCGCTCGCCGGTGCGATCGGAGTAGCGAGGGATAAGCCAGGTGCCAAACAGCGCCG
The DNA here is from genome assembly GCF_001808265.1 of Klebsiella sp. HMSC16A12. Lineage (NCBI taxonomy): Bacteria > Pseudomonadati > Pseudomonadota > Gammaproteobacteria > Enterobacterales > Enterobacteriaceae > Klebsiella > Klebsiella sp. HMSC16A12. Next base: position 8,207 of record NZ_KV792521.1, read on the forward strand.
CCACCCACGGGATGGCCGTCACCACCGAGGCAACGAAGCCGACTTTGGTGCCCAGCAGCGCAGCAACCTGGGTGGGCAGGAAGAAAATCAGACCATAGACCGCCACCTGAATGGTCAGATAAATCAGCGCCAGCTGCCAGACCCGTCCGTTACGCAGCGCATCGGACAGGCGCGAGGCAATCTTTTTCTCCTCCTCGCGCGCCAGCTCGCTTATCAGCGCCTGTTTCTCCGCTGCGCTCAGGAAGCGGGCATGCTGCGGCGAATCGTCCAGCCAGAAGAAGGTGAACGCTCCCGCGGCGACGGCGAGCAGGCCTTCAATGACAAACATCCAGAACCAGCCGGGATGGCCCATAAATCCATGCATCTCCAGCAGCGCACCGGATAAAGGCGATCCCAGCGTCAGGGCCAGCGGCGCGCCCATATAAAACAGCCCCATAATGCTGGCGCGGTTTTGCTGGGGAAACCACTGTGAAGTGAGGTAGATCATTCCGGGAAAGAAGCCCGCCTCCGCCGCGCCCAGCAGGGTACGTACCAGCAGGAATTTCGCTTCCGTATCCGCCCACGCCATCGCCGCCGACAGCACGCCCCACAGCAGCGTGGTGCAGCCGATCCATCGCCTGGCGCCAAATTTGCGCATCAGCAGATTGGCCGGCACCCCGAGGAAGGCATAGACCACAAAGAAGATACCGGCCCCCAGCGCGTAGGCCTCATTGCTGAGTCCGGTATCCAGCTGGTAGGTCTCTTTGGCGAAACCGATATTAGAACGGTCAAGAAACGCCAGCACGTACAGCGCCAGCATAAAGGGGATTAAGCGGGCGCGTTTTTTCTTCACCACGCTCTCCAGCAGAGTGTTGCTCATCATAATATCCTCAGGCGCGGGCCGCCGGGCGGCCTGACGCAATCAGTGTTGATAAGGACGCTTCAGGTTGCAGTCGCGATTGAGCTCGACGCCAAAGCCGGGTTTATCCAGGACCGATTTATGAATGCGCCCTCTCTCCGGCACCGGCTCGCCGAGCAGGATCGGGTCGAACTGCGGGCGCAGCGTGGCGCAGTCCGGACTGGTCATCAGAAACTCGCTGAACGGCGTGTTGGTGAAGGTGATCACCGCATGGTGTGAGTAAACCGACGAGCCGTGGGGCACTACCAGCTGCCCGCGCGCTTTGGCGATGGCCGCGATCTCCACCAGGGTGGTTAAGCCGCCGCACCAGCCGACGTCGGGCTGCATAATATCGATGCCGGTTTCCGACAGGGTGCGGAAGGACTGCAGCGTGCCGTGGTGCTCGCCGCTGGTCACCATCATCCCGGCCGGCGCCTGGCGCTTCAGCTCGCGATAGCCTTCATACTGCTGAGGCGGCAGGCACTCTTCGATCCACTTGAGGTTATAAGGGGCGCAGGCATGGGCAAGTTTGGTGGCATAGTTAACGTCCTGGCTCATCCAGCAGTCCAGCATTAACCAGAAATCCGGGCCGCATTTTTCGCGCATATCCGCCACCATGGCGACGTCTTTGCGGATCCCGGCGTCGCCATCGTGCGGCCCCCAGTGGGTAGGCATTTTGCCGCCGATAAAGCCCATCTCCTGCGCCAGGTCCGGACGTGCGCCGGTGGCATAGAACTGGATTTCGTCGCGCACCGCCCCACCCAACAGTTTGTAGACCGGCAGGCCAACCACTTTCCCGAACAGGTCCCACAGCGCCAGGTCGACACAGGAGATGGTATTCATCACCAGGCCGCCGGATCCCGCGTAGTAAAGGGTGGCGTTAAGCATCTGGTCATGGATCAGTTTGATATCGCTGACGCATTTGCCTTCGATAAAGCGGTTGAGATGTTTTTCGACGATAAAGCAGCCCATCTCCCCGGCCGTCGACACCGCAAAGCCGGTCTGTCCGTTGTCGGCTTCCACTTCCACAATCAGCGTCCCCAGCACGTTGATGCCAAACGACTGCCGGGACTGCTCATACTGTTTATATTTGCTCATCGGGGTGGCGATATGATCGTCAATCCAGTGGTTATCCCCCTGGTCATGGTAATCGCCGCCGCCGGCGCCCTGCTCTGCTGTGGCGCCGCCGATGAACCAGGCGCGGACGTGTTTAATTTTCGGTAGGGTCATGATGTTCTCCTTATGATGAGGCGAGTTGTTCGAAGGGGCTTTTCCACCCCAGCAGACGTGAAATATCTTTCGCGCAGGCAATCGCCTTACCAGCCAGGTAATCGCGATTGTCTTCATTGATTTGCAGACGGGTACCCACCACCGAGATGGCGGCGGTCAGGTCGTTATTGGCGTTAAATACCGGGGCAGCCACGCAGCGCACATCCGGATAGTCCTCGCCATTATCAAAGCTCCAGCCCCGGGCGCGGATCCGCCCCAGCTCCTCCCGCAGCTGTTGAGCATCGGTGATGGTCGTTGGCGTGGCCCGCTCCCACTGTAGGTCTTCGATAATCGACGCCTGAACGCTGGCGGGCTGCCAGGCCAGCAAACATTTGCCGATCCCGGAGCGGTAAAGCGACAGGCTCTTACCCTCATGCGAGCGCACGCTGATGGTGGCGGGAGACTCAATTTTCAGAATGTAGTAGGCGTTACCCTGATCGATAATGCCCAGATGACAAAGCAGGCCGCACTCATCCATCAGCCGGGTGAGGCGCGGCCGCGCCAGCTCGCGCAGGTCCATTTTGCTCAGCGCCTGCCCGGCCAGCTCCACCAGCTTGGTCCACAGGCAGTAGTTATCCTGATTATCCATACTGATGAAGCGCTGCTTTTTCAGCTCGCCCAGCAGCAGATACACCGTGCTTTTCGGGATCCCCAGCTCCGCTATTATCGTCGCCGCGCTGCAGGGGCCGATGCGGCCAATTAAATTGAGGATCTCAATCGCGCGGGTCAGCGCCGGGACTTTCGTTGATTCCAACATACTGGACTCCAATCCTGAATACTGGAATCAGTGTTGCGATTGTCCGGGCGGTAAAGTGTGAGCGACATCGCGGGGCAATCGTTTTCCCGTATACTGGACCGTTCGCAGCAGAAAATTGCGACTTAACGCACAGAATTTTTTCAGAGGAGTACAACAGGTTGGACGACCGACGCCCCGAGGATACGGTGCGCCGGGGGGAATGATTTACAGCGAGAGGGAATCCACCACGTTAATCCAGCCATGTTCGCTGGCCAGTGGTTGACCATTCAGCCAGCGACGCAGCATGTTTAACGCCATCATAGCGCAGACTTCCTGGCGTACCGCCAGGCTGTGGCGGGTGGCGCTAAACTTCACCCGCAGCGCGAAGGTGCCGTCCGGGGTGGCCAGGGCCACGTTAAGATGATCGTTTTCCTGACCGCTCACCGCCAGGGCCAGGCCGGCAAAATGGTTTATGCGCCGCTCGGCCGCCCAGCGGGCCGCCTGCGCCAGCGTCTCCTCCTGCGCCGGAACGACTTCGCTGGCCAGCAGCGGCGCGCCGGCACGGGACAGCTGGAGCGCCAGCAGGCCGCTGGTAAACTGCTCGCTGAGCGTCAGGCTCAGCTGCCGCTCCTGCAGACAGCGGGCGATCTGCGCCGGTAACCCTTCCGTGCCTTCGAAAATCAGGCTGTCGCCAGCCACCTTACGCACCTCCGGCCACAGGGCCAGCATGGCGTCACGCTGGTTGGCCGGTCCGGTTAGCTTGAGTTCAATGATCGGCATCGACGAACGGTAACCCATCACCACGCCCGGAGGCAGCGTCAGCGGATTAAGACTTTGCGCCAGCTCGCTCTCCGAGCGGCCAAAGGTGGTCATACGCAGGCATACCGGCGGGTCCGGCAGCGTAAAGCGCTGGCGCAGGCGCGGTAAAATTTCCTGCTCGACCATCACCTTAAATTCAGAGGGGACCCCGGGAGTGAAAAACATCAGGCAGCGGTTGAGCTGGATGGCAAAGCCACAGGCCGTACCGACCGGGTTGTTGATCATCTCGGCGCTGGCCGGGATTTCCGCCTGCTTACGGTTGCTTTCCGCCATCGGCCTGCCGCGCTCGGCAAAAAAGCGGGTCATGGTTTCCAGCCACTCCGGATGCAAAATAAGCCCCTCGCCTTTCGCAGTGGCGGCGGCCAGCGCGCTCAGGTCGTCGCTGGTTGGGCCGAGGCCGCCGTTGACGATCAGCACATCCGCCTGTTCGCTGCGTTCGCGCAGAATCGCCACCAGCGCATCGAGATCGTCGCCAACGGTATTGCGGCGCGTTAACGGTAAACCCTGATTAAAAAAGAAATCCGCCAGCCATGCCGCATTGGTATCAACGATTTGACCATGCAACACTTCATCGCCGGTGGACAGCATTTCCACATTCAACATTGCTCACTCCTTGCCTGCCAGGTGAGAAATACTATAACGCAAAGCGGGATGCTGACGAGGAGGAAAATCTGGCGCAGCAAGAAGATGCCGCGCCGGAAGAGATTAGAAGCTGGCGCTGGCGCCGATGTATGGGCCGTCGGCGATGGTGTTATCGCGGTTGCCATCTTTGCCCGCCAGGTTCAGGTAACGGTAGCCGGCCTGGATGCTAAGCGGACGCATAATGGTCCAGCTGGCGCCGACGTTGGCTTCCTGGTAGCTATCAATGCCGCTGGAGAGCGAATCCGGAGAGTAGTAATAATCGCCGTACAGGCGGAAGCTGTCGCCGATTTTCCACTGCAGGCCGCCGCCGACCGCGGCCGCATAACCTTCATCGCCCTGTTTCGGATTGGTGTAAATACCTTTACCACCCACGGTCGCGAGGAACGGCCCCAGCGGAATATTGAGTCCCAGGCCTAAACCCGCGGCGTCGCCGTCGTTATCGCTGTGCAGCCAGTTACCCGAAACGGCCAGGCCGGTGGACTCGGTGCCGAAGCCGACGCCAAGGTTGGTGTAATGCTCGCCGGCTTCACCGGTAACGCTAATCGCATGGGCCGCCGAAGAAACCATCATCACGCCCGCCAGCGCCATAAAAATGCTTTTTTTCATTATTTACTCTATCCAGAAAATTAAAATCAAAGAAGTCCCGAAAAACCTGAAAATTCTACTGCGCACCCATCAGGAATCAATGACCTGGCGAAATGAATTTTCACAAGAGTGTAACCAGTTGCGTATTTTTACGGCATCGAGCGTTGCCAGAACCACGAACAGCCTATTCAACGCCAGTAATATTCATGTTTATTATGATTAACGCTGACACATTGACGAAAACAGAGAGCTGGCGCCGCACGATCGGCGCGGCGCGGGTGGATAAGGGAATAATTAATGCTGCAGCCGGGCCAGACATTCCGGGGCGAGGCCGGTCAGTTTCGCCACCAGCGACAGGTCGAGTCCGTTAGCAAGCATCGCCCGGGCGATACGCTCCGCGGTCTGCTGCTCACCTTGCTCGATACCTTGTTCGATACCTTGCTGTAGACCTTGTTCAAGACCTTGCTTTAATCCTTGCTGATGGCCGCGTTGTTCCAGAAACTGGGCAATATTCATTAGCGTCTCCTTATGCGGCCGCCGGGGGACGTTTTGCGCAAGATGGCGCAAAAAAGCAACCGGATCGGCGGCGTTTCCTGCCTGTAATAAATAGTGCAACAGCGTCTTAAGCTGCCTGCGGCTAGTGTATCCCAGCGCCAGGAGCCTGACCAGCTGCTCATGCAGGTCCATCAAATCCCGCTGGCGAATATGCTTCTGCAGCAGCTCCAGCATCGCCACGCGCCGGTGGCGCATGATTTCATCGTCCGGGGTGCTAGTGATATCAATTAAGGGAAAATCTTCACCATAGATCCGCCGCGCGATGTCCGGATCGGCAAAGCCTGCCAGCCAGCACATCGGGTAAGGCCAGGGAGAAACGCGACCATGATAAAACAGCAGCGGGATAACCAGCGGCAGCTGCGTATGCCCTTTATCCAGATGACGCTGCATCGCGGCTATCGCATAGCGCATCAGGCGAAATGCCATATGGCGGTCCGCCGAGCTTTGGTGCTCTAGCAACAGATAGATATAGCCCTCCCCCGCCTGCGTTTGCAGCGAGTAAAGGATATCGGAATGACTCGCCCGCAGTTCGTCGTCGATAAAGCTCCCGGACTCCAGCCGCAGCGTGTTCAGGTTACATAACGCGCGCAGCGGTGCGGGAAGGTGAATGTCCAGAAAATCCCTGGCCGTCGCCCGATGCGACAGCAGGTGTTTAAATACAGCATCGTGGGGGGAATTCGTCGCCCTTTCCATGGCGGTGCTCCATACAATCATTTTCGCTTAACGTAGCACTCAACAAGACCTGAACTGTATTTCGCTTGCAGTTTACCGAGGCGGCTCGCAAACTATTTCACCAGCATACCGCCCCATCCCTCTGCAGGAGAAAACCCATGCGCCACAGGACGATTGTTTGCCCGCTGATCGAGAATGAAGGCCATTATCTGCTTTGCAAAATGGCCGCCGACCGCGGGGTTTTTCCCGGGCAATGGGCCTTATCCGGCGGCGGCGTGGAGCCAGGGGAACGTATTGAAGAGGCGCTGCGGCGGGAAATACGCGAAGAGCTCGGCGAAAAACTCATCCTTACCCATATCGCGCCATGGTGCTTTCGCGACGATACCCGCGTCAAAACCTACCCCGACGGGCATCAGGAAACGATCTACATGATCTATCTCATCTTCGACTGCGTGAGCGCCAATCGCGATGTGACGATCAACGAGGAGTTTGACAATTACGCCTGGGTCAAAGCCGAAGATCTCAAAAACTACGATCTTAATGCCGCCACCCGCGTTACTCTCAGCCTGAAAGGGCTACTTTAGTCCAGCATATCGCGTTCAACCCACCCGGCGTTATGCCGCGGGATAATGCGGGTGGCTACGATACGGTCGCATGCGTCTGCTGCCTGACCCACTCGCACAGCGCCCGGCGCGAAATCTTAATCCCGCCGTTTTTTAACGTTTCCGGCAACCGCAGCCAACGCACCGGCTGCTGAAAACGCGCTAACCGCTCAGCGCTCCATGCCGCCAGCGCGCTCAACTCGCAGCCGTCATCGCATTCCACCACCGCTACCGGGCGCTGGCCGTATTCCGCATCATCCAGCGGCACGATAAACACCTGCTGTACCTGTGGATGGGCGAGTATCACACGCTCGACCTCTTCCGGTTGAATACCTTCTCCACCGCTAAAAAAGAGGTTATCCAGTCGCCCAACAACCGTCAGCCGACCGTTATGCAATGCTCCGCGATCGCGCGTCGCGAACCAACCTTCATTGTTGGTTAATGACAACAATTGACCATCCCGCCAGTAGCCTGCGGCCATACTCGACGCCCGCAGCCAGATCTCGCCGGCGACAATTTTCACCTCTCGCCCCGGCAGCGCTTCGCCAACATCCGCAGCGCCGTCGGCCTCTTTGGCACACACGGTGGAGGCGAATTCGGTGAGGCCATAGCCGCAGAAGCTGCGTATGCCCTGCTTTCGCGCCCGTTCAGTCAATTCGACCGGGATCGACGCGCCGCCGAGCAGCACCGCCTTGAGGGAAACCGCAGCATCATCATTCAGCAGGCGCCATAGCTGAGTCGGCACCAGCGAAGCATGGGTACAGCCGTGCAGCATCTGCGCCAGCGGCTGTTTGTCACGTACCGTGAGTCGCGCGCCGGCCAGCAGCCAGCGCCAGACGATCCCCTGACCGGAGACATGGAACAACGGCAGCGACAGCAGCCAGTCATCTCCTGCGGCAAACGGCATCAGCGCCAGCACGCCAGCCGCGCTGGCCAGATGGGCGTTGGCGCTATGTACCGCCGCTTTCGGCAGGCCGGTTGAACCGGAGGTCAACGTCATCGACACCAACCGATCGCCATGCCAACAAACGGCACAAGCGCCTTCTGCCGCCTGCAGAGTTAACGCCGGTAAATTCCCCGGCAGCGTATCACCGTTAAGCACCAGTTGATGCTGTACGGTTAACGCAGGCAGCAGTTCCTGCAGCAACACCGCTGGCAGCTGCGGATTCAGCGGCAGCACCCGCGCCCCGCACTGTAGCAGCGCCAGCCATGCCAGCAGAGTTTCCGGCTGGTTATAGGCCCGGAGCGCCACGCCCTGCCCTTCCATTACGCCCTGCGCGGCAAAACCAGACGCCAGCGCGTCAACCCGCGCGCATAGCTCCCGCCAGGTCAGCGGCTGGTTATTCAGACGTAAGGCGAGGGCCTCTCCGCGCCGCTGACGCCAGTGCCGCCAGGGCCAGTCGTTAAAGGTCACAGCAGCGGCTCCAGCGCATCAATGTTGAGCACCGGCAGCGCACTTTCGGGCCACGGCCGTACCAGCTGGGCGCCCATCAGCGACAGCGTATCCAGCCCAGGAATAGTCTGCGGCGTCAGCCAGGCGGCAATCCGGGCCAGCTGGGTTAAGCCGAGACTGGACTCGATCGACGAGCTGATCACTACGCTCAACCCCAGCGCATGCGCCGCGGCGACCTGTTGCTGCACCTTCTGCAAACTGCCGGTTAGCGTCGGTTTGATCACCACCGCGCGCACGCCCGGCTCAGCGACAAAGCGGAAATCCGCCTCGCGCAGGCTTTCATCCCAGGCGATAGCGATCCCTGTCTCGCGGCTAAAGGCCCGAGAATCCTCCCGCGTTTTGCAAGGTTCTTCAAGAAAAGCAATGCGCTGGCGGTACGCCGGATTAACGTATTTGGCGAACTGTTGCGCTTTGAGCGGCGTCCAGGCGCGGTTGGCATCGAGCCGCAGCTGCAGGTCGGGGATCGCCTCCAGCAGCAGATTCACCACCATACCGTCGCGGACCGCCTCCCAGAGGCCAACTTTGACCTTAGCGACCTTCTCGCCGGGCATCGCCGCCAGTCTGGCGAATAGCTCATCCGGATCGCCGGAGCAGAGCGGCGCCGCGCGATAATCCGCGGCCTGCGGTAGTTCGCCGCCAAGCTCCGCCTGCGCGCAGCTGATGCCAAACGCGACGGAGGGCTGCGTGGGAAGCGGCGGCTCGGCGCCGTCGCGCCAGGCCTGTGCCCACGCTAACAGCGCCATTTGCGCCTCTTCCAGCGTCTCGACACTGAATCCCGGCAGGGGAGAAATTTCGCCCCAGCCTTCGCGTTCCCCCTCCTGCAGGCGGATGAACAGCCCGTCGCGGGTTTTTAACCGCCGCTCGCGCAGCACCACGCCCGCGTCCATCGGTATCTGCCAGCGGTAAACCTGCGAAACGCGCATTATGGATTCCGTTTAAATTTGCTGAAGTCCGGCTGACGTTTCTGGTTGAAGGCGTTGCGTCCTTCCTGCCCCTCTTCCGTCATATAGAACAGCATGGTGGCGTTGCCCGCCAGCTCCTGCAGACCAGCCTGGCCGTCGCAGTCGGCGTTCAGCGCCGCTTTCAGGCAGCGCAAGGCCATCGGGCTGTTCTGCAGCATTTCACGACACCAGCGCACGGTCTCTTTTTCCAGATCCGCCAGCGGTACCACGGTATTCACCAGCCCCATGTCCAGCGCCTGCTGAGCGTCATACTGGCGGCACAGGAACCAGATTTCGCGCGCTTTTTTCTGCCCGACGATCCGCGCCATATAGGAGGCGCCCCAGCCGCCGTCGAAAGAGCCGACTTTTGGCCCGGTCTGGCCGAAGATGGCGTTTTCCGCCGCGATAGTCAGATCGCACATCATATGCAGCACGTGACCGCCGCCGATAGAGTAGCCGGCCACCATCGCGACCACCGGTTTCGGGCAGGTGCGGATCTGACGCTGGAAGTCGAGCACGTTAAGATGATGAACGCCGGAGTCGTCCTGATAGCCGCCGTAGTCGCCGCGGACTTTCTGGTCGCCGCCGGCGCAGAAGGCTTTCTCACCTTCACCGGTCAGCACGATGACGCCGATATTGTCGTCATAGCGGGCATCCGCCAGCGCCTGGATCATCTCTTTGACGGTCAGCGGGCGGAAGGCGTTGCGCACCTGCGGACGATTAATGGTGATTTTGGCAATCCCGTCAGTCGATTTGTGATAGCGAATATCGGTATAGCCTTCGGAGCAATCGTGCCATTCAACGGGGGCGTAGAGCATTGCTTCATCAAGAGAGATCATAGAATGTCCTTCAGTTAACTTGCCAGAATCTGCGCCAGACAGGCAATCACCGCCGCCGGGTTGTCCCGGTGCGCGTTGTGTCCGGCATGGTGAATAAGATGGAGATCCGCCGCGAGCGTCTGCGCGATGGCGCGAAACTTCGCGTCGCGCTCGCCGCACAGGTAGTGAAAAGGAAAATCGCGCGCCTGCAGAGACGCGCGCAGATCGGCCTGCGCGGCAAGGGAGGTTGCCTGCAGCATCGCCGCCAGCGTCGCGCCGTTGTTCCGGCTGCGTAAGGCGACCAATGACTCACGCTGCGCGGCATTCAGCGAAGCGAAGACCGGCTGCTGATACCAGTCGGCAAAGACCTGCTCAAGCGGCTCGCGGTGAAAACGTTCCGCCCAGGCGCGGTCATTGCTGCGCCGCACCTGCCGCGCCTCTACATCCTGCAGGCCCGGATGGCCGCCTTCAACGATCAGCCCGCGCATGCCTGCGCGCGGCTGGCTGGCGAAGTTCATTGCCACCCGGCCGCCCAGCGAGTAGCCGATCAGCCAATACTTATGTATGTTGTAACTATTAAGCGTAGACTGCAGCAGAGTATTGACCCCGGCAAAGTCCTGCACCGCGATATCCGCGGAGCCGCCGTGCCCCGGCAGATCGAGGTACAGCCGCGGCCAGGCGGGAAAGGCGTCGCCCACTTTCCGCCACTCGTTGCGGTCGCCGGAAAAACCGTGCAGAAACACCAGCCAGGGATAGCCCGGCTGGCCGTTGTCGACAGCAGCGCTGAGGATCACAGGCGACTTACCTGCGCCAGCAGCTGCTGAAGGGTCTGCGCGCCGTCGGTCTCATTGACCGCCAGCTCAATCACCGTCGCCCCCGCCCTGCGCCAGGCGCCGGCCAGCGCCTCATCCAGCGACGGCCAGTCATCAGGGCGATGATAGGCCAGGCCGAACATCGCCGCCGCGTGGCTGAAATCCACGTCCTGCGGCATTAAATAGAACTGACGGCGTTCGTCCTGCGGCGTCGGCAGCATAGAAAAAATCTGCCCGCCGTTGTTATTCACCACGATCAGCACCAGCGGCGCCGACGCCTGGCGCAGCAGGGCCAGCGAGTTGAGATCGTAGAGCGCGGAGAGATCGCCAACGATGGCCAGCGTCGGTCGGGCGCTGGCGCGCTGCACGCCGGCCGCAGTGGCGATCAGGCCATCGATACCGCTGGCGCCGCGGTTGCTGTAGACCGGATACCCGGCCGGTAGCTGCGCCAGGGCGTCGATCAGGCGCACCACCAGGCTGTTGCCAACAAACAATTGGCCCTGCTCCGGCAGATAGCGCCGAATACGCTGCGCCAGCTGCGCTTCGCCAAAAGGCTCATTGCTGGCGACCGCAGCCTGCCACGCCTGCCCGGCAAGCTGTGGGATCACCGTCGCCCACGGCTGGCGTTTCTCCGCCGGATGTAATTCGAGCCAGCGCTCAACGCTTGAGAGCAGACGGCGACCGCGGTGCTGCGCCGGGTCGAGGCGACCGGGCAGATTATCCACCAGCCAGTATTCATCCGGCTCGCAGGTCGCCTGCCACTGGAGCACGCGTTTGCCGGTCAGGCTGCTGCCGAGTTGCACGACGATCTGCGCCTGCGCCAGCTCGCTGACCGCTTTGCCGTTGCCCAGCCACAGGTCGGCGCACGGCAGCGGCTGCCCGGTCTGCGACAGGACATCGCCGATCAGCGGCCAGCCGAGGGTCTGCGCCCACTCAGCGACCTTTTTCCCTTCCGCGGCGCTCATTCTGCCCGCCACGACGACGCCGCGTTTTTGTCGCCAGAAGAACCAGTCGCGCTGCTTCTCGCTCTCTAACTGCAGCGCCTGGCGCAGCCAGGGTTTGTCGCTCTGCCACCACTTGCCGAGCTGCTGCTGCCACTCCACGCCGGTCTCATCCATATCACCATACAGCGGTTCAGCGAACGGACAGTTAATATGCACCCCGCCGGCGTGCAGCGCCCCCAGCGCCTGGTCGATGGTTGAGACCAGCCAGCGGGCAGGAATATCCTGCGAGGGACGCGGCAAAGAAATCGTCTGCGCAGGATGGGAGGCAAACATCCCCGGCTGGCGGATAGCCTGGTTCGCGCCGCAGTCGATCAGCTCCGGCGGACGGTCGGCGGTTAACAGGATCAGCTTTTCACCGGTGAGCCCTGCCTCAATCAGCGCCGGATAGAGGTTTGCGGTGGCGGTCCCGGAGGTGACTATCACCGCCACCGGCTGCCGGCTGGCCTTCGCCAGTCCGAGCGCCAGGTGGCCGAGGCCGCGTTCGTCGAAATGGGTATGATGGATAAAGGCGCGGTTTTCCGCCGCCGCCAGGGTTAAGGGTGTCGAGCGTGAGCCCGGCGCGATGCAGATATGCTGCACGCCATGGCGCGTTAAAACTTCCAGGATCACCGCCGCCCAGCGTCGGTTAAATGCGCTTACTGACATGAAATTGTCCGGTATCAAATATTGATGCTAAGTATAGATAAGGCAAAGTGACGTCGTTTTGATATGCATCGTCATTCAAGCTTTATGGACACAGCAGCGAGCGCAGCCCGGCCGCTTTGTTGTCAATCTCCTGCCACTCCTGCTGTGCATCAGAGCCGCTGACGATCCCCGCCCCGGCATACAGCCGCAGGGTGTCGTGGTTCACTTTCGCCGAACGCAGCGCCACGCAAAACTCGCTTTGCGCCAGTGACAGATACCCGGCGGACCCGGCGTACCATTCGCGGGAAAACGGTTCATGACGCTGAATGAACGCCAGCGCCGCCCGGCGCGGCAGGCCGGCCACCGCGGCGGTGGGCTGCAGCTGCAGCAGACAGCGGCTGTCGTCAGGCGCCGCCAGCTCGGTCCAGATGCAGCGTCGGAGATGCTGCACCTTACGCAGCCTCACCACCTGCGGCGGCAGGACGTCCAGCGTCGAGGCCTCACTCTGCAGGCGCTGGCAGATATCCTCTACCACCAGCATGTTTTCCCGCTGGTTTTTGTCGTCTTTCATCAACCAGTCGGCCAGTTGCTGCGCCTTCGCGTCTTCCTGATGGTTCGCGACGGTCCCCGCCAGCGCTTCGGTGCGCAGCAGCGCGCCGCGCCGGCGCCACAGCCGTTCCGGCGTGGAGCCGAAAAATGCCTGCCGGGCATTGAACGCCATCAGGAAATGAAAACAGTTAAGATTGCTGCGCCGGCTAGCCGCCATGATGCTCACGGCGTCCAGCGGGGCGGCAAACTGCAGGTCGGTTGCCCGCGCCAGCACTACTTTATCCATTTCACCGGCGCTGATCGCCTTAGCCGCCCGCGCAATCATTGCCTGCCATTGAGGATAGTCGGATGAGTGGCGCTCGCTCAGCAACGGCGGTATGGCGCCGGGAGTCGCCTGAGTGGTTGTCAGGCTGGCGAGAAACGCGCGGGCCGTCGCGGCATCCTCACGCAGGGAGATATCACTATGCAGCACCAGCCGCAGCACGGCCCTGCCGCCGCACCGGCGCCACTCCAGACGCGGCAGCGCCAGGCTGCCCTGCTGCGGTTCAAACGCATTCAGGCCGCAGATACGCAGATCCTGCCGGCCGGACTGGCGTAAAAAGCGGTTCGCCGCGTCGAGCGAGGTAAAGGTTTTTACCGCCCCCAGCGTCGCCAGTTCCTCATCGCCATTGCGCTGCTGCCAGTAAAACTGCGGCCATTGCGCCTGCTGGCCGCACCATAGTAGCGGATCGAAGGCATCATTCAGCGGAAAGGCAACATCGATAATTCGCGTGCCGGGCGAGTCTGGAAATGACTCGCCCAGGCCGTCTTGCAAACGGGCCAGCGCAGTGGAAACAGACAGCACGCAAACCTCCACGGTAGTAAAACCCCACATTATAAGGGGTTCGACGACGGAATAGCAGTACCCATGATGAGGGAGCGGGTTTTATCTTACCCGCTCGCCGGGCCAGAGCTGCGCGTGGACGAGGGTGCAGAGGAGTCAGACAGCGCGCTTTTCTCGCGCCATGCCAATGTGGGGGATGCCATCCTCATCATAGACCTCGGTCACCGGCGTAAAACCGAAGTGGGCGTAAAAGGATTGCAGGTGCGCCTGCGCCCCGAGGTAAATCGCCTTTTGCGGCCAGTGCTGCTGACAGCTGGCCAGCGCCTGCTCCATCAGCTGATAGCCGAGCTTCGCACCACGGGCGGCGGGGCTGACGATGACCCGGCCAATCACCACCGGCGCAAACTCCTCTTCGCTTTTGAGGATCCGCGCGTAGGCCACCAGTTCGCCATCGCGCCAGCCGAGCAGATGGCGATTTTCACCAACCAAATCATCGCCGTCGACATCCTGATAGACGCACTGCTGCTCTACGACAAAGACTTCACTGCGCAATTTCAGCAGCGCATACAGCAGGGGAACGGTGAGTTCACTATGGTGGAGATCCTGCCAGGTCATCATCTGCTGCTCCTTATTGATATACTGATACTTTGCGACTCGCCCTGAGGACACTGGACGATGGAATTAACTTTTTTGGGGACATCCGCCGGGGTGCCGACCCGCACGCGTAATATGACGTCGATAATACTGAATTTGCAACAGCCGACCCGCGCCGAAATGTGGTTGTTTGACTGCGGCGAAGGGACCCAGCATCAGTTTCTTCACACGCCCTACCATCCCGGCAAACTGAATAAGATTTTTATTACCCATCTGCACGGCGACCACCTGTTCGGCCTGCCCGGCCTGCTGTGCAGCCGCTCGATGCAGGGAAACTCCCTGCCCCTCACCCTCTACGGGCCAAAAGGACTCAAAGAGTTTGTAGAGACCGCGCTGCGCCTGAGCGGTTCGTGGACCGACTATCCGCTCACCATCATCGAAGTCGGCCCTGGTCTGGTGTTCGACGAAGAGGGCTATCGGGTCACCGCGTATCCGCTCAGCCATCCGGTGGAGTGCTATGGGTATCGCATTGCGCAGCATGACAAGCCCGGCACCCTCGACGCCGCCCAGCTGATTGCCGATGGCGTACCTCCCGGGCCGCTGTTCCATCAACTCAAGCGCGGACAGCGCGTCGAGCTGGCAGATGGCCGGGTCATCGACGGCAGCCGCTATCTGGGACCTGCGACCCCGGGTAAAACGCTGGCCATCTTCGGCGATACCGCCCCCTGCCCGCAGGCGCTGGAGATGGCTCGCGGGGCGGATGTAATGGTCCACGAAACCACCCTTGAGCAGGCGATGGCGGAGAAAGCCAATAGCCGCGGCCACTCTTCCAGTCAGCAGACCGCGGCGCTTGCCAAAGAAGCGGGGGTCGGTACGCTGATCGCCACCCACTTTAGCTCGCGCTACGATGCCGAAGGCTGTCTGCGTATGCTGGCGGAATGCCGGGAGATTTTCCCTAACACGCTGCTGGCGGAAGACTTTATGGTCTACAAGATGGCGTAAAATCCGGGCATAAAAAAACCGCCATCCCGGCGGTTTTTTATTGAGTCAATCAACTTACATCAGCGGCGTCGCCAGCTGCACGATGCTAATCAGCGGCTGCGGCCAGATACCGAGCACCAGCACCAGCAGCGCGGAGATCAGCACCACGATACCGCCGGCGCTGTACTGCCAGTTTGACGGCGCATCGCGATTCAGCTGCTCCGGCGCGCTCAGGTACAGGCTGACGGCCACGCGCAGGTAGTAGTAGAGACCGATCGCCGAGCCGACAACCACCGCGGCAACCAGCCACCACAGATGCGCATGCACACCGACGGCCAGCACGTAGAACTTACCGATAAAGCCGAGGGTCATCGGGATGCCGGCCAGGGAGAGCATCATCACCGTCATCACAGCCGACAGGATCGGACGGTGCCAGAACAGGCCGCGGTAGGAGAACAGCGAGTCAGCATCCGGGCCGCGGTACGGGCTGGACATCAGGCTGACCACGCCGAACGCGCCGAGGCTGCTGAACAGGTAACCGGCCAGGTAAACGCCCACGGCTTCCATCGACATTTCACCGCTCTGCAGGGCAATCAGCGCCACCAGCAGATAGCCGAGATGGGAGATGGAAGAGTAACCGAGCAGGCGCTTAATGTTGGTCTGGCTCAGCGCCATCAGGTTACCGAAGATGATAGAGGCGAAGGCGATCAGGCCCAGCACCACACGTACCGCTTCGCTGTTGCCCACCGGCATGTACAGGAACAGACGCATCACTACGCCGAAGATAGCGATCTTGCTGGCGGTCGCCAGGAAGGTGGAGACCGGCGCAGGCGCCCCCTGGTAAACGTCCGGCGTCCACAGGTGGAACGGCACCAGCGACAGTTTAAAGCCAAGACCGACAATCATCAGGCCAAGACCCGCCAGCAGCAGCGGCTCGTGCAGCATGTTGTCCGCCAGGCTTTTGCCCAGCGCGAGGAAGGACAGGTTGCCGGAGTTCGCATACACCAGCGCCATACCGAACAGCAGGAAGGACGAAGCTGCCGCGGAGAGGATGGTGTATTTGATGCTCGCTTCCAGCGAACGCTTCTGGCGGAAGGCGTAACCAACCAGGCCGAACAGCGGCAGCGAAATCAGCTCAATACCGAGGAACAGCGCCGCCAGATGATTCGCACCGGCCAGCAGAATGCCGCCCAGGGCGGCGATCAGCACCAGCAGGTAGAACTCTTCTTTGTTGTCCTTGTAACCCTCAAGCCACGGGTAGGCGAAAGTACAGGTCGCGAGGCTCGCCAGTAGCACCAGACCGGTGTAAAGCATGGCGTAGCCGTCAACGCGGATCAGCGGCGTGACGTCCATCGCCCCGTTCTGGCCGACGAACCAGAGCGAGACCAGCGCGGCGTTAAGTCCAAGAACCGACAGCGTGGCATTGAGAAAATGATTGCGTCGCCACGCAATGGAGAGCATCACAACCACCACCGTCAAGCCGACGATCAGCAGCGGTAGCAGTGCGATCAGTTGTTGTGGAGTTATTGTCATGGCGAATTACGGCCTTGTAGTAGAAACAGAATTAACAAACCACTGCTGAATGTTGCTCATCGCAGCATGCGAGGTGTCGAGGATCGGCTGCGGGAAGAAGCCCAACAGCACCAGCAGCACCACCAGCAGCAGGATGATAGACAGTTCACGCAGGGACATCCCCGGCAACTCTTTCGCCGCCACTTCGCTCTTCGCTTTACCGAAGTAAGCGCGATGTAACATCGACAGCGAGTAAACGGACGCGAATACCAGACCAAAGGTGGAGATGACGGTGATCGTCGGCACCACTTTATAGCTGCCGAACAGGATCATAAATTCGCCGACGAAGTTACCGGTGCCCGGCATCCCCAGGGTGGCGACAGCGAAGAACATCGACATCGCCGGCAGCCATTTAATTTTGCTCCACAAGCCGCCCATCTGGCGCATATCGCGGGTGTGCAGACGTTCGTACAGCTGGCCGCACAGAATGAACAGACCCGCCGCGGACAGACCGTGAGCAATCATCTGGATCACCGCTCCCTGATAGGCCAGCTGGCTGCCGGTGTAGATAGCAATCAGCACGAAGCCCATGTGGGACACGGAGGTGTAGGCGATCAGGCGTTTAATATCGGTCTGGGCGAAGGCCATCCACGCGCCGTAGAAGATACCAATCACGCCCAGCCACATGGCGATGGGCGCAAACTCGGCGGAGGCATTCGGGAACAGCGGCAGCGCAAAGCGCAGCAGACCGTAGGCGGCGGTTTTCAGCAGGATCCCCGCGAGGTCGACAGAGCCGGCGGTCGGCGCCTGGGAGTGAGCGTCCGGCAGCCAGCCGTGCAGCGGCACCACCGGCATTTTCACCGCGAAGGCGATGAAGAAGCCGAGCATCAGCAGGTATTCCACGCCGTGAGACATTGGGGTTTTCAGCAGATCTTCATAGTTGAAGGTCCACACGCCGGTGGCGTTGAAGTGGACGAAGGCCAGCGCCAGAATGGCAATCAGCATCACCAGACCGCTCGCCTGGGTATAGATGAAGAACTTGGTCGCCGCTGTGATACGCGTTTTACCGTCCGAGGCTTTGTGGCCCCACAGCGCGATCAGGAAGTACATCGGCACCAACATCATTTCCCAGAAGAAGAAGAACAGGAACATGTCGATGGCGAGGAACACGCCGATAACGCCGCCCAGGATCCACATCAGGTTGAGGTGGAAGAAGCCCTGGTATTTTTCGATTTCACGCCACGAACAGAGCACCGCCAGCACGCCGAGGAGACCGGTCAGCACCACCATCAGCAGCGACAGGCCGTCGATCGCCAGATGGATGCTAATGCCGAAGCGTGGGATCCACGGCAGCACGAATTCCGACTGCCATTGCGGAATACCCGCGGATTGCGTCAGAGAATAGCCGCCCTGCATCCACAGCTGCAGGCCAAGCACCAGCGTCAGTCCCATGGTAATCAGCGCGATCCAGCGCGGCACTTTCACGCCAAAGCGTTCGGTCTGCCAGCACAGGAAGCCGCCGATAAAGGGAATTAATATTAGCCAGGGTAGTAACATGGCGATTTTTATTCCTTGTTAAAGTCCCGTTCAGGACCGATTTTCAACGAATTCGACTACATTCACGTTTGAGTGCGGTTTGTTGTGTCGGGTGGCGCTTCGCTTACCCGACCTACGGTCTCGTAGGCCCGGTAAGCGAAGCGCCACCGGGCAAAACCGCGCGATCAAATCAACGCAATACCATCAGCAGCGCCAGCACCACCACCGCGCCGATGCTCATTGAAGCCACATACCAGCGCAGATAACCGTTCTCGCTCACCAGCAGGCCTTTGCCTGCGAAGCGGGAAAGGATCGCCGGGATATTCATCAACGAGTTCAGCGGATCGCGTTTCAGCAGCCAGGCAATACCGAGGAATGGTTTTACGAACACCTTGTCGTATAACCAGTCGAAGCCCCAGGCATGGAACCACCAGGTACCGAAGAAGCGGCCAGGCGCACTGTTGGCGATGGAGGTCACCAGCGTGCGTTTGCCCAGCCACAGCCATGCAGCGATCAGAATCCCGGCAATGGCGATGATCCCGGAGGCAATCTCCAGCGTCATCACGCTACCGTGGGCGAGCTCAGTGGTCTGCGGCAGTACGCCTTCCAGCGGCGGCACAATCAGCGCGCCAACGAAGGTGGATAGTACCAGCAGCACAATCAGCGGCAGATGATGGGTAATCCCCTTCCCTGCGTGCGCGTGAATTTGCTCTTTACCGTGGAATACGATGAAAATCATCCGGAAGGTGTACAGCGAGGTCATAAAGGCGCCGACCAGGCCTGCCACCATCAGATTGATATGGCCATTGGCCATCGCGCCTGCCAGAATCTCATCCTTACTGAAGAAGCCTGCGGTGATAAGCGGCAGTGCGGACAGCGCCGCGCCCCCCACCAGGAAGCAGACGTATACCAGCGGAATCGATTTGCGCAGGCCGCCCATCTTGAAGATGTTCTGTTCGTGATGGCAGGCCAGAATGACCGAACCAGACGACAGGAACAGCAGCGCTTTAAAGAACGCGTGAGTCATCAGGTGGAAAATCGCCGCGTCCCATGCCTGCACGCCCAGCGCGAGGAACATGTAGCCAATCTGGCTCATGGTAGAGTAGGCGAGAACGCGTTTGATATCGGTCTGCACCAGCGCGGCGAAGCCCGCCAACACCAGGGTGACCGCCCCGACGATACCGACCAGATGCAGCACTTCCGGCGTCATCAGGAACAGGCCGTGGGTACGGGCGATCAGATAGACGCCCGCGGTGACCATGGTCGCAGCGTGGATCAGCGCAGAGACCGGCGTCGGACCCGCCATCGCATCGGCAAGCCACGTTTGCAGCGGCAGCTGGGCGGATTTACCGACCGCGCCGCCAAGCAGCATCAGCGTCGCCCACTGCAGCGTGGTGCTGCCGTTAGCGAAGTGCTGCGGCGCCAGCTCCACCATTTCGCGGAAGTTCAGGGTGCCCAGTTCGTTATAAAGAATGAACAGCGCGAAGGCGAGGAACACGTCGCCGACGCGGGTCACCACAAACGCTTTCATCGCTGCGGCGCCGTTCTTCGGATCGGTGTAGTAGAAACCGATCAGCAGGTAAGAACAGAGGCCCACGCCTTCCCAACCGAGGTACATCAGCAGCAGGTTATCGGCCAGTACCAGAACCACCATGCTGGCGATAAACAGGTTGGTATAGGCGAAGAAGCGGGAATATCCCTCTTCACCGCGCATGTACCAGGAGGCGAACATGTGGATCAGGAAGCCGACGCCGGTAACTACGGAGAGCATGGTCAGCGACAGGCCGTCCAACACCAGGTTGAAGCCGATGTTGAAATCACCGACCGACATCCAGGTCCACAGCGGCACGCTGACCGCCTGTTTGCCGTTAGCGAAAAAGTCGACGCCAACGTACGCGGTGACCAGCGCCGCCAGGCCTACCGAGCCCATGCCAACGGTGGCGGAAAGATTTTCCGACCAGCGCCCGCGGGAGAAGGCCAGCAGCACAAAGCCAATCAATGGCAAAAGAATGGTTAAGGCAAGCATGTTCATCCACGCAACTCACTTACTGAATCGATGTTCAGGTTCTGGCGGCGACGATGGAGCTGCAGCAGCAGCGCCAGGCCGATACTCGCTTCCGCAGCCGCGAGGCTGATGGCGAGGATATACATTATCTGACCATCTGCCTGACCCCAGTAGCTACCCGCCACCACAAAGGCCAGCGCGGCGGCGTTAATCATGATTTCCAGGCTAATCAACATAAACAGCAGATTGCGGCGGATCACCAGCCCCGTCAGACCAAGCACAAACAGGATGGCCGCGAGGATCAGTCCATGTGTTAAGGGGATCATGCGTGTTCCTCCGTTTTTCGTTTGTCGCTGTCGTTCAGACGGTTGCTCAGCACCTCGCCGGCGCGCTCTTCGCGGCCAATGTGGAAGGCAACCACCAGGCCCGCCAGCAGCAGCATGGAGGCCAGCTCCACCGCCAGGACGTACGGCCCAAACAGCGCAATGCCCACTTCTTTGGCGTTAATCGCCGCACCGTCGATACCCTGGTCGTTAATGCCCAGGATGGCGTAAACGATAACCACCAGCAGCACCGCGGAGAGGATGGCCGGGCCAATCCAGATCCCCGGCTGCAGCCACTTGCGCTCCTGTTCGATCTCGGTGCCGCCCAGGTTGAGCATCATCACCACGAAGACGAACAGCACCATAATGGCCCCGGCGTAGACGATGATTTCCAGCGCTCCGGCGAAGTACGCGCCCAGCGAGAAGAACACCCCGGCAATCGCCAGCAGCGAAATAATCAGGTACAGCAGCGCATGCACCGGATTGGTGTGGGTGACGACCCGCAAGGTTGCGAGGATGGCTATCAGGCCACAGATATAAAAAGCGAATTCCATTGCCCCTCTCCTTACGGTAACAGGCTCTTGACGTCGATTGGCTTAGCTTCATTTTCCGCTTCGCCCTTATCTTTGCCGTCGATTGCCATACCCGCCATCCGGTAGAAGTTATATTCCGGGTATTTGCCCGGACCGGAAATCAGCAGATCCTTTTTTTCGTACACCAGATCCTGACGCTTGTATTCACCCAGCTCGAAGTCCGGGGTCAACTGGATCGCCGTGGTCGGGCACGCTTCTTCGCACAGGCCGCAGAAGATGCAGCGTGAGAAGTTGATGCGGAAGAACTCCGGATACCAGCGGCCGTCTACCGTCTCTGCTTTCTGCAGCGAGATACAGCCCACCGGGCAGGCTACCGCACACAGGTTACAGGCGACGCAGCGCTCTGCACCGTCCGGATCGCGGGTCAGCACGATGCGGCCGCGATAGCGCGGCGGCAGGTAGACCGGCTCTTCCGGATACATCCGGGTTTCACGTTTGGCGAAGGCATGCAGGCCAATCATCCAGATACTACGGACCTGGGTGCCGAACCCCACCAATAATTCTTTTAAGGTCATGTTCAATTCACCCCTTATTGCGCCTGCCAGAGAATGACAGCCGCCGTTACCAACAAGTTGACCAGCGTTAACGGCAGGCATACCTTCCAGCCAAAGGACATTACCTGGTCATAGCGCGGACGCGGTAATGATGCGCGGATCAAAATGAACATCATCATGAAGAACGCGGTTTTCAGCGCGAACCAGATGAAAGGAGGTAACCACGGGCCATTCCAGCCGCCGAAGAACAGCGTGACGATCAGCGCTGAAACGGTGACGATACCGATGTATTCCCCGACGAAGAACAGACCGAATTTCATGCCGGAATATTCAATGTGGTAACCATCGGCCAGTTCCTGCTCCGCTTCCGGCTGGTCGAACGGGTGACGGTGACACACCGCCACGCCGGCGATGGCGAAAGTCACGAAGCCGAAGAACTGCGGGATAACGTTCCACAGATGCGCCTGGTTGTTGACGATATCGGTCATATTGAATGACCCCGCCTGCGCCACCACGCCCATCAGGGAGAGACCGAGAAATACCTCGTAGCTCAGGGTCTGCGCGGAAGCACGCATCGCCCCCAGCAGCGAGTATTTGTTATTGCTCGACCAACCGGCGAACAGCACCGCGTAGACCGCCAGGCCTGCCATCATCAGGAAGAAGAGGATGCCGATGTTCAGGTCGGCCACCACCCACGTCGGGCTAACCGGCACGATAGCGAAGGCCAGCAGCAGCGAGGTAAAGGCGATAACCGGCGCCAGAGTAAAGATCACGCGATCGGAGAAGCGCGGGATCCAGTCCTCTTTAAAGAACATCTTGATCATGTCGGCGACCAGCTGCAGCGAACCGCCCCAGCCGACGCGGTTAGGTCCGTAGCGGTTCTGGAACAAGCCGAGCAGACGACGCTCGCCGAAGCTCATGAACGCGCCGCAGGTGACAACCACCAGCAGAATGACCACGGCCTTCAGGATGCTTAACAGAATGTCGATAAGATCCGGCGTTAACCAGCTCATGCTTTCGCCTCCTGCAGTGAATCAATACGCGATCCGGTCAGCACCGGCGCAATGCCCGGCATGCCCATCGGTAAGCCAACCTGTCCCGCGGTCAGGCCTTCAGAGATAACCAGCGGCAGACGCAGGGTCTGGCCTTCCACGCTAAAGGAGAGCATTGCCCCTGGGTTGACGCCAAGCTTCGCGGCATCCGCCGGGTTCAGCTTGATGTACGGCTCAGGCATCCGGCTCTGGAACACCGGCGCGCGCTGAGACAGCTCATCGCTGCCGAACAGATGGTAGTACGGCGCAATTCGCCATTTGCCCTCTTCCGCCTGGAAGCTGGCCGGCACCGCCGTGAAGTACTCCAGTCCGCTGGCGGACGCTTCAAACAGACGAACGCCCGGATCGCCGTGGCGCAGTTTCCCGCCCACTTCATCCTGGAACTTGTTCCATGCCTGCGGGGAGTTCCAGCCCGGCGCCCAGGCGAACGGGATCTGCGAACGCGGGGCGGACGGCTGGTTGTTCCCTTCCATGGAGAAGGCGAACATCGTGTCTTTATCCTGCGGCTGACGCGGCTCGTGCACGCTGATGTTAGCGCGCATCGCCGTGCGGCCGCTGTAGCGGTGCGGTTCACGCGCCAGCTTCTGGCCGCGGATGCGGAAGGTCGCATCCGGCGCGGCGTCTTTAATGCCCGCCAGCTGCGGCAGCGCGGCAATCGCCGCATCAATGACGTGGTCCAGCTGAGTCCAGTCAACCTGACGGTTGTTGACGGTGCTGTGCAGCGAATGCAGCCAGCGCCAGCTTTCCAGCATTACGGTTTTCGCGTCGTAGTAAGCCGGATCGTAAACCTGGAAGAAACGCTGGGCGCGACCTTCGTTGTTCACCACGGTACCGTCGCTTTCCGCAAAGCTTGCCGCGGAGAGCACCAGGTGCGCTTTGTCCATAATCGCGGTGCGCTGATGATCCACCACCATCACCAGCGGCGCTTTCGCCAGCGCAGCGTCAACGCGCGCGGCGGAAGCATGACGGTGAAGGTCGTTTTCCAGCACGATAACCGCGTCTGCGGCGCCGCTTTCCAGTTCGTCCAGCGCCTCTTCAAGCGAGCCGCCGCCGATCATGCCCAGTCCGACGCTGTTAACCGCCCGGGCGACCATGGTCACCCCGACATCGGCGCCGCGGCCTTTCAGAGCTTTCGCCACGTTAGCGGCGGCCTGGATGATCTCCATGCTGCCGGCGTTGGTCCCGGAGATGATCAGCGGTTTTTTCGCCCCGGCCAGCGCCTGAACGATAACGTCGACTTTACCCTGCAGGTCCTGGCTCAGGCCGTCAACTGCCGGCGCGCTGTCGTCCAGCGCATGGGCAATAGCAAAGCCGAGACGCGCCTGATCTTCCACCGGCGCGCGGTAGGTCCACGCCGCGATGTCATCCAGGCGGGTGTCATCGACGTTAGTGACGAATAGCGGGTGCTTGGCGCGCTGGCCGATGTTGAGGATCGCAGCGATCTGCCAGTCGGCCACTTTCTGCGCCGCCGCCATTTCGCGTGCTTTCCCTTTCACTGCCTGGCGTACCGCCAGGGCCACGCGCGCGCCGGTCTGGGTAATGTCTTCGCCCAGCACCAGTACCGCGTCGTAGGATTCGATATCGCGCAGGCTTGGCGTGTGGATCCCGCCCTCGCGCAGCACTTTCAGCATCATCTGCAGGCGCGCTTGTTCGCCTTTGGCGATGCCGGTATAGAAGTTGTCGGCGCCCACCAGCTCGCGCAGCGCGAAGTTGCTTTCAATGCTGGCGCGCGGGGAGCCGATGCCGATCACTTTCTTCGACTGGCGCAGGATATCCGCCGCCCCCTGCATCGCCTGCTCGGCGTTAAGGGTGATCAGATCGTCGCCGCGGCGCTGCACCGGCTGACGCGGACGGTCTTTCAGGTTCACGTAGCCATAGCCGAAACGACCGCGGTCGCAGAGGAAGTAGCGGTTCACGGTACCGTTATAGCGGTTTTCGATACGACGCAACTCGCCATAGCGTTCGCCCGGGCTGATGTTACAGCCGATGGAACACTGCTGGCAGATGCTCGGCGCAAACTGCATGTCCCACTTACGGTTATAGCGCTCGGAGTGGGTTTTGTCGGTGAAAACGCCGGTCGGGCAGACTTCCACCAGGTTGCCGGAGAACTCGCTCTCCAGGGTGCCATCTTCCGGACGGCCGAAGTAGACGTTGTCGTGCGCGCCATAGACGCCCAGATCGGTGCCGTCGGCATAATCTTTGTAGTAGCGCACGCAGCGGTAGCAGGCGATGCAGCGGTTCATTTCGTGCGAAATAAACGGCCCCAGATCCTGATTGCGGTGGGTACGCTTGGTGAAACGATAGCGGCGGAAGCTATGACCGGTCATCACCGTCATATCCTGCAGGTGGCAGTTGCCGCCCTCTTCGCAGACCGGGCAGTCGTGCGGATGGTTAGTCATCAACCACTCCACCACGCTTTCGCGGAACTGCTTCGCTTCGCTGTCGTCGATAGAAATAAAGGTGCCGTCGGATGCCGGAGTCATACAGGACATCACCAGGCGACCACGCGTGTCTTCCGCGTTCTGATATTGCTTCACCGCACACTGGCGGCAAGCACCGACGCTCCCTAGCGCCGGGTGCCAGCAAAAGTAGGGAATATCAAGACCAAGAGAGAGACAAGCCTCTAGCAGGTTGTCCGCCCCGTTGACCTCGTATTCTTTGCCGTCTACATGAATCGTAGCCATTTGCGTGCTTCCAAAAATAAAAAACCTTTAGATTACCAGCGCGTCTTAAGCAGGTTCGGCTGAATCCCGTTGATTGCATGGGTATTGCTGAACTGCTGCTTAATGCCAGCCTCGAATTCTTCGCGGAAATATTTAATCGCGCTCTGTAGCGGCTCGACCGCGCCCGGCGCGTGCGCGCAGAAGGTTTTACCCGGGCCCAGGAATCGACACAGTTGCTCAAGGGTTTCGATATCGCCAGGCTGGCCTTCGCCGCGCTCCAGGGCGCGCAGGATCTTCACGCTCCACGGCAGACCATCGCGGCACGGCGTACACCAGCCGCAGGACTCGCGGGCAAAGAACTCTTCAAGGTTGCGCACCAGCGAGACCATGTTGATCTCGTGGTCAACGGCCATCGCCAGCGAGGTGCCCAGACGGCTGCCCGCTTTACCAATGCTTTCGAATTCCATCGGCAGATCGAGGTGCGCTTCGGTGAGGAAGTCGGTCCCTGCTCCGCCCGGTTGCCAGGCTTTAAACTTCAGGCCATCGCGCATACCGCCGGCGTAATCTTCGAGGATCTCGCGGGCAGTGGTGCCGAACGGCAGCTCCCAGACGCCCGGATTCTTCACCCGACCGGAGAAGCCCATCAGCTTGGTGCCAGCATCTTTGCTGGTGGAAATGTTCTGGTACCACTCGACGCCGTTGGCGAGGATCGCTGGCACGTTGCACAGGGTTTCTACGTTGTTGACGCAGGTCGGCTTGCCCCAGACGCCGGAGCTCGCCGGGAACGGCGGCTTGGATCGCGGGTTGGCGCGGCGGCCTTCCAGAGAGTTGATCAGCGCCGTCTCTTCGCCGCAGATATAGCGCCCTGCCCCGGTGTGCACGAACAGCTCGAAGTCAAACCCGGTGCCGAGGATGTTTTTCCCCAACAGACCCGCTTCGGTGGCTTCAGCAATCGCGCGACGCAGATGCTGGGCCGCTTCAATATATTCCCCGCGCAGGAAGATGTAGCCGCGGTACGCTTTCAGCGCAAACGCGGAGATCAGCATGCCTTCCACCAGCAGGTGCGGCAGCTGCTCCATCAGCAGGCGGTCTTTATAGGTGCCCGGCTCCATTTCATCGGCGTTACACAGCAGGTAACGGATGTTCATGGATTCGTCTTTCGGCATCAGGCTCCACTTCAGACCAGTGGAGAAGCCCGCGCCGCCGCGCCCTTTCAGGCCAGCGTCTTTTACCGCCGTGACAATCTCATCCGGGGCCATCCCGGTCAGGGCTTTACGCGCCCCTTCATAGCCATTTTTACTGCGATACTCGTCCAGCCACACCGGCTGCTTGTCGTCGCGCAGGCGCCAGGTGAGCGGATGCGTTTCCGCAGTACGAATTACGGTTTTCATTTGTACTGCTCCAGCAGGTCAGGAATTGCCTCCGGCGTCAGATGGCTGTGAGTATCCTCATCAATCATCATGGTCGGTCCCTTGTCGCAGTTACCCAGGCAGCAGGTCGGCAGCAGGGTAAAGCGGCCATCAAAGGTGGTCTGCCCCGGCTTGATATTCAGTTTCTTCTCAATGGCGGCCTGAATACCCTGATAGCCGGTGATGTGGCATACCACGCTGTCGCAGTAGCGGATCACGTGACGGCCAACCGGCTGGCGGAAAATCTGGCTGTAGAACGTCGCCACGCCTTCCACGTCGCTGGCCGGGATCCCCAGCACATCGGCGATAGCGTAGATCGCGCCATCCGGCACCCAGCCGCGCTGTTTCTGAACGATTTTCAGCGCTTCGATGGACGCCGCACGCGGGTCTTCGTAGTGGTGCTTCTCGTGCTCAATAGCCTCACGCTCTGCCGCACTCAGCTCAAAAGCCTCGGTTTGTGGTTGTTGATTCTCGTGCATAATTAGCGGTCCACGTCTGACATAACAAAATCGATACTACCCAGATAGACGATCAGGTCGGATACCAGGCTGCCGCGGATCGCCGACGGGATCTGCTGCAGGTGCGCAAAGCTCGGCGTACGCACGCGGGTACGGTAGCTCATGGTGCTGCCGTCGCTGGTCAGGTAGTAACTGTTGATCCCTTTGGTCGCCTCAATCATCTGGAAAGATTCGTTGGCCGGCATCACCGGGCCCCACGATACCTGTAGGAAGTGGGTGATCAGGGTTTCGATATGCTGCAGCGTGCGCTCTTTCGGGGGCGGCGTGGTCAGCGGGTGATCCGCTTTGAACGGGCCTTCCGGCATGTTATCGAGGCACTGCTGAAGAATGCGCAGACTCTGGCGCAGCTCTTCTACTTTCAGCATCACGCGGGTGTAGCAGTCAGAGACGCCCCCCCCGGTCGGGACTTCGAAGTCGAAGTTTTCATAGCCAGAGTAAGGACGCCATTTACGCACGTCGAAGTCGATACCGGTGGCGCGCAGGCCTGCGCCGGTGGTGCCCCACTCCAGCGCCTCTTTGGCGGTATAGGCTGCCACGCCGACGGAACGGCCTTTCAGAATGGTGTTGCGCAAGGCGGCCTTCTCATAGGAGTCCAGACGCTTCGGCATCCACTCGAGGAACTCACGCAGCAGGCGATCCCAGCCACGCGGCAGATCGTGCGCGACGCCGCCGATGCGGAACCACGCCGGGTGCATACGGAACCCGGTAATCGCTTCCACCAGATCGTAAATTTTCTGCCGATCGGTAAAGGCGAAGAAGACCGGCGTCATCGCGCCGACGTCCTGAATAAAGGTCGAGATATACAGCAGGTGGCTGTTGATGCGGAACAGCTCGGAGAGCATCACGCGGATCACGTTCACGCGATCCGGTACGGTGATCCCAGCCAGTTTTTCCACCGCCAGCACGTACGGCATCTCGTTGACGCAGCCGCCGAGATATTCAATACGGTCGGTATACGGGATGTAGCTGTGCCAGGACTGACGCTCGCCCATCTTCTCGGCGCCGCGGTGGTGATAACCGATATCCGGTACGCAGTCGACGATCTCTTCGCCGTCCAGTTGCAGAATAATGCGGAACGCACCATGCGCCGATGGGTGGTTCGGACCGAGGTTGAGGAACATGAAGTCCTCGTTGTCGGTGCCGCGCTTCATGCCCCACTCTTCCGGTTTAAAGGTCAGCGCCTCCATCTCCAGATCCTGTTTGGCTTTGGTCAGCTCAAACGGGTCGAACTCGGTGGCGCGCGCCGGATAATCTTTACGCAGCGGGTGACCTTCCCAGGTCGGCGGCATCATGATGCGACGCAGGTTCGGGTGACCATCGAAGGTAATGCCAAACATTTCCCAGGTTTCACGCTCATACCAGTTGGCGTTGGGGAACAGTTTGGTGAAGGTCGGCAGATGCAGATCGTTTTCCGACAGCGCCACCTTGAGCATGATGTCGCGGTTGCGATCGATGGAGATCAGGTGATAGAAAACGGAAAAATCCGCGGCGGGCAGGCCATCGCGGTGCGTGCGCAGACGTTCGTCCATGCCGTGCAGGTCAAACAGCATCACGTAAGGCTTCGGCAATTTCTTCAGGAAATCACCCACCTCCAGCAGCTGTTCACGCTTCACCCATACCACCGGTACGCCGGTACGGGTTGGCTGAACGGTAAAGGCATCCGGCCCAAAGCGGTTGCGCAGTTCGCCAATCACCGGGTCATCAAGGTGATCGCGGGTTTGCCAGGCTGGTGCGGCGTCATGCGCGGTTAAATCGGTCATATTGTTCACCATTGCAAAAGGTCCGTGGTGACTGCCGGCGAGACTTCGCGCTGTTGTAGATTGATTTGCGAAGTGGTTCTCCCGCCCGCAGGCGCAAATTAAATCTCGTCCGGCGTCCGCAGATTGGTCACTGCAATACGTTCGCCGCGTTTACGCTCGCGTTCCGACTGCATATTGGCGCGATAAACGCCCTGATCGCCAACCACCCATGAGAGCGGACGACGTTCTTTACCAATGGACTCCTGCAGCAGCATCAGCGCCTGCATATAGGCCTCCGGACGCGGCGGGCAGCCCGGGATGTACACATCGACCGGAATGAATTTATCCACGCCCTGGACGACGGAATAGATGTCGTACATCCCGCCTGAGTTGGCGCAGGCGCCCATGGAGATCACCCACTTCGGCTCCAGCATCTGATCGTAGAGACGCTGAATAACCGGCGCCATTTTGGTAAAGCATGTTCCCGCGACCACCATCAGGTCCGCCTGACGCGGAGAGGCGCGCAGAACTTCTGCCCCAAAACGCGCAACGTCATGCACCGCAGTGAATGACGTCACCATTTCCACATAACAGCAAGAAAGGCCGAAGTTGTACGGCCAAATTGAGTTCTTACGGCCCCAGTTCACCATGTCATGCAGCGCGTGTTCGAGTTTCCCCATATACACGCTTTTATTGACTTCCTGCTCCAGAGGATCGGTAACGATCTCCTGTTTCTGCAGGGGGTAACGGTCGTTCTCACCGTTAGGATCTATGCGGGTGAGCGTATAATCCATCTTATTGCCTCGCTTTTACTGCATATGACGGTTAGTGGGACTGTCTGTTTCCGGGTTAACCAGCGTGCGACGGGAACGCGCAGGCGTCCAGTCCAGTGCGCCGATGCGAACGAGATAAACCAGACCAGCCAGTAGCACTAAAATGAAAATTGCGGCTTCCACAAAGCCGACCCAGCCGCTCTCGCGGATAGAGGTCGACCATGCGTAGAGATACAGGGCTTCCACGTCGAAGATAACGAAGAACATGGCAACCAGATAAAACTTCGCAGAAAGACGTAAGCGGGCCGAACCGACGGAGTCGATCCCCGATTCAAACGGCGTGTTTTTACTACGCGCGCGCGCGCGACCGCCAAGGTACCAGCCGCCGACGAGCATGAGGCAGCACAGGCCGATAGCGATGATGAGAAATATAGCGAATGCCCAATGATGAGCGATGACTTCAGTGGATGTTGACATACGCATTGCTTAACCAAAAAAGTGTAGCGCCAAAACCCTCTGCTCTTATTGGCAGATGAACGCCACAGCGTTTCACGGGAGGAATAAAAAATAACCGTGCAAAAAAGCGTCCCTGGTCGATGTGAGAAGCCCAGATGCCGTGGCTTTTTACCCCTTTCTTTAACCTTTTGTCAACTTTAACAAAAGTTTTCATAACATTAATTTACATTGGAATCTTTTCATTAACATTAAATGCCCTTTTCTGCGAAATAACCTTGCATACTGTTCGGTTTTAGTGTTGTTGAATCGTGTCCGTTTCCGTCGTAAATCAAAAATCCCTTCTATTTTGACAGGATTTAGCCTCGATTCCTCCCCCCAAAGAGGGGTATTTTCTTGATCTGCGACACGGTTTTGTTAATTACCCCAGGAAATCGGCAACAATCCATCCGGTTTTTTAACATTAGCAGGAAGTGTTGAAAGTGCAGGGAAAAGTCGACAAGCTGAGCGCCTTGTCACGCCAATACGCTGATTTTTCTGCAAAGAAATACAAAAAAGATTCAAAACATCAATAAGAGTGCAAAAAAAAGAGCCGCCAGGCGGGAAACCAACTCCTGAGGCTCTTTTTGGGCACTTACATTCTGTTACCAGTTTTTGTGATCTTTGTTAGCAAGAATACCCTTACAAAACCAAGGTATTCCCTCCCTCTTCCGGAGTAAGTGCTGTGCCCGTTTCCCAGGGATGGATCTCCTGGCTCAGAGACTGAAAAATCGCCTGCGGCAGTTCGCTCACCGTCCGCGGATTGCAGCTGACGACGTACCGGGTGTCCGGCAACGCCGGTAACCCCTCACTGATGCCAGCCACGCGTAGATCCGGGCTCATCATTTCGACCGGGCGCGCCGTCACGCCCAGCCCGGCCTTCACCGCCGCTTTCACGCCCGATAGCGAGGAAGCTCCGTGGGCCAGATGCCAACTGACGCGAGCAGTTTCCAGCGCGGCGATAATATCCTGGCGGAATGGACTTGGCTCTTCGAGCAGGATCAGGGGGATAGATTCCCCCTTCGCCAGCACATATTCCGCTGCACAATACCAGAGAGTAGGTGATGTTCTCAGGGTGAAAGAGGTAAAGCCGGGAGGCTGATGGGTGGTCAACGCCAGATCGACCAGCCCCTCGGCCAGCATCTCCATGATGGCGGCATGGGGGTGAACTTTGATCTCCAACGTCATTCTGGGATAGAAACAGCCGATGCGGTTTAACAAAAACGGCAGGATGGTGTCAGCCGTTTCTTCTGACGCACCGATGCTCAGAGCCCCCTGCAGGCTGCCATACATCAGCGACATACAGGCTTCATCGTTAAAACGGAGAATTTTGCGGGCATAGCCCAGCAGCTGGATCCCCTGCTCGGTCAGCAGCTTATTGCGGCCGTGGCGGGCGAAAAGCTCTTTGCCCACCAGCTGTTCCAGGCGTTGCATTTGCTGACTGACCGCGGACTGAGTACGACACACTGCGGCGGCGGCGGCGGCAAAAGTGTTCAAATCAGCGACCGCGACAAAGGTACGCAGCAGATCGAGATCGAGGTTGAGTATGGGACGAGTTGTATTAATCATCTTTCTTCACTTACAGGTGGCTAACGCTGACCTGCCTTGTTGATGCTTTACGCCAGGTTTCCGGCTATTCCCTGAGCCTCGTGCTCACCGTCTGACGGCGGATAAACAACTGGACGAACGTTATTACATGCCAAAGTACTCGTCTGGGCAAATGCGCAGAACTGCGGAGTAATATATTGTTCGTATTTCTCATTATTATTTATTACCACGACCAGCCAGGCGCCATACGTCGCCGCGGGAACCCGGTCAGTGATGCTGAGAAAATCGCTCTTCTGGCGTAGCTTTCCGGCAGAAAAGGAACAATAAAATCCTGTAATAACAATATATTAATTCTCAATGCAACCGCAGTTCTTGGCGGTTAACACGGATATTAACGGTGATATTCTAACCTATCCCCCTCCTTTTTATAAGCCTTAATAAGGATTAACTGAGACAATTTTAAATTTTTTTCAACATTTTATATTAATTAACAAACCTCAGATTATTACCCGCTAAAAATAATAATAATGTGGTCGCACGCTGTTTTTTATTAAAATTATTTAACATCAAAATTACAAGCCAATCGCGCTTGTATGCAGGATAGCGTTTTTTAGCGACTCCCCCTTCTCCCTCCCCATATTACCGGGCAAACAAACGAGATAAATGATGGCAAAATCGCTATTAAATCTATATTTAAGACCAAAAAATCGACATAAAAAGGCATAAGCTACAGACCAAATCCGCAATCGGTAGATAAATCAATTGCACTTAAAATCCGGCGTTAGCAAAATCTTCTCCTGCAAAGCCTTCAAAACAGCGGGGAGGGGGAGTACATTGTTCCGTGCTGACTTCCACGGCAGGGAGTGGCGATAACAGCTAAAAGGTCAAGATTCATGTCCCCCATCGAAAAATCCAGCAAGTTAGAGAACGTCTGTTATGACATCCGCGGCCCGGTTCTGAAAGAAGCCAAACGTCTTGAAGAAGAAGGCAATAAGGTTCTGAAACTGAACATCGGCAACCCGGCGCCATTCGGCTTCGAGGCCCCTGACGAGATCCTCGTCGACGTCATCCGCAATTTGCCTACCGCCCAGGGTTACTGCGATTCGAAAGGATTGTACTCGGCGCGTAAAGCTATCATGCAGCATTACCAGGCCCGGGGTATGCGCGATGTCACGGTGGAAGACATCTATATCGGCAACGGCGTGTCCGAGCTGATTGTGCAGGCGATGCAGGCGCTGTTAAACAGCGGCGATGAGATGCTGGTTCCCGCCCCGGACTACCCGCTGTGGACGGCGGCGGTGTCGCTTTCCAGCGGCAAAGCGGTGCACTATCTGTGTGACGAATCCTCTGACTGGTTTCCGGATCTGGACGACATCCGCGCAAAAATCACACCGCGCACCCGCGGGATCGTGATCATTAACCCTAACAACCCCACCGGCGCGGTCTATTCCAAAGAATTGCTGCAGGAGATCGTGGAGATCGCTCGTCAGCATAATCTGATCATTTTCGCCGATGAAATTTACGACAAGATCCTCTACGACGAAGCCCAGCATCACTCTATTGCCGCCCTGGCGCCGGACCTGCTGACGGTGACCTTTAACGGATTGTCGAAAACCTACCGCGTTGCCGGCTTCCGTCAGGGCTGGATGGTGTTGAATGGCCCGAAAAAACACGCGAAGGGCTATATCGAAGGGCTGGAGATGCTGGCTTCAATGCGTCTTTGCGCCAACGTGCCGGCCCAGCATGCTATCCAGACGGCGCTGGGCGGCTATCAGAGCATCAGCGAATTCATCATCCCCGGCGGACGCCTGTATGAACAACGCAACCGCGCCTGGGAGCTTATCAACGATATTCCGGGCGTCTCCTGCGTGAAGCCAAAAGGCGCGCTGTATATGTTCCCGAAAATCGATGCCAAACGCTTCAATATTCATGACGACCAGAAAATGGTGCTCGACTTCCTGCTGCAGGAGAAAGTCCTGCTGGTGCAGGGCACCGCCTTTAACTGGCCGTGGCCGGATCACGTACGCATCGTGACCCTGCCGCGCGAAGACGACCTGGAGATGGCTATCTCCCGCTTTGGCCGCTTCCTCTCCGGCTACCATCAGCTTTAATCGCGCCGCCGCCGGCATTTGCATCCGGCGGCGATCCCTGCGCACAATGGAACCCGATGTTGTCACTGATTAAGGGTCCCTATGAGTCAGAGTCATTTCTTTGCCCACCTCTCCCGCCTGAAACTGATTAACCGCTGGCCGCTGATGCGCAACGTGCGCACCGAAAATGTCTCCGAACACAGTCTGCAGGTGGCGATGGTCGCCCATGCGCTGGCGGCGATTAAAAACCGCAAATTTGGCGGCCAGGTCAACGCCGAGCGTATCGCCCTGCTGGCGATGTACCATGACGCCTCGGAAGTACTAACTGGCGATCTCCCTACTCCGGTGAAATATTTCAATTCGCAGATTGCCCAGGAATATAAGGCGATTGAAAAAATTGCTCAGCAAAAGCTGGTGGATATGGTCCCTGACGAGCTGCGCGATATTTTCGAGCCGCTGATTGATGAGCATCACTACAGTGAGGAAGAGCAGTCGATCGTCAAACAGGCTGACGCCCTCTGCGCTTACCTGAAGTGCCTCGAAGAGCTGTCTGCAGGCAATAACGAATTTCTGCTGGCCAAAGGTCGGCTGGAAAAGACCCTGGCATCGCGGCGCAGCGCGGAGATGGATTACTTTATGCAGGTGTTCGTCCCAAGCTTCCAGCTGTCGCTGGACGAAATTAGCCAGGATTCGCCGCTGTAAGATTCTGACCGGGCGGCGGTTGTGCTCTACCCGGCCAGAATATCTTAAAACGGAAACAGTACCGGGATCAGCAGGACGCAGACCACCATCACCAGTATGGTAAAGGGCACGCCTATTTTGACAAAATCGCTAAATGAGTACTTGCCCGGGCCAAGCACCAGGGTGTTAACCGGCGAGGAGACCGGGGTCATAAACGCCGCCGAAGCCGCCATCGCCACCACCATGGCAAAAGGATAGGGTGAGACGCCCATTGACTTCGCCGCCGCTAAGGCAATAGGCGCCATCAGCACCGCCGTGGCGGTGTTTGAGATAAACAGCCCAATCGCCGCGCACATCACGAACAGGCAGCCGAGCATCAGATAAGGCCCCTCGCCTCCGGCGACATCCATCAGTCCCTTCACCACCAGATCCACCCCGCCGGTTTTTTGCAGCGCCAGGGCAAACGGCATCATCCCAACAATCAAAATAATGCTCGGCCAGTGGATCGCCTTGTAGGCGCTTTCGGCATTGATGCAGCGGAATTTGCCCATCAGCAGACAGGCGATAATCGCGGCAATCGGGTTGGGAATTTCATCGGTGAGCATCAGGGCTACCATCAGCACCAGGCAGAAAATCGCATGCGGAGCCTGGCTGTGGGCCGGCGAAGCGTCATCGACCTCAACCGGCATATTGAGTACCACGAAATCCCGGCCGCGCTTCGCCAGCAGGGCAATTTGCCGCCAGTTGCCGACCACCAGCAGGATATCGCCGAGCTGCAGCGGCTCATCGACCACCGAACCATCCATCGCTTTGCCATCGCGCTTCATGCCGACGATATTGAGACCAAACCGGGTGCGGAAGGCTATCTCACGCACCGTTTTGCCAATCATCTCTGAATCCGGGATCAGCGCCACCTCCGCCATCCCCACATCCAGCGCCTGATCGGCAAAATACTCGCCGCGCAATACCATCGGCTCAAGCATTTGCTCGCCGCAGAACTGGCGTAAATCGACATCGGAGGCGGACATATCGATCAGCAGGACGTCGCGGGCGCGAAATTCCGATACCCCGTTGACGTTGACAATTACCCGGCGGAACCGCCGCCAGCGTTCAACGCCGATCACGTTGGCGCAGTAGCGCTCACGCAGCTTTAAATCATCCAGCCGCTGACCGATCATCGGCGAACCCGGGCGGATGGCCAGCCGGCGAGCGCGGCCGGTGAGGTGATATTCGCGGATCAAATCGCGGAAGGTGCTTCTTTTTCGCCCATCGCGTGCGGAGTCGCCATTATCCGTCTTCAGCATAAAGCGCACCGCCAGCATATAGACGATGCCCAGGATCAGCACCACCAGGCCAATCGGCGTGACGCTGAAAAAGCTGAAGCCGTGCAGTCCCTCGCGCAGCAATTCACTGTTGACCACCAGGTTGGGCGGCGTCGCCACCAGGGTCATCATCCCGCTGATAAGCCCGGCGAAGCTCAGCGGCATCATCAGCCGCGATGGCGAGGTATTCATCCGCGCCGAGACGCTAAGTACCACCGGGATGAAAATGGCGACCACCCCGGTGGAGCTCATAAACGCGCCCAGACCGGCGACGGTGAGCATCAGGTAGATCAGCATTTTGGTTTCGCTGTTCCCCGCTACGCTCACCAGCCATGCCCCCATTTTGGTGGCGACTCCGGTGCGCACCAGGCCATCGCCGATAATAAACAGGGCGGCAATCAGGATCACGTTAGGATCGCTGAATCCGGAAAAAGCTTCATTTAACGTCAGCGTTCCGCTGAGGACAAAGGCGACAATGACCATCAGGGCGATAGCATCCATGCGCACCTTGCCGGTAGCAAACAGCACAACCGCGATGGCCAGGAGGGATAAAACCCAAATCAATTCACCGTTCACAACGTTTCCTTGTCACAAGTGGGAGTCGACATAGTGGCATAAAAAAGCCCCGACGACGCGGGGCGAAATCATGGGTTTACGCTTTAAGACGCACATTTACCACGCCGTCAGTCTGGCGTTCAACCACCAGATCTTCCAGGCTGCTCAGCACGAGGTCGGCTTCATCCAGGCGAGGGGCATCGGCGGGCACGTTGACCGCGATAGTGCGACAGCCGGCCGCCAGTCCGGAGAGGAGCCCCGCCGGCGCATCTTCCACCACCGCGCACTCCCCGGCAGGCAGACCCAGCCGCTCGGCGCCCAGCAGATAGGCGTCCGGCGCCGGTTTGCCGTGTTTCACCTGCTCGGCGGTGACGAACACCTCAGGCATCGGCAGGCCCGCCGCGCGGTGACGCGCGTGGGCAACCGGAATCGAGCCGGAGGTGACAATCGCC
Organism: Klebsiella sp. HMSC16A12; assembly: GCF_001808265.1. NCBI lineage: Bacteria > Pseudomonadati > Pseudomonadota > Gammaproteobacteria > Enterobacterales > Enterobacteriaceae > Klebsiella > Klebsiella sp. HMSC16A12. The sequence continues at coordinate 45,320 of NZ_KV792521.1, forward strand.
CACGGGATCCCGGCCTCATTGAGCGTATTCAGCAGGGCTAATGCCCCCGGCAGCGCGACGATACCCTCAATATCAGTGGCTTCTATCTGCTCGAGGTAGCGAAATTCGGCCTGGATATCCTCCTCGCTGCGCCCCGGCATAAAATGGCGAATGGAGGTAATGGCCTGCTTGCCGTGAATAAAACTGAGAATTTCATCATGGTCAATGGCGAAACGATCCCCCCACTTGCACCATGAACGCTCCACCACCGGCAAGGAATCCACCAGCGTCCCGTCTAAATCGAACAGGAAACCTTTACACTGCACGGGCACCTCCCTCAGGCGTTGATAATTTGATTAATTTCATTACTGCTCAGATGATACTGGCGCGGGCAAGCGTGCCAGACGCTCAGCATCCGCTGATATTTCTCCCACATCGGGGTCTGCGAGTTAAAGCCATGGGTACCGGCGTCAAAATGGCTGTAGCGGCCTTCAACGTTGACCATAAAACGCACATAGCCGAGATAACGCGCTTCGGTGGCGGCATCAAACCCGAGGAAGGTGACCCGGCGTTCATCGATACCCGCCGCGTCTTTCAGGTTGGTCCAGGAGACGTGCAGCGCGTGGTACATCTCCATGATATCAATAACGGTACGGCAGGTTTCTTCCGTCAACTGGCCAAACTCGCGGTCCAGTTCACGCATCTGTAGCCCATACCCACGCTCTATGATGGTTTGCAGACGACGGTAGCGTTCCGCATTATCCGGGTCGAGCATCGTCATCATTTTGTACTGATTGGATAAAATCAGACGCTGCGCATTGGTCATTTCCATGTTGTGACTCCTGTAGCACGGTAGGGCGTGAAATAAAGAAGGCGCATAAATCATGCGCCTTCTTTTATATGCGTTTTCCGTAGTGAATTACAAATCATCAAGGAAAGTTTTATCCAGTTGTTTGAAGGCGCGCTTAAGCGTGTCAGCCAGCGCCTGATAATCGGGCTTGCCTTCGACCGGTGCCAGCGCCTGCCCCGCCTCCTGCAGTTTACCGCGCACTTCATAGAACCAGTTAAGAATGGAGGGCGGCAGCGGCGTCACCGAACGCTTACCCAACCACCAGAGTCCCTGCATCGGCAGGCTCAGCGCAAACAGCGCGGTAGCGACGGCGGGGCCCAGCTGGCCGCCAAGAGCTATCTGCCAGCAGAGGGTAAAAATGGCGATTGGCGGCATGATGCGGATGGCATAGCGGGTGGCACGAATAATGCGGTTTTCAATAAACACCGGCGCGAGGCGCTTGTCGAGAGGCCAGGTCTTTGCGTAATGCTGCCCGCGGTTGAACAAGCTAAAGAAGCTAACGGGGCGTTTCTCAGGGGTCGACATGGCTTTACCTCAACTTTACATATAAAACTTAAAAAATTCGTGCAAAACACCAACTATGCATGACATCGTTCAAAAGATTTTGGCAAAGGATGCCGCAATCAGGTATCCTGTGCCCGCCTGAAAGGGCGGTTAGACTCTTTGCCAGGCTAGTCAAATTATCGCATATTCTGCCATTGGCTGAAAATTATGCAAAATGGCATAAAATCAAATGTACTTCTCTCATCGTGCCCGAAAACAGAACAAGGCATGATGTTAATCATAAATGTCGAGGTCATCCTGCGCTACGCTAATGACACACTGACGTTTTTTTAGCCACGTATCATAAAAAGGTACTTCCATGTCGAGTAAGTTAGTACTGGTTCTGAACTGCGGTAGCTCCTCTCTGAAATTTGCTATCCTTGACGCCGTGAACGGCGACGAATATCTGTCCGGTTTAGCGGAATGCTTCCACCTGCCGGAAGCCCGTATCAAATGGAAAATGGACGGCAGCAAACAAGAAGCCGAGTTAGGCGCGGGCGCCGCGCACAGTGAAGCGCTGAACTTTATCGTTAACACTATTCTGGCACAAAAACCAGAACTGTCTGCTCAGCTGACCGCAATCGGCCACCGTATCGTACACGGCGGTGAAAAATACACCAGCTCCGTGGTGATCGACGAGTCCGTAATTCAGGGTATTAAAGACGCCGCGTCTTTCGCACCGCTGCACAACCCGGCACACCTGATCGGCATCGCTGAAGCGCTGAAATCCTTCCCGCACCTGAAAGACAAAAACGTGGCTGTATTCGATACGGCGTTCCATCAGACCATGCCGGAAGAATCCTATCTCTACGCCCTGCCGTACAGCCTGTACAAAGAGCACGGCGTTCGTCGTTACGGCGCGCACGGCACCAGCCACTTCTACGTGACTCAGGAAGCCGCTAAGATCCTCAACAAGCCGGTGGAAGAGCTGAACATCATCACCTGCCACCTCGGCAACGGTGGTTCTGTTTCCGCTATCCGTAACGGTAAATGCGTTGACACCTCCATGGGTCTGACCCCGCTGGAAGGCCTGGTGATGGGTACCCGCTCCGGTGACATCGATCCGGCCATCATCTTCCATCTGCACGACACCCTGGGCATGAGCGTTGACGCGATCAACAAAATGCTGACCAAAGAGTCCGGCCTGCTGGGTCTGACCGAAGTCACCAGCGACTGCCGCTACGTGGAAGACAACTATCAGGAAAAAGCCGACGCTAAACGCGCAATGGACGTTTACTGCCACCGCCTGGCGAAATACATCGGTTCCTACACCGCGCTGATGGACGGCCGTCTTGACGCCGTTATTTTCACCGGTGGTATCGGTGAAAACGCCGCGATGGTGCGTGAGCTGTCGCTGGGCAAACTGGGCGTACTGGGCTTTGAAGTTGACCATGAGCGTAACCTTGCTGCCCGCTTCGGCAAGTCTGGCTTCATCAACAAAGAAGGCACCCGTCCTGCCGTGGTTATCCCGACCAACGAAGAGCTGGTCATCGCGCAAGACGCCAGCCGTCTGACCGCATAATTCCACATCGCCAGCCCTGACCCGCAATAATTCGAGCTGCAGGAAGGCGGCGACACAGCAAAACCCCGGCCGCGTACAGCGCGTACGCCACCGGGGTGAGCAAGTAGAGCCAACGCACGTGCAACTTGAAATATGACGGATAGCTGGCGGTGCTGTTTTGTATCCCGCCTGATACTGGCGGTAACGAAAGAGGATATACCGTGTCCCGTACTATCATGTTAATTCCTACCGGTACCAGCGTAGGTCTGACCAGCGTCAGCCTCGGTGTGATCCGCGCTATGGAACGCAAAGGCGTTCGTCTGAGCGTCTTTAAACCTATCGCCCAGCCGCGTTCCGGTGGCGATGCCCCAGACCAGACCACCACCATCGTTCGCGCCAGCTCCTCCACCACCACCGCCGCTGAACCGCTGAAGATGAGCCATGTTGAGTCTCTGCTCTCCAGCAATCAGAAAGATGTGCTGATGGAAGAGATCATTGCCAACTACCACGCGAATACTCAGGACGCGGAAGTGGTGCTGGTGGAAGGCCTGGTACCGACCCGTAAGCATCAGTTCGCCCAGGCGCTGAACTTTGAAATCGCCAAAACGCTGAACGCTGAAATCGTCTTCGTGATGTCTCAGGGCACCGACACGCCAGAACAGCTGAACGAGCGTATCGAACTGACCCGTAACAGCTTTGGCGGCGCCAAAAATACCAGCATCACCGGCGTTATCGTCAACAAACTGAATGCCCCTGTCGACGATCAGGGCCGTACCCGTCCTGACCTGTCGGAAATTTTCGACGACTCGTCGAAAGCAAAAATCGTGAAGATTGACCCGGCTCAGCTGCAGAAAGGCAGCACGCTGCCGGTGCTGGGCGCAGTGCCATGGAGCTTCGATCTGATCGCGACCCGCGCGATCGACATGGCGCACCATCTGAATGCGACCATCATCAACGAAGGCGATATCAATACCCGCCGCGTGAAATCCGTGACTTTCTGCGCGCGCAGCATCCCGCACATGCTGGAACACTTCCGCCCTGGTTCTCTGCTGGTTACCTCCGCAGACCGTCCTGACGTGCTGGTTGCGGCCTGCCTGGCGGCAATGAACGGCGTGGAAATCGGCGCCATTCTGCTGACCGGCGGCTATGAAATGGACGCGCGCATCAGCAAGCTGTGTGAACGCGCTTTCGCGACCGGCCTGCCGGTATTCATGGTCAACACCAACACCTGGCAGACCTCCCTGAGCCTGCAGAGCTTTAACCTCGAAGTACCGGTTGACGATCACGAGCGTATCGAGAAAGTTCAGGAATACGTGGCCAACTACATCAACGCCGACTGGATCGAATCGCTGACCGCGACCTCCGAGCGCAGCCGCCGTCTCTCTCCGCCAGCCTTCCGCTACCAGCTGACCGAGCTGGCGCGCAAAGCCGGCAAACGTGTCGTTCTGCCGGAAGGCGACGAACCGCGTACCGTGAAAGCGGCGGCGATTTGTGCCGAACGCGGGATCGCCACCTGCGTCCTGCTGGGTAACCCGGATGAGATCAACCGCGTAGCCGCGGCCCAGGGCGTTGAGCTTGGCGCCGGCATTGAAATCGTCGATCCGGAAGTGGTTCGCGAAAGCTATGTGGGTCGCCTGGTCGAACTGCGTAAGAACAAAGGCATGACCGAAGCGGTCGCGCGTGAGCAGCTGGAAGACAACGTGGTTCTCGGCACCCTGATGCTGGAACAGGACGAAGTCGACGGTCTGGTATCCGGCGCGGTTCACACCACTGCCAACACCATTCGTCCGCCGCTGCAGCTGATCAAAACCGCGCCGGGCAGCTCGCTGGTCTCCTCCGTGTTCTTCATGCTGCTACCGGAACAGGTTTACGTTTACGGCGACTGCGCGATCAACCCGGACCCGACCGCCGAGCAGCTGGCGGAAATCGCTATTCAGTCCGCTGAATCCGCGATTGCCTTCGGCATCGAACCGCGCGTGGCGATGCTCTCCTACTCCACCGGTACCTCCGGCGCGGGTAGCGATGTCGAGAAAGTCCGCGAAGCGACCCGTCTGGCGCAGGAAAAACGTCCTGACCTGATGATCGACGGCCCGCTGCAGTATGACGCCGCGGTAATGGCTGACGTAGCGAAGTCCAAAGCGCCGAACTCACCGGTAGCTGGCCGCGCGACCGTGTTCATCTTCCCGGATCTGAACACCGGTAACACCACGTACAAAGCGGTACAGCGCTCTGCCGACCTGATCTCCATCGGGCCGATGCTGCAGGGTATGCGCAAGCCGGTCAACGACCTGTCCCGTGGCGCGCTGGTAGACGATATCGTCTATACCATCGCACTGACCGCGATCCAATCGGCTCAGCAGCAGAAGTAATCTGCCGCTGTGGTCAAAGCAAAAGGCAGCCGAATGGCTGCCTTTTTGTCGTCAGGAGGCGAGCGACGATTGCTGTCGCGCGTTTGCGATCTTTATTCGCGCTCGCTCTCTTCCGCATCATCATACTCATTACCGGCGTTGCGGGTCATCCACAGCGCCAGCGCTTTCAGGGAGTCCGGCGTGAACTCATCGCAGCGGGCGGTGATCTCTTCCGGCGTTAACCAGCACACCTCGCTGACCTCTTCTTCCTGCAGGGCGAACGGCCCGTGGGAGACGCAGCTGAACAGACTTCCCCAGACGCGGCAGAATTTGTCTTCGTAATAAAACTGGCCGTGATCGGCAAACGGCACCCCGGCGATGCCTAACTCCTCTTCCGCCTCGCGACGGGCCGATTCCAGCAGCTGCTCATCAGCCTGCACGACGCCGCCAGCGGTGGCATCCAGCATGCCCGGATGAAAGTCTTTTGTCTCGGTGCGTCGCTGCACCAGAATTTTCCCCATTCCGTCATGAACGACGATATAGGTCGCCCGGTGGCGCAGGCACTGCGCGCGCATTTGCTCGCGGCTGGACTGTGCTATCACCTCATTGTTTTCATTAACAATATCGACCCATTCTGTGCTTGCCAAATGATTCTGTTCCGCCATCAGGAAACCTTACTTTAAATGCGCTCTCGCGGCGCGTCTTTATGATTGAGGGCTAAATTACGGGTAAATTGCAACCTCTGCAATAACCTGATTATCATTGAGTGCTAAAACCTGCAGCCGCCCCTGATCCAGCAGCCCATAGCTGGCGGAATATCCCCCTTTCGGGATACTCACTGAGCCGGGATTAAAGAGGTAAATTGCGCCGCGTTTTTCCGCGACCGGTATATGAGTATGGCCATATGCCAGGACATCGCCAGCGGCCAGCGGCGGCAGATTATCCGGACTATAGAGATGCCCGTGGGTCAGAAACAGGCGATAGCGTTCGCTAAGCACCTGCTGCCAGGGCGCGGTGATTGGAAAACGAAGCAGCATCTGATCCACTTCGCTGTCGCAGTTGCCGCGAACGGCAACAATGCGTTCCGCCACGCTGTTCAACCGCTCCGCCACCTCACCCGGCGCATACCCCTCAGGCAGCGCGTTGCGCGGACCGTGATTGAGCACATCGCCGAGTATGATCAGCCACCTGGCGCCGCTTTGCGCGAACCGTTCAAGCACGCGTTCCGTGGCGGGCAGCGAACCATGAATATCGGAGGCAAACATCAGCTTCATAGGTTCCATCTCCACTGGTTACGATGCCTCTATGATAGCGGAAGCGCGGCGGGTTATCAGCCTCAGCGTTTGGCGGAAAGTGCCACGTAACGCTGGATTGAGGCCCGCTGCCACTGGAAAGACGCATAATCAGCCAGCGCCTCCGGTACCTTATCGCCATTGAGAACCAGGCGATTGAGCATCAGCGCCAGGTCTGCGTCGGCAATAGACCATTCGCCAAATAAATTTTGCCCGCCGTGGGCCAGTAGCGTGGTGGCGGTGGCAAACAGCTTTTCCGCAGATTGCCTGCCGGCCTCGCTGAGGTCCGGCATTTTCGCCCCGTCAAACACCACGGCGGTGGATCGCTCTTCACGAATTGGCATCAGATCGCTGCGCAGCCAGGCCTGGATCTGCCGGGCGCGGGCTCGTTTTTGCAGATCATGCGGGTAGATGCGCTCCCACTCCGGCGGCGCAAAACGCTCATCCAGATACTCGGTAATCGCCGAAGACTCACTTAGCGCGAAATCATCAACCTCCAGCAGCGGTACGCGACGGGTGGCGGCATAGCCTGTCCAGCCCGCCTGCAGATGTTCGCCGCGGTTCAGGTCGACGGTTTTAAGGGTAAAAGGCAGGCTTTTTTCCTGCAGAGCGACATAGACAGACATCACGTACGGTGAGAAAAAATCGGCATCGGACCACAGGGTAATGACAGGCTGGCTCATAGCTTCCTCAAGGGTGGTAGACAGGACAATAAGCCAACATAGCCTGTCTTACAGGCGATGTCACTGCTCGAGCGCGGACGACTCGTCGCCTGGCTGCCGGGTCGCTTGCGGAATTTCTCCCGGGTGGCGCAGCTTCACCTATACTCGAACAGTTTGCGACCCACGACGGCGGGAAATATTATGATCGATCTTTACTATGCACCCACCCCAAACGGCCACAAAATCACCCTGTTCCTCGAAGAGGCGGAGCTAGCCTATCGGCTAATTCGGGTCGATATCGGCAAAGGGGAACAATTTCATCCGCAGTTTCTGGCGATTTCGCCGAATAATAAAGTTCCGGCTATCGTCGACCACATGCCTGCTGACGGCGGGGCGCCGTTGAGCGTTTTCGAGTCAGGCGCCATCCTGCTCTATCTGGCGGAAAAAAGCGGTAAGCTGCTGAGCGGCGAGCTGCGGGAACGCTACGTCACGCTGCAGTGGCTGTTCTGGCAGGTCGGCGGGCTGGGGCCGATGCTGGGGCAAAATCAACATTTTTCCCACTCCGCGCCGCAAACCGTGCCCTACGCTATTGAACGTTTTCAGGTGGAAACCCAACGACTGTATGGGGTGCTAAATCAGCGTCTGGGATGCAGCCCGTGGCTTGGCGGCGACCACTACAGTATCGCCGACATCGCCGCCTGGCCCTGGGTGAACTGCCATGTCCGACAGCGTATCGATCTGGCGAACTATCCGGCGGTGCACAACTGGTATGAGCGCATTAAGCAGCGGCCGGCAACGGCGGAAGCGATGTTAAAAATTCAGCTTTATTAACCCCCTGCTCGCCCGTCGCGCTTTGTTGTATGATTGCAGGACTTACACCACGGAGGAAGCCTGCAATGTCTCAACCAGACGCCATTATTCGTATTAAGAACCTGCGCCTGCGGACTTTTATTGGTATTAAAGAGGAAGAGATCGCCAACCGCCAGGACGTGGTAGTGAATGTAGCCATTCACTACCCTGCCGATAAAGCGCGCGACAGCGAGGACATCAATGATGCGCTGAACTATCGCACCATTACCAAGCGCATAATCAGCCATCTTGAGAATGGCCGTTTTTCGCTGCTGGAAAAATTAACTCAGGATGTGCTGAATATCGCATGCGAACATCACTGGGTCACATATGCTGAAGTGGAGATTGATAAACTTCATGCGCTGCGCTATGCCGACTCGGTGTCCATGACCATGAGCTGGCGTCGCTAACCATGTCAGGGAGGTGGTATGAAGATCCTGCTTACTGGTGGTACCGGCCTGATTGGCCGACATCTGATACCCAGATTGCTGGAGCTCGGGCATAGCGTCACGGTCTCCACGCGACATCCGGATACCGCCCGCGCCCGTCTCGATCCGCGCGTCACCCTGTGGCGCGATTTCGAGGGCCATCACCACCTCAATGATATTGATGCCGTCATCAACCTGGCGGGTGAACCCATCGCTGATAAACGCTGGACGGCCGAGCAGAAACAACGCTTGTGCCATAGCCGCTGGGATCTCACGCAGCGGCTGGTGGGCCTGATCCACGCCAGCGACACCCCTCCCTCCGTGCTGATCAGCGGGTCTGCCATCGGCTACTATGGCGACCTCGGCGAGGTGGTGGTGACCGAAGAAGAGCCACCGCACAATGAGTTTACCCATAAGCTGTGCGCCCGCTGGGAGCAAATTGCCTGCGAAGCGCAAAGCGAGCGCACCCGCGTCTGCCTGCTGCGCACCGGCGTGGTACTGGCTCCGCGGGGCGGTATTCTCGGCAAAATGACACCCGCCTTTAAGCTCGGCCTCGGCGGGCCTATCGGCAATGGCAGACAGTACCTGGCCTGGATCCATATCGACGATATGGTTAACGGCATTCTGTGGCTGCTGGATAACGATCTGCGCGGTCCGTTCAATATGGTTTCTCCCTACCCGGTGCATAACGAGCAGTTCGCCCATGCGCTGGGTCATGCGCTCCATCGACCGGCGATTTTCCGCGTTCCCGCCGCCGCTATCCGCCTGTTGATGGGGGAATCCGCCGTCCTGGTGCTCGGCGGCCAGCGCGCGCTGCCAAAGCGTCTGGAGGCCGCCGGCTTCGCCTTCCGCTGGTACGATCTGGACGAAGCGCTAAAGGATGTGCTGAGTTAATGGCTGACACAGGGGAGCATTGGCTCCTCTGATTCCATTCTGCTGGCTCATGCTCCACGCCTTGATGGCCTCACCCTGGCGCTGCAGCATCGCCATATTCAGGACAACCAGCGCCCTTAATCGCCTGAATTCACCGCCAGCCGGCCGGTTCGCCGGTGTTACCTGGCAAAGCAAAGTGCTAAGGTAGGCTTTTCTTTCTGCGTATTGACTGCTTTATGACGACCATCACCACACCACGCCTTTCGCTTACCCGCTTTGTTACCGATGACTGGCCCTTTTTTCTGCGCCTGCGCCAGGATCCGCAGGTGATGCGTTTTATGGGGGAGGTGTTAAGCGAGGAGGCGCTGCGCAGCGTCTTCGTCAGTCGCTGTGCCGATCCCGGGGTGTTTGTATTGCGCGATAAATTCGGCGAGGCGCTGGGCGATATTGGGCTCCGCATCAGCCCGAAAAATCCGCACGAAGCTGACGTCGGCTACGCGCTGCTGCCTCAGGCTCAGGGAAAAGGCTATGCCAGCGAAGCGCTGCGGGCGGTCTGCGAGTATGGTTTCACCACCCTGGGGGTGCAGGCCATCAATGCCTGGGTGCTGGGTGAAAACCGTGGCTCATCGCGCCTGCTGGAGAAGCAAGGCTTTGTGCGCACCCAGGTGCTGGAGAAAGCCTATCATCTGAACGGCGTCGATTACGATGACTGGATCTATCGGCTGGAGCGGGAAGCTCATCCGGCGTCCGCAGACGCCGGATGAGCCGATTATTTCAGCGAACCTTTCAGAAACTGCTGCAGGCGCGGGCTTTTCGGCGCGCCAAACAGCGCATCCGGATGCCCTTCTTCTTCAATTTTACCCTGATGCAGAAAAATGACATGTGAAGAGACGTGGCGGGCAAAGCCCATTTCATGGGTCACCACCACCATGGTTTTTCCCTCTTCCGCCAGCTGCTGCATAATGCGTAACACTTCGCCCACCAGTTCCGGATCCAGCGCGGAGGTCGGCTCATCAAACAGCAGCACTTCCGGTTCCATCGCCAGCGCGCGGGCAATAGAGACACGCTGCTGCTGGCCACCGGAAAGATGCACCGGATATTTCGCCTGCTGACGTTCGTCTATCCCGACCTTGGCCAGGTATTTCACCGCCCGTTCGCGCGCTTCCTGTTTGCTTAAGCCCAGCACCTGAATCGGCGCCTCCATGACGTTCTCCAGCACCGTCATGTGGCTCCACAGATTGAAATGCTGAAACACCATGGTCAACCGGGTGCGCAGCAGGCGCAACTGGTTCTTGTCGGCCACCTTCAGCTGGCCGTCTTTATCCCGTACCAGACCAATATTTTGGCCGCTGACGACGATCGTGCCTTCGCTCGGTTTTTCAAGGAAGTTAATACAGCGCAAAAAGGTACTTTTTCCGGAACCCGATGAACCGATGATGCTGATAACGTCCCCGGCTTTCGCCTGCAGCGAGACGCCCTTCAGCACCTCGTGTTCCCCATAGCGTTTATGCAGATCGATAACGTTTAATTTATTGTCGGACATGGCGTTCTCAATGCGTCGAAGAAGGTTTGATATGCTGCAACCAGCGCTTTTCCGCTTTACGGAACAAGCTAATCAGCACATACGAGATAATTAAATAGAGCACCGCGGCGATGCCAAACGCGGTGAACGGCTGATAGGTGGCCGAGTTGATATCGCGGGCGATTTTCAGCAGATCCGGTACCGTAGCGGTAAACGCCAGCGCGGTAGAGTGCAGCATGAGGATCACTTCGTTACTGTAGGCCGGCAGTGCAATCCGCAGCGCGGAAGGCAGAATAATGCAGCGATACAGTTTGACTGACGAGAAGCCGTAGGCCCGCGCCGCTTCAATTTCTCCGGCGGGTACTGAGCGGATCGCGCCGGCGAAAATTTCAGTGGTATAGGCGCAGGTATTCAGGGTTAACGCCAGTACCGTGCAGTTTAGCCCGCTGCGGAAAAAAGCGTTCAACAGCTCCGTGCCTTTGACGATTTCCAGGGTATACATGCCGGAGTAAAAAACCAGCAGTTGCACATACAGCGGCGTGCCGCGAAATATGTAAGTGAACAGCCAGATGGGGAACTGGATAAACTTATTGCTCGAGACGCGGCCGATGGCCAGAAACACCGCCAGGATGCCCCCCATTACCACTGAAGAGATCAGCAACCATAAGGTAATCGCCACGCCGGTAAAGCGATAGCCGTCGGTCCACAGTAGTGATTTCCAGTACTCCTGAATAATTTCAATCACAGGTCAGCCCTCTTCACGCCAACGGTATAGCGGCGTTCGAGCAGCAGCAGTACGCCATTAGAAACGGTGGTAAACACCAGATAAATCAGGCCGCAGACGATGGCGAAGTAGAACGGCTGCCAGGTGCTTTTCCCGGCCAGCTGCGTGGCTTTGACCACATCCTCCAGCCCCAGCAACGAGACCAGCGCCGTCGCCTTGAGGATAACCTGCCAGTTGTTGCCTATCCCCGGCAGCGCGTAGCGCATCATCGCCGGGAAGAGAATACGCCGGAACGTCTGCCCGCCGCTAAAGCCAAAGGCGGTAGCCGCTTCGATATGCCCCTTCGGCACCGCCAGGTAGGCGCCGCGGAAGGTTTCCGTAAAATAGGCGCCATAGATAAAGCCAAGGGTAATAATCCCGGCGATCATCGGATCGATATCAAACTGGGCCATGCCCAGCGCGTCGGTAACGCTGTTTAGCGCAATCTGCAGGCCGTAGAAAATCAACAGCATCAGCACCAGATCGGGCACGCCGCGGATCAGAGTGGTATAGCCTTCAAACACCAGCGCCAGTGGACGGTTGCTCGATAACTTTGCGCCAGCGCCCGCCAGCCCAATCAGGACGGCGAGAACGACCGAGCTGAGCGCAAGCTCCAGGGTGACGAGCGCACCCTGCAAAATAACCTGTGAAAACCCATACAGCATGCTGCCTACCCTGTCTGTCATTCACCATTGCGCGCGAAACGCACGCAATGGCGAGGCGTGAGAATTATTCGCCGTATACGTTAAAATCGAAATATTTTTTCGCCAGCTTGTCGTAGGTGCCGTCCTTACGCATCTCTGCAAACGCCTTATTCAGCGCTTCACGCAGTTCGTTGTCTTCCTTACGCAGCCCCATACCGGTGCCAACACCAAACAGTTTCTCGTCTTTGATTGACGGGCCACCAAACTGGTAATCTTTACCAATAGGCTGTTTCAGGAACCCTTCGCTGGCCGCGACCTCATCCTGGAACGCGGCGTCGATCCGGCCGGCGGTCAGGTCGGAATAGATATTGTCCTGCCCCTGATAGGAGACAATTTCGATACCTTTCGGCGCCCAGTGCTCATTGCCATAGGTTTCCTGAGTCGTCCCCTGCAGCACGCCCACGCGCTTACCCTTGAGGGTGGCGAGATCCGGCGTTACCGGGCTGCCCTTTTTCACCACCAGACGCGAATCTGCCGCATACAGCTTGTCAGTGAAGGCAATTTCCTGCTGGCGCTTTTCAGTAATCGACAGCGAAGACATAATCGCGTCGATTTTCTTCGCTTTTAAGGAGGGGATCAGCGCATCCAGCGGGTTTTCAACAAAGGTACATTGCGTATTAATACGCTTACACAGCTCTTTTGCCAGATCGATATCAAAACCGACCAATTCTCCCTGCGCATTCTTCGATTCGAAGGGAGCATAAGTCGGATCGGTACCGATACGAATTTTTTGCGGGATGGCGGCAAAGACCGTGGAAACGCTGGAAAGGGCCAGCGCTAAAGAGAGAGACAACGCCAGTTTTTTCATAACTATCCTCGACAGACTGTCATTCTAACGGGTTTATTAGAACTATTTACGCCAGTTATCGTGCCATTATTCGCCCCTTAAGGGCAAAGATTTATGCACCAGAAAGGCCGATTTTTTGCATCAGAAACGCTTAACTATGCATTTTTTAGCCAAAAAACTGGCTGCTTTTGCACTGAAATGATCCACAGCGCGTTTAGATGCACCCTTTTGGGGCATGGATACGAACCTGGCGGCAGGCCCACCCCATTGTGCGGGCCTGCAGCAGTCTTAGTCGCCGTACACGTTAAAATCGAAGTATTTCTTCGCCATTTTGTCGTAGGTGCCGTCTTTACGCATCTCGCCCAGCGCTTTATCAAACGCGGCTTTCAGCTCGGCGTCGTCCTTACGCAGGCCGATACCGGTGCCGTCGCCAAAGTACTTTTTGTCTTTAACGGACGGGCCGGCGAAGGCGAAATCTTTCCCGGCAGGCTGTTTCAGGAAGCCTTCGCTGGCGGCGACTTCATCCTGCAGCGCCGCATCCAGACGGCCAGCTGCGAGGTCTGAATAGATCAGATCCTGGTTCTGGTAAGCCACCACGTCAACGCCCTGGCTGCGCCAGCGGTCGTTAGCATAGGCTTCCTGAGTAGAACCCTGCAGCACGCCGACGTGCTTGCCTTTCAGCGCCTCCAGCGTCGGCTGGATCGGCGACCCTTTGGCGGCGATCAGACGCGAGTCAGCGGCATATAGCTTGTCAGAGAAGGCGATCTCTTGCTGGCGCTTCTCGGTAATAGAGAGGGAAGAGATGATGGCGTCGATTTTCTTCGCTTTGAGGGAGGGGATCAGGGAGTCAAAATCACTGCCGACCCAGGTACATTTCACCTTAATTCGGGAGCACAACTCATTGCCTAAATCGATATCAAAACCAACAAAGTCCCCTTTCGCGTCTTTCGACGAAAATGGCGCATAGGTCGCGTCAGTGCCAATGCGAATGCTCTGCGGCAGAGCAGCAAACACGGTGGCCGTGCTGCTCATTCCCACGAGTAAAGAGAGAGCCAGAATCGTCTTCTTCATACAGTACCCTTAAGTGTCGTGATGTGGTGCGTTGCTTGTTATGGTGATTGCCGATCAATCCTGCAGTTTTTGTGCCATCTTCCAGGTGCGTGCCGGGAACAGGGTTAAATTTGTTAAAATAAAGTTGCAGGATTGTCTTAAAAGGGAAGATACCAGCATTACTGGCGAAACCGCAGCGCCTGAGCGCAAAAAGACGAAATAAATGTCGAGGATTTGATCGCGGCAACAAATTTGCACCACCGGAGCGCAAGCGTACATTTCATGCACCACTATAGTGCGACACTAGGCCCCCTGCCAGCGGGTAAACAAGTCGTGCTCCAGACTAATATCAAATTGATCGAGTACCCGATTGACGGTCTGGTTGATGACATCGTCCAGGCTTTGTGGCCGGTGGTAAAAAGCCGGTACCGGCGGCATTATCACCGCCCCCAGCTCTGCAGCCTGAACCAGCAGACGCAGATGGCCCAAATGGAACGGCGTTTCCCGCACGCAGAGCACCAGCGGACGACGCTCTTTCAGCACGACATCCGCCGCCCGGGTCAGCAGGCCATCCGTATAGCTATGGACAATGCCCGAGAGCGTCTTCATTGAGCAGGGTAAAATCACCATCCCGGCGGTTTTAAACGAACCGGAAGAGATACTGGCGGCGATATCGCGGGCGTCATGCACCACATCGGCTAGCGCCTGCACCTCACGTACGGAGTAGTCGGTCTCCATGGCCAACGTCTGGCGCGCCGCCTGGCTGAGGATGAGATGAGTTTCAATATCCGGCACATCTCTTAGCACCTGCAGCATCCGCACGCCGTAAATGGCGCCGCTGGCGCCGGAAATGCCAATAATCAGTCGTTTCACGTTCTGTTACCCCTTGCGCGTGTGCCGCAGACTTTGCCGGATTATAGCCTCTGGCGCAACTATTGACGCACAGTTAAGGGGCGAAAAAAAGCCCGCCGTCCTTTAGGTACGGCAGGCCCGCGACGCGTGAACGGCTTAACCCTCGTTGTGCATCTCGAGGTTTTCGACTTCGTTCTGCAGCTGGACCGCTTTGGCATCATCGTTACGCAGGGAGTCAAGATAGTCGAGGTACTGCTGGTCGACATCCCGGGTCACATATACGCCGTTGAACACCGAGCATTCAAACTGCTGAATATCCGGGTTCTCCGCGCGCACCGCGTCGATCAGATCGTTGAGATCCTGGAAAATCAGGCCGTCGGCGCCAATGATCTGGCGGATCTCATCCACTTCGCGGCCATGGGCGATCAGTTCGTTGGCGGTCGGCATATCGATACCGTACACGTTCGGGAAACGAATTTCCGGCGCAGCGGAGGCGAGATACACTTTTTTCGCCCCTGCTTCACGCGCCATCTCAATGATCTGCTCCGAGGTGGTGCCGCGTACAATGGAATCATCGACCAGCAGCACGTTCTTATCGCGGAATTCCGCACGGTTGGCGTTGAGCTTACGGCGAACAGATTTACGACGCAGCTGCTGACCGGGCATGATAAACGTCCGGCCGACGTAGCGGTTCTTCACGAAGCCCTGACGATAAGGTTTGTCGAGAATGCGGGCGATTTCCAGCGCGATGTCGCAGGAGGTCTCCGGGATCGGAATAACGACGTCAATATCCAGATCTTCCCACTCGCGGGCAATCTTTTCGCCCAGCTTAGTCCCCATGTTGACGCGGGCGCTGTAGACGGAAATTTTGTCAATAAACGAGTCCGGACGGGCAAAATAGACGTACTCGAACAGGCACGGGTTGCTGACCGGATTATCGGCACACTGACGGGTATAGAGCTGGCCCTTCTCGGTAATATAGACCGCTTCGCCCGGCGCCACATCGCGCAGGAATTCAAAACCAAGCGTATCAAGGGCCACGCTCTCCGAGGCCACCATATACTCGGTGCGACCGTCGCCAACGTCACGTTTACCCAGCACCAGCGGACGAATGCCGTTAGGGTCGCGGAAGGCCACCATGCCATGCCCGATGATCATCGCCACGCACGCGTACGCGCCGCGGATCAGGCGGTTGGTCGCCGCAATCGCCGCGAAGATGTTGTCCGCTTCCAGCGGGTAGTGACGGAAGTTATCCAGCTCACTGGCGAAAATATTGAGGAGGATTTCGGAATCAGAGGTGGTATTGATATGGCGGCGTTTTTCTTCAAACAGCTTTTTACGCAGCTCGTGCGCATTGGTCAGGTTGCCGTTATGCGCCAATGTGATGCCATACGGCGAGTTAACGTAAAACGGCTGCGCCTCGGAGGCGCTGGAGCTGCCCGCCGTAGGATAACGCACGTGGCCAATACCCATATTGCCCTGCATACGCTGCATGTGGCGGGCCTCGAATACGTCGCTTACCAGCCCGTTAGCCTTACGCAACCGGAAGCAGTTGTTGGCATCAATGGTGATGATGCCAGCGGCATCCTGTCCACGGTGCTGGAGCACCGTTAGCGCATCATAAATCGACTGGTTAACCGGCATAACACCGGCGATACCGACAATACCGCACATACGTCTTTTCCTCGTTCAGCAACGACCCAAAGTCTATACTTTAGGCAAGAAACTTGACGAGCTTTGCAGGTATTCAAAAAACCATCTGATGACGGGGGTAAAATAGGGAATAAACTGCGACTGATGCCAGTCATCGCTCTTCGCCATCCCGGTAAAGGTGTCCAGGAAGAACAGGATAGCGGCGATGATCAGCACCCCACGTAGCGCGCCGAAGCAGATCCCCAATACCCTGTCGGTTCCTGACAAACCGGTCTTCTCCACCAGCTGGCCTATCACATAGTTCACGATAGCGCCAACGATGAGCGTCACGATAAACAGCGCCGCAATAGCAATCCCATTTCGAACCCGTTCATCCTCAAAGCCCGTAAACCAGACAGACAGGTCAGCGTAGTAATGGCTGGCGACATAAAACGCGCAACCCCACGTGACTAACGATAAAGCTTCGCGAACAAAGCCGCGGATCAGGCTGACCAGGCAAGAAAGACCCAGCACCGCCATAATGGCGTAATCAATCCAGACCATATACGTCCCACGATTTACGCCCTGTCGTCCAGTTCGGGGCGCATTCTAACAGAAAAAGAAAACGTTTGCGTAGGGATTTCCATGCCCTACAGAAATAAAAATGGCGCTGAAAAAACATTCAACGCCAGACTGCCTTTCGCCTCTTCAGGGCGGCTGAGACAGGGTTTGCGGGGCGTTTCTCCCCGCCACGTTCTCTCCGCATGGCGGAAAAAACAATCAGTTCGGGGTGAAGCCCATCACCACCCCGCTAAGCCCGGAGATCTGCTGCAGATCGCCCAGCTGGCCTTTCAGCTTGTCTTTTGACGCATCCGGGCCGACGAGGATGCGGGTAATTTTACCCTGTACCGGCGTCGAAGGCGACGTATAGACTTTGAAACCCGAGGCCCGCAGTTTACCGACAATCTCATTCACCTTATCGGCGTTCTTCAACGCGCCCAGCTGAACCACATAGGCTTTGCCGGTCGGCGCCGGCAGGGCCGCCTGCTGCTGCGGTGGCTGTTGCTGCTGTGGCTTAGCCGGCGGCGGCGTTGGCGTCGCGGCCTGCTGTTGCGGCTGCGGTTTCGGCTGCGGCTTGGGCTGCGGTTTCGCGGCCACCACCGGCTCCTGAACGTCATCGAAGCTGTTGCTGTTCACCGGAATACGCGATGGATCTAACGATGGCGCGGCGGCATCGCCCGCCCGCACCTCTTCCGCCGCCCCTTCCGGCGGTTGCGAAGGCAACGCCTGGGTTGCCGCCGGCAACATATCCGGTTCATCGCGATCGCCTGGTTTCGGTACCAGCGGGATCGCGGCAAACTCATCCTGGTAATGCTTTTTCTGCCCGTCCAGCAGCCCTGGCAGGATAATCACCCCCAGCGCCACCAGCACGATTGTCCCGACTAAACGGTTCTGAAACTTACTCGCCACCGATTCTCCCCGCGTCTATCTCTTCCATAACCTGCGCTACGGTGTGAAACGAACCACACACCAGCACGGTATCTTCCACTTTAGCGTCAGCCATGGCCGCACGCCACGCCTGCGCCACGCTGCTATAGACTGTACCGCAGCGCAAATGTTCCACCAGCTGCTCTGCCGTCGCGCCGCGCGGGCCTTCCAGCGGCGCGCAGTACCAGGTATTGACTTCCGGGGCCAGATTGGCCAACGTGCCGGCGATATCCTTATCATGCAGCATACCAATAACCGCCAGCACGCGTCCCGTTTTCGCTAACGTTTTGAGACGCCCGGCGAGATAGGCCGCCGCGTGCGGGTTGTGCGCCACATCGAGGATCACTCGCGGGGCGTCGCTAATTATCTGAAAGCGTCCCGGGAGCATCGCATCGCGGATCCCTGCGCGCAGGATAGCGTCATCCACGGCAAGCCCGCTGGCGCGCAGCGCCGCCACGGCCGTCGCCGCATTCGGCAACGGCACCTGAGGCAGAGGCAGGTGGCTTAACGCCCCTGCCGTATCGCGGAAGGACCACGTTTCGCCTTCCACCTCATAGCGCCAGTCGACGCCGCGGCGCTGGAGCAGCGCGCCCTTCTCGCTAGCCACTTCCGCGATGGTGAGCGGCATATCCGGCTCCCCCACCACCGCCGGTTTACCGGCGCGAAAGATGCCCGCTTTTTCCCGGCCGATACTTTCACGATCCGGGCCCAGCCAGTCGGTATGATCGAGGGCGATGCTGGTGACCACTGCGACGTCGGCATCCACGATGTTGGTGGCGTCGAGACGCCCGCCGAGCCCGACCTCAAGGATCACCACATCCAGTTGCGCCTGCTTAAACAGCCACAGCGCCGAGAGCGTGCCGTATTCAAAATAGGTCAGCGAGATGTCACCCCGCGCCGCTTCGATTTCAGCAAACGAAGCCGTATGCGCCACCTCCGGCAGTTCAGCCCCCTGAATGCGCACGCGTTCGGTGTAGCGCACCAGATGCGGAGAGCTGTAGACCCCCACTTTATAACCGGCCGCCATCAGGATGGTTTCCAGCGTGCGGCAGGTGGTGCCTTTGCCATTGGTGCCCGCGACGGTAAAAACGAACGGCGCCGGTTTAACGATATCCATCTGCCCGGCGACCTCGCTGACGCGCGCCAGCCCAAGGTCGATGGTTTTACTGTGCAGATGTTCCAGATAAGAAAGCCACGTAGCCAGGGGCGACGTGGCCTGAGGAATAGGATCTTTTTCCATGATGCCCGTAAGAATTGACGGTTAACGCGTATGAATAAAAAAGGGCAGCGCCGCCAGGCCCTGCCCTCTGCTTTATCAGGCCTCAGGTTCCTGATCCGGTGCCGGCGGCACCACCACGCCTTCATGAGGCGCTTCCGAAACGGCAACCGGCGCCGGCAGGTTCATCAGCTTCGCCAGAATGCTGGCCAGCTTGAGACGCATTTCCGGACGGCGAACGATCATATCGATCGCCCCTTTTTCAATCAGAAACTCACTGCGCTGGAATCCCGGCGGCAGCTTCTCGCGTACGGTCTGCTCGATAACGCGAGGACCGGCAAAGCCGATCAGCGCTTTCGGCTCGGCAATGTTCAGATCGCCCAGCATCGCAAAGCTCGCCGATACGCCGCCCATGGTCGGGTCGGTCAGCACGGAGATGTACGGCAGTCCGCGCTCCTGCATTTTCGCCAGCGCCGCGGAGGTTTTCGCCATCTGCATCAGCGACATCAGCGCTTCCTGCATACGGGCGCCACCGGAGGCGGAGAAGCAGATCAGCGGGCAGTTATCTTCCAGCGCCTGCTCCACCGCGCGTACAAAGCGTGCGCCGACGACGGAACCCATCGAGCCCCCCATAAAGGAGAACTCAAAGGCGGCGGCAACCACCGGCATCGCGTAGAGCGTACCTTTCATTACCACCAGCGCGTCTTTCTCGCCCGTCTCTTTCTGAGCGGACGCCAGGCGGTCTTTGTATTTTTTTGAATCGCGGAACTTCAGCACATCTTTTGGCTCAAGTTCGCTACCCAGTTCTACCAGAGAACCTTCATCCAACAGGCTATGCAGGCGATTACGCGCCGACATGCGCATATGGTGATCGCACTTAGGACAAACCTCCAGGTTGCGCTCCAGCTCGGCGCGGTAGAGTACCTGACCGCAGCTGTCGCACTTGGTCCATACACCCTCAGGAATGCTCGCCTTGCGGGTGGGAGTGATGTTGCTTTTAATTCGTTCAATCCAGCTCATTGATAACCTTTCTGCCTGAACCTGGTCGATGCCAGTTTTGTCGTAAGGGGCGCATAATGCCATTTTTGCCTCTTACAGACCATGAATGTTGCACATTAAATCATATCATCCCGGAACATGGGATAAAAAAGTGGTCAAACCGCTGCGCGCGACGATCATGCTCGGTCACGCGCAGCGCAGGGCGAACTACTTCGCCTGCTTTGACGCCGCCCGCTTGTGGCGGATGATCTCAATCACACCCGGCAGGACCGAGAGGACAATGATCGCCACGATCAGCAGCTTCAGGTTCTCCTGCACCACCGGCAAATCGCCAAACAGATAGCCGGCATAGGTGAACAGCAGCACCCACAGCAGCGCCCCAACCACGTTATAGGCTGCAAAATGACGATAGGACATATGCCCCATTCCCGCCACAAACGGCGCGAAGGTTCGGACTATCGGCACAAAGCGCGCCAGGATAATGGTTTTCCCGCCGTGACGTTCGTAAAAGCTGTGGGTTTTATCCAGATAGCTGCGACGGAATATCTTTGAGTTCGGATTGCTGAACAGCTTTTCGCCGAACAGCCGGCCAATGGTGTAGTTGACCGCATCGCCGACGATGGCCGCGATGACCATCAGCAGTACCATCAGGTGGACATTGAGATCGTTGGTTGGCAAGGCCGAGAGCGCGCCCGCGACGAACAGCAGGGAATCGCCCGGCAGGAATGGCGTCACCACCAGCCCGGTTTCGCAGAACAGAATCAAAAACACAATGGCATAAACCCAGACGCCATACTGGGCAACCAGTTCGGCAAGGTGCACATCAATATGCAGGATGAAATCAATTAAAAAGTGAATCAAGTCCATGTTTGTCTTTACCCTTAATGACCCTATTAGTCCGCCAGAAACAGCGGGCCCATTGGCAGCACCGGTAAATCATAGTGGGCCGGGTAATCCACCGACACCAGATACAACCCTTCCGCTTTTGCCGTTGCCGCAGCGAGCGTCCTGTCTTTTGCTGCCAGCAGTTCTGCCATCCAGCTCTCCGGCTGGTTTCCGGCCCCGACCTCCATCAGGCTGCCTACAATATTCCTGACCATATGATGTACAAAGGCATTCGCTTTGATATCCACCACCACATACGCGCCGTAGCGGGTAACGTTAATATGCATCACGTTGCGCCACGGGGTACGCGACTGGCACTGTACCGCGCGAAACGAGGTAAAGTCATTCTCTCCCAGCAGACACTGCGCGGCGCGCTGCATACGCTCGGCGTCGAGCGGCTGGTGAAAATGCGTCACTCCCTGACTTAACACCGCCGGACGCAGGCGATGATTATAGATGACGTAGCGATAGCGGCGCGCCGTGGCGCTGAACCGGGCGTGAAAATCCGCCGGTACATGTTTGACCCAACGCACCGCGATGTCACCAGGTAAATTCGCATTTACCCCCAGCGTCCAGGCGGCATCTTTCCGCTGCGCCCGGGTTTCGAAATGCACCACCTGGCCGGTGCCATGGACGCCGGCGTCGGTGCGGCCGGCGCAAAAGACGGTAATCGGTTCGTTCGCCACCTGCGAGAGCGCCTTTTCCAGCTTCTCCTGCACGCTGCGCACTTCGTTTTGCCGCTGCCAGCCGTAATATTTGCTGCCGTCGTACTCGATGCCCAGCGCGATTTTACAGATCGGCTGTTGCTCCATCTCAGACATCAGTACAGGTACTCCTCAATCAGCTTCTCGGCGATCTTCACCGCCATCAGCGCGCCGCCGAAGCGCACGTTATCCGCTACCGACCAGAACTGGATCTGCTCCGGCATACCGTAATCGTTATGCACGCAGCCGATGGAGAGGCGGGCATTGCCGGAGGCATCGCCAACCTGGGTCGGGAATTCGCCCTCTTCAGAAAGTTCGATATCCTCGCCGCGGGTAAAAGCGTCGCGCGCCTCCTCCGCCGCCAGCGGGCGCATCGCTTCGAAGCTCACCATCTGCGCATGGCCGTAGAAGACCGGCGACTGAACGACGCTGGCGGAGATCATCAGCCCGTCATCCTGAAGAATTTTGCGCGCTTCATCGACGATCCGGCGCTCTTCGCGCACGCTACCTTCACGATCCGGCAGCAGCGGCAGCATGTTGAACGCCAGCTGGCGACCAAAGAAATCGTCTTCATCGATAGGGATGCCGTTCAGCAGCTTAGCGCTCTGACCCGCCAGCGCATCCACCGCTTTTTTCCCCTGCCCCGAGGCGGAGAGCAGGTTAGTGACGCTAATGCGCGACAACCCGCCCTGATCGATCAGCGGTTTGAGCGCCGTCAACAGCTGACTGGTCAGGCTATTAGGCACCGCAATCAGGTTGCGGTTGCGGTAATCGCCTAATACGAACGGGTTCACGTCCGGCACCACCAGCGGTACGTCCGGCTCCAGCGCAAACAGGCCGCTGAGATCGATAACCAGACACCCGGCGTTGGTCGCTTCTTCGACATACGCTGCACTGGCTTCGACGCCGGCGGCGAAGAAAGCCAGCTGGGCCTGGGTCCAGTCAAATTCGGCGGCGTCTTTGACGATCACCGACTTGCCACCAAAACGCAGATGTTCGCCCGCGCTGTCGTTGCGCGCCAGAGCAAAAATCTCTCCTACCGGGAACTGGCGTTCAGCAAGAGTTTCGAGCAGGGCTTCGCCTACGGCGCCCGTTGCGCCCAGTACGGCAATATTCCAGCCTTCAGACATGGTGGTTAACTCCAGAAATAAAGCGGCCCCGCCGGAGTATCCGGCAGGGGCATTAAGAAGACATTAACGAACAGGATGATGCACGGCGTTAAAACCGAGCTGGCGCAACAGCGTCGCCGCCTGCTCATCGCTGCACTGCACATACAGCGAAGACCATTCGCGACGTTCCTGATAATTTTTACGCAGCTTGTCGAATTCACCGGCGACGCCGGCCACCTTCCGCAGCGGCGCATCATCGCGGCGCACATCATACACCAAGTGGACCAGTCTTTTCAGCGTCGGCTGATCGAGCTGTCCATGCAGGGTAATGCGGCCAAATTCCGGCGCCGGCAGCAGAGTGTCCAGCGCTACCTGCTGCGGATGGCCGATAAAGGCGCTGTAGGCTTCAAAAACCTGCGTCGTCCCGCGCGCTTTCCCTTCGAGGGTGTAGCCGGCGATATGCGCGGTACCGATATCCACTCGCTTGAGAAGCTCAACGTTTAGATCCGGCTCCGGCTCCCAGACGTCCAATACCACACTCAGCGGCTGACCAGCTTCCAGCCGCTTTAGCAGTGCGGCGTTATCGACCACCGGCCCGCGGCAGGCGTTGATCAAAATCGTTCCAGGCTTCAGGCGGCTTATCAGCGCCTCATCCGCCAGATGCAGGGTTTTATATTGCCCTTCTTTATACAGCGGCGTATGGAAGGTGATGACATCGGCTTCCTGGACCAGCGCCTCGAGGGAGCGGAAGTCACCTTCGTCGCCGCGATGGGCGCGCGGTGGGTCGCAGAGCAGAGTTTTGATCCCCAACGCTTCCAGGCGCTTTTGCAGTCGCCCGCCAACGTTACCGACGCCGACGATCCCGACGGTGCGGTCGCGCAGCGCAAAGCCGTCGCGTTCGGCCAGCATCAGCAGCGATGAAAAGACGTACTCTACCACCGCAATGGCGTTACAGCCGGGCGCCGCAGAGAAACCAATCCCCGCCTGCTGCAGCCACGCCTGATCGACGTGATCGGTGCCGGCGGTAGCGGTGCCGACGAACTTAATGGCCTTGCCGGCGAGCAATGCTTCATTGACCCGGGTGACCGAGCGCACCATTAGGGCATCCGCATCGGTCAGGGCATCGGCCGGGACCGGACGGCCTGGGATCGCCTGCACGTCGCCTAAACGGCTAAAAAGCTCACGGGCATAGGGCATATTTTCATCAACGAGGATTTTCACAGTTCAGTACCTGTCTGAGAACGAGAGTTAACTGGGGAAGTGTGCCATAATCTGGCCGCCAGGCATACTCATCACCTGGTTCCAGCACCGCGATATCGAAAGGATGAATCATGACGCACCCCCTTGCTGATATGCCAGACCGTCCTCCAGGGCGAGGCCCATCAGGCACTGCCGCCACCGGCGAACCTTCGCTTTCCATGCAGCAACGCACCGTTCTGGAGCGACTGATCACGCGCCTGGTGGCGCTGACCTCGCAGCAGAACGCGGAAGTGTGGGCCTGCGTCAAACATGACCTCGGACTGAAAGGCGACTCGCCCCTGCTGGCCTGCCATTTCAGCGCCGCGGAGGCCAGTCTCAACCAGCGCTTAGCCGCCGCTCAGGATAATCATCATCATCGCCAGACCTTAGCGCAGCTCAGCGATCTGCTCGGTCAGGGCAATAACCGCCAGGCGGTGAGCGATTATATTCGTCAGCATTATGGGCAAACGGCGCTGCATGCCCTTAGCCAGACGCAGCTGGAGAACATTCTGCATCTGCTGCAGCATGGCCAGCTGTCGATCCCGCAGCCGCAGCAGCGCCCGCCGACCCTGCGCCCGCTGTTGCCAGCCGAGCATAATACGCTCAATCAGCTGGTGACTAAGCTGGCGGCCGCCACCGGCGAACCAAGCAAGCTGATTTGGCAATCCATGCTGGAGCTTTGCGGCGTCAAGTCCGGGGAGCTGATCCCGGCGACGCACTTCCTGCCGCTTTCGTACTGGCTGCAGGCGCGGCAAACGCTGAGTGCGCAAAGCGCGCCGACGCTCACCTCGCTGCAGGGAGCGCTCAAGCAGCCGCTGGAGGCCGCGGAGTGGCAGAAAATTGTCGACTTTGCCAGTCGCAGCTGGCAGGTCACGCCGCAGACCACGCTGAGCCCGGCGCAGATCCTGGCGCTGCTGAACAAGGTGTTTGTGCTGCGGGTGGCCCGCGCCCAGGAGACGCTGGCCATCCCGCAGGAGGAGCCAGTCGCCAGGCGGACGTGGAGCGCTAAGCCGTGGCAGCTGGCGCTGGGCGCGGTTGTCCTGCTCCTTGTGCTGTGGCTCCTGCTGTAGCCCAGCAGCCACCGGCGGCGTTTACGGCTCCCCTTCATGCCAAACGCCGCGGTGTTTCCTACAGCGTTTTCAGGCCGGACAATAACCTAGCGGCGAAATGAGATAAGGGTGACGAGGATCCCCAGCGCCGCGCAGAGGGCGCCGGCAAGGAACACCGACGAGTAGCCCAGCGAGGTCGCCAGCAGGCCGGTCAGCGGCCCGGTCAGGCCATAGGAGATGTCCTGAAAGGCCGCATAGCCGCCGAGCGCGGTGCCGCGCACCTGCGCCGGGACGCGCTTCACTACTTCCACGCCAAGTGAGGGGAAAATAAGCGAACAGCCGCACCCGGTCAGCGCCGCACCGGCCAGCGCCAGCCAGGCATTCGGCGCCAGTCCCAGCAGCGTCAGACCAACCGCCTCTATCAGCAGCGAGACCATCGCCACCTTAACGCCGCCAAACCGATCCGGCATCCAGCCGAACAGCACTCGCATCAGCACAAAGGCGCCACCAAACGCCGTCAGGGTAAAGCCGGCCATTGGCCAGCTATGGCTGGCGAAATAGAGGGAGACGAAGGTGCCGATCACCGCAAAGCCGACACCCTGCAGGCCCAGGCCAATGCCCGGGCGCCAGATCATGCCGATGACGCTCCAGAGTGAAGGCCGCTCGCCTCCGTGGGCCGCCACTTTGCGCACGGTACCGTTAATAAGCCAGGCGACGAGCGGTAGTCCCATGGTGACACAGGCCAGCACCGCCACGCCAAAATGGCTATAGATCAATAATCCCAGCGGGGCGCCCACCGCCAGCGAGCCGTACATCGCCATGCCGTTCCATGACATCACTTTGCCGGAACGGGCCGGTCCCACCAGGCCCATCCCCCAGCTCAGGTTTCCGGTCAGCAGCTGGCTTTCGCCAAACCCGAGGATCAAGCGGCCCAGCAGCAGCAGGCCGAGCCTGGCGAGCACCGGCAGCGGCAGCAGCGCAGCGGCCAGCCATGCCGCGCCCGCCAGGGCGCAGGCCAGCATCCCCTGCAGGACGGAACGTTTAGCGCCGTACTGGTCTGCCAGACGTCCGGCGTACCCCCGGGTCAGAACGGTGGCGAGGAACTGGATCCCTACCGCCACGCCAACCACGGTGTTGCCAAATCCCAGCTCCTGATGGACAAAGAGCGGGATCACCGGCAGCGGCAAACCAACGGTCATATAGGTCAAAAAGACGGCAAACGTAATACGGAAAAGCGAAAAATTCGCCGAAGAATTGGATGTTGTTTCAGTAACTGCGGACATGCATTACTCCAGATTCGCAGAGTAAGGCGAGCAAAGCGACACGCCCCCTCCACCTGATTATCAGGGTTAAGGCGCGTTGGTTGACGTTAAACGCTTACGCATTAGTGGAGAGACTAATGGATCCGCGAGCAGTGTGCCTGCGGGCTCTTACCCTGTCAAGATGACAAAAAAGGGGAGCCGGTGGCTCCCCTTTGCGCATCACATGCTGATTAGGCGTTGTATTTACGCATCACCAGCGTGGCGTTGGTGCCGCCGAAGCCGAAGCTGTTGGACATTACGGTGGTCAGCTTGGCGTCCGTCGGTTTGGTGACGATGTTCAGGCCGGCAGCCTGCTCGTCCAGCTCTTCAACGTTGATGCTCGGCGCGATAAAGCCGTGCTCCAGCATCAGCAGGGAGTAGATGGCTTCCTGTACGCCCGCCGCGCCCAGCGAGTGGCCGGTCATCGCTTTTGTTGCCGAAATAGCCGGGCTGTTGTCGCCGAATACTTCGCGGATGGCGCCCAGCTCTTTCACGTCGCCGACCGGAGTGGAGGTACCGTGGGAGTTCAGATAGTCGATCGGCGTATCAACGCCATGCATCGCCATCTGCATGCAGCGCACTGCGCCTTCACCAGACGGGGCGACCATGTCCGCGCCATCGGAGGTCGCGCCATAGCCGACGATTTCGGCATAGATGTGCGCGCCACGCGCCAGGGCGTGTTCCAGCTCTTCCACCACGACCATACCGCCGCCGCCGGCGATAACGAAGCCGTCACGGTTAGCATCATAGGTACGGGACGCTTTTTCCGGGGTGTCGTTGTATTTAGTGGACAGCGCGCCCATGGCGTCGAATTCGCAGGCCATTTCCCAGCACAGCTCTTCGCCGCCGCCGGCAAAGACGATGTCCTGTTTGCCCAGCTGGATCTGCTCTACCGCGTTACCAATACAGTGGGCGGAAGTGGCGCAGGCCGAGCTGATGGAGTAGTTAACGCCGTGAATTTTGAACGGCGTAGCGAGGCAGGCGGAAACGCCGGAAGCCATCGCTTTGGTGACCACATACGGGCCCACGGCTTTCAGACCACGCGGGCTACGCATGGCATCGGCGCCGAAGACCTGGAATTTCGGGGAACCGCCGCCGGAGCCTGCGATCAGGCCGACACGCGGGTTATTCTGATATGCTTCAGGTGCCAGACCTGCGTCGGCAACAGCCTGTTCCATGGACAGGTAAGCATAGATGGAGGCGTCGCTCATAAAGCGCACTACTTTGCGGTCAATGAGGCCAGTGGTATCCAGTTTGACGTTGCCCCATACGTGGCTGCGCATCCCTGAATCTTTAAGCTCCTGAGAGAAAGTGATCCCTGAACGTCCTTCACGCAGAGATGCCAGGACTTCCTGCTGGTTATTACCGATGCTGGAAACGATGCCCAAGCCAGTAATCACTGCACGTTTCATTAAATACCTCTGTAAGTCGCACTATTTTAAGTTTCGTGTCGCACAATAGCGTACACTTGTACGCCGAACAAGTCCGATCAGACATTTTGTGTATAAATTTGCGCCCTCAGGCACACATCGTTAAGATCGTGCTACGCCTTGTGATTCGAGTAACTTACGTGAAACAAAACGCCATACAACCCGCCAACCTGGAATTCAACGCTGAGGGTACACCTGTTTCCCGAGATTTCGACGATGTTTACTTTTCCAATGACAACGGTCTGGAAGAGACTCGCTACGTTTTTCTCGGCGGAAATCGCCTGCCGGAGCGCTTCCCCAGCCACCCTCGCCCGCTGATGATCGTCGCGGAGAGCGGCTTCGGCACCGGGCTCAATTTCCTCACCCTCTGGCAGGCGTTTGACGTTTTTGTTCGTGATAACCCGGACGTTACCTTGCAAAGGTTACATTTCATCAGTTTTGAAAAATATCCGCTGAAGGCTGAGGATCTCCGCCTGGCGCACCAGCGCTGGCCAGAGCTGGCTCCGTGGGCGCAGCAGCTGCAGGCGCAATGGCCGTCGGCCTTCGACGGGTGCCATCGTCTGCTGCTCGACGGCGGGCGGGTGACGCTCGATCTGTGGTTTGGCGATATCAATGAGCTGACCAGGGAGCTGGATGATTCGCTGAACCAGCAGGTGGACGCCTGGTTTCTTGACGGCTTTGCCCCGGCGAAAAATCCCGACATGTGGACTCAGGATCTGTTCAGCGCCATGGCGCGCCTGGCGCGACCCGGCGGGACGCTGGCCACCTTTACCTCCGCCGGTTTTGTCCGCCGTGGCCTGCAGGAGGCCGGCTTTACCATGCGTAAAAGCAAAGGCTTCGGCCGCAAGCGGGAGATGCTGACCGGCGAGATGGCGCAAACGCTGAGCTTTCCTGCGCGCGCCCCCTGGTTCGCTCGCAGTAGCAGCGATGCCCGCGAGGCGGCCATCATCGGCGGCGGGATCGCCAGCGCCCTGCTCTCCCTGGCGCTGCTGCGCCGCGGCTGGCAGGTGACCCTTTACTGCGCCGATGAGGCTCCAGCGCAGGGCGCCTCCGGCAATCGCCAGGGCGCGCTGTATCCGCTGTTAAGTCAGCACGATCCGGCGCTGGCACGCTTTTTTCCGGCCGCCTTTACCTTCGCCCGCCGAATGTATGACGCGCTGCCGGTGATGTTCGATCACCAATGGTGCGGTGTTACCCAGCTCGGCTGGGATGAGAAAAGCGCGCATAAAATCGCCCAGATGCTGGCGCTGAATTTACCCCCGGACATCGCCTGCGCGGTGACGGCGGAACAGGTTGCCGGGCTGACCGGCGTCGATACCGGCTGCGGCGGCATCACCTATCCGGCCGGCGGCTGGCTGTGCCCGCAGCAGCTCACCGCCGAGCTGCTGGCGCTGGCGGCCACGCGCGGACTGCACGTGCACTATGGTTATCCCGTCGAAACGCTCAGCGCGGAGGGCGATGGCTGGCTGCTCAATCAGCAGCGCTATCATCAGGCGGTGGTTCTGGCGAACGGCCACCGCATCACTGGTTTTGCGCAAACCGCCCAACTGCCGGTCTACCCGGTTGGCGGCCAGGTCAGCCATATTCCCACCACCCCGCGGCTTGCCGCCCTGCGCCAGGTGCTGTGCTACGACGGCTACCTGACGCCACAGAATCCGCAAAATCAGCAGCACTGCATTGGCGCCAGCTACCACCGCGGGAAAACCGACACCACCTTCAGCGAAGAAGATCAGCAGCACAACCGGCAACGGCTGATCGACTGCTTCCCGGGCGCGGAGTGGCCACAGGACGTGGATATCAGCGCCAACGACGCTCGCTGCGGCGTGCGCTGTGCCACCCGCGATCATCTACCGATGGTCGGCAACGTGCCGGACTACGCGGCAACATTGACGCAATACGCCAGCCTCCACGAACAACCGGATATCGCCGATAGCGCGCCGGTCTGTCGTAACCTGTTTATGCTTGGCGCGCTCGGGTCGCGCGGACTTTGCACCGCGCCGTTAAGCGCTGAGCTGCTGGCGGCGCAAATGAGCGCGGAACCGCTGCCGCTGGATAGCGACACCCTGGCGGCGCTGAATCCGAATCGGCTGTGGGTGAGAAAACTGCTGAAGGGAAAAGCGGTGAAATAAAACCATGAGGGCAGGCAATTTCCCGGGTACGGCTGACGCCTGACCCGGGCTACAACATGGCTCAGGCCTGATTTTTCGCCTGTTGATACAGGTTATGCCACATCCCCTGCACCAGAATTTGGTCCGGCGGCGACAGTTCGCCAGCGCTGATGGCTTTCTCCAGGCTTTGGCTAACTCTGCTGTGTACCGCGTCAGCAGAATGCTCGCCCTCACCTTCCAGCTCAGCCACCGCCAGCGTCAGGTGGCCGCGCAGATAACCGCCGGCAAACAGTTCATCATCACTGGCGTGGTCTACCATGTTGTCAATCAGCGCCAGAATGCGTGATTCAAACTCCGCGATCATCATCTTACCTCTTGTCATGTAATGTGCGGCCTTAGTGCAGGTCTTCCGGCCACGGAAAGTGTTTCGCCGTCAATGGCGGCGTTTGATAATAGTGTTGTAACGCGCGAATAAAGCGCGCCGGACGTTCGGGGATCCCTTGTTCAAGTAAAGTCATCACCCGAGCATGCACCCGGCGCTGGAAGGCGATGCGATCGGGCTCAACGTCCCCTTCCAGATTGTCACAGCTGACGTTAAACGGAAATCCCGCCGCCACGCAGAACAGCCACTCAAAGGCCTGCGGTTTCACCTCGACATCCTCAAACTGGCTTTGGGTCATCGCATCGCGGCCGTCCGGGCAGTACCAGTAGCCAAAATCTACTTGTTCGCGACGCGCCTTGCCGGCGACACACCAGTGAGAGATCTCGTGCAGGGCGCTGGCAAAAAATCCGTGCGCAAACACGATACGGTGATAGGGCGTTTCATCGTCAGCCGGAAGGTAGATCGGCTCATCGTCGCCTTTAATCAGGCGGGTATTAAATTCTTCGGCAAAGCAGCTGTCGAAAAGGTCTATCAGCTGCTGATAATGGTGTTGCTGTTGCATTAATGAATTCCCAACCACTGCAAAATCTCAGCCCCGTGGCTGTCATAAAGAAGTTTCGCGCTCATCACCGCCGAGACGATAACGATCATCGGCCGGATCAGCGACTGCCCTTTACTCAGCACCAGCCGGGACCCGGCGCGGGCGCCAATAAACTGGCCGGCCATCATCACAAAGCCGGTGGCCCAGATAACCTTTCCACCGATGATAAACAGCAGCAGGCCGCCGACGTTTGAGGTGGCGTTCAGCAGCTTGGCATGGGCCGTCGACTTGGCAAGGTTAAACCCGGCCAGAGTGACAAAAGCCAGGGCGTAAAACGAACCGGCGCCGGGGCCGAAAAAGCCATCGTAAAACCCTACGCTACCGCCGGCGACCAGCGCAAACGGCAGACCGTAAAGCCGACGCTGCCGGTCGGCTTCGCCCAGTTTCGGCATCAGCAGGAAATAAAGGCCGATGCCAATCACCAGCAACGGCAGGATCTGCTTCAGAATATCGGATTGCACGTGCTGCACCAGCAGCGCTCCGGCGGTTGAGCCGATAAAGGTCATCAGAATATTCAGCTTCTGATCGGCCAGATTAACCACCTTGCGGCGGACAAAATAGAGGGTCGCCGATAGCGACCCGCCGCAGGCCTGCAGCTTATTGGTCGCCAGCGCCTGGGCTGGCGGCATGCCGGCCGCCATCAGCGCAGGGACAGTCAATAAGCCCCCGCCTCCCGCCAGTGAGTCAATAAAACCGGCCAGGATGGCGACAAAGAAGAGTACCACCAGCACCAGCGGCGATACGGCAAACAACTCGATAAAACTATCCATTACAGCACATGCTCATCCAGTAGCGCCTGGCAGGAAGGCGGCAGCGGCGGCGGCGTCTTCTTCACAGGGGGGGTAGACCCGGGTTTAGGTGGTTCGAACCAGCTCTGCAGCTCCGCTCCGCAGCCATCGCCGGGCGGCGGCGGCGCCTGATCCTCGCACTCCAGACTTCCCGCCGGGCAACGCAGTCGGACGTGCATATGAGCGCGATGCTGGAACCAGGGACGGACTTTACGCAGCCACTGGCGGTCGCTGCCCGCGTCCAGGCACAGCTGCTGTTTAATCGCCGGGTTGACGAAGATGCGGGTAACTTCGCTATCTTCCGCCGCCAGCTTGATAAGCTGGCTGATTTGCGGGCTCCATAGCGACGGCACCACATGCTTGCCATCGCTGGCGACCAGGTCCAGCGCCTGCGGCTTCAACAGCTGGGACGATGTCCAGCGCGTTTGCGGCAGCTGAAGGAAGATATCGACATCGAGGCCCGTCTGGTGGCTGGCGTGCCCGCCGTTAAAGCGCCCGCCCGCCGGCATCCCCATGTCGCCAATCAGCACGGTTCCCATTCCTTTATTGTGCACCTGATTACTCAGGCGCTGAATAAACTGAACCAGATCCGGATGACCGAAGTAGCGACGCTGATCGGTACGCATCACCTGATAGCCGGGGGCACTCAGGGGGAGCGCCTCGGCGCCAACGATACAGCCATTGGAAAACGCGCCGATTGACTGGGCGCTGCCGCCGATCGGTTGGGTTATTTTCTGCCATGGCGTGGCGGCCAGGCTACCGGCGCTAGCCAACAGCGCAAGCAGTGCGATAACGGTGTTTTTCATGGTTACCAGCGTGGAATTGTCGTCGTCACGTCGCCATTCTGCGCGCGCTGACGCATAAAGTGATCCATCAGAACGATCGCCAGCATCGCCTCAGCGATCGGTACGGCGCGGATGCCGACGCACGGATCGTGACGCCCTTTGGTGATCATCTCCACTTCTTCGCCAAAGCGGTTAATCGTATGACCGGGAACGGTAATACTGGAGGTAGGCTTCAGCGCGATGTTGGCAACGATCTGCTGGCCGCTGCTGATGCCGCCAAGAATGCCGCCGGCGTGGTTGCTCTGGAACCCGGCTTTGGTGATCTCATCGCGGTTTTCGCTGCCGCGCAGCTTCACCACCTCGAAGCCGTCGCCAATTTCCACCCCTTTCACGGCGTTGATGCTCATCAGCGCGTGGGCGATATCGGCATCCAGACGGTCGAAGACCGGCTCGCCGAGGCCTGGCGGTACGCCGTCAGCCACTACCGTCACTTTCGCGCCAATGGAGTCGCCCTCTTTTTTCAGGCCGCGCATCAGTTCATCCAGGGCGTCGATTTTATCCGGGTCCGGACAGAAGAAGGGGTTCTGCTCAACCTGATCCCAGTCTTTGATGGCCAGCGGAATATTGCCCATCTGCGTCAGGCAGCCGCGAATGACGATGCCAAACTTCGCGGCAAGGTATTTTTTGGCAATCGCCCCGGCCGCTACGCGCATCGCGGTTTCGCGCGCAGAAGAACGACCGCCGCCGCGATAGTCGCGCAGACCATACTTTTGCTCGTAGGTGTAATCGGCGTGGCCCGGACGGAACAGATCTTTGATCGCGCCGTAATCCTGCGAACGCTGATCGGTGTTCTCAATCAGCAGACCGATACTGGTCCCGGTGGTAACGCCTTCGAAGACGCCGGAGAGGATTTTGACCTGATCCGGCTCGCGACGCTGCGTGGTGTAACGCGAGGTACCCGGGCGACGACGATCGAGGTCGTGCTGCAGGTCGGCTTCGGTCAGCGGGATGCCCGGCGGCACGCCGTCAACGATGCAGCCCAGCGCCAGACCGTGCGATTCGCCGAAGGTAGTGACGCGAAAGAGTTGTCCAATTGTATTTCCTGCCATCACGGCTCCAATCTTTTTCGTTATGTTGGCGTGTTGTTTTTTTAGTCTTTATAAATACCGAAGTGCGCACGGGCGTCAATCAGCTGCTGTTTGGTCAGCATAAAGACCCCGTCGCCGCCGTTATCAAACTCAAGCCAGGTAAACGGCACATCCGGATACTGCTCCATCAGATGTACCATGCTGTTACCGACTTCACAAATCAGAATCCCGTCGTCGCTGAGATAATCCGGCGCGTTGCCGAGGATACGGCGCGTTAGCTTCAGGCCGTCGCTTCCGGAGGCCAGCCCCAGCACCGGCTCATGCTCATACTCTTCCGGCAGATCGGCCATGTCCTCTTCATCGACATACGGCGGATTGGTGACGATCAGATCGTACTGCAGCTTCGGCAGATCGCGGAACAGGTCGGAACGGATCGGCGTAACGTGATGCATCAGGCCATGGGACTCAACGTTGTGCTCGGCGACGGCCAGCGCGTCCGGGGAGATATCTACCGCATCGACTTCCGCCTCCGGGAAGGCATAGGCGCAGGCGATGGCGATGCAGCCGCTACCGGTGCACATATCAAGGATGTGCTGCGGCTTATGGTTAATCAGTCCGGCAAACTGGTTATTGATCAGTTCGCCAATCGGGGAGCGCGGCACCAGCACCCGCTCATCAACGTAAAACTCATGGCCGCAGAACCACGCTTTGTTGGTCAGATAGGCGACGGGAATACGCTCGTTCACGCGGCGAATCACCCGCTCTACAATGCGGTGTTTCTCGCTGGAGGTCAGGCGCGCAGTGCGCATGTCTTCCGGGATATCCAGCGGCAGATACAGTGAAGGCAGCACCAGCTGTACCGCCTCGTCCCACGGGTTATCAGTCCCGTGACCGTACCAGATATTAGCAGCGCTGAAACGGCTTACCGCCCAGCGCAGCATGTCCTGAATGGTATGCAGCTCATTGACTGCCTCATCAACAAAAATTTTATCCACGACATCCTCCAGGGCACACTCTGCTATAAATTCGGCGGCTAGTGTGCCATGAAGACGGCGATAAATCAGCATTCTTGCGATAAGGGGCGGGGGAAAAAACAGGTTTTCCTTGCCCGAAGGGATATTGAGTCGGGTAAACTAGCGCAAAGTATGAATGAGAGCGGACAATGAAAAAGAAGACATCGCTTAGCGAGGAGGATCAGGCGCTGTTCCGTCAGCTGATGACCGGCACGCGGAAGATCAAACAGGACACTATTGTTCACCGCCCGCAGCGCAAGAAAATTACCGAGGTTGCTCCTAAGCGTTTGCTGCAGGAACAGGTCGATAACAGCCACTATTTTTCCGATGAGTTTCAACCGCTACTGAATACCGAAGGCTCGACGAAATATGTCCGCCCCGACGTCAGCCATTTCGAGCTGAAAAAGCTGCGCCGTGGAGATTATTCGCCGGAGCTGTTCCTCGATCTGCATGGGCTTACCCAGCAGCAGGCCAAACAGGAGCTGGGCGCGCTAATTGCCGCCTGCCGCCGCGAGCATGTGTTTTGCGCCTGCGTGATGCACGGGCACGGGAAACACATCCTCAAACAGCAAACCCCGCTGTGGCTGGCGCAACATCCGCATATTATGGCGTTTCACCAGGCACCAAAAGAGTACGGCGGTGACGCCGCACTGCTGATATTGATTGAGGTCGAGGAGTGGCAACCGCCGGAGCTGCCGTAACGGCGGGCTCCGGGGGGCCGTCAGATGGCGTTGGCCATCTTGAGGTTGCAGGGGCTTTTTTGCCAGAGGAACTCACCTTTGCCGTCGGCATCCAGCGTCACGCAGGCGATAGCCGAGGTGGTGAACATCGGGGGCGTTTCCCCCGGACACAGCTCTGAGACCAGATACCCCACCAGCGGCAGGTGGGAGACAACCAGCGCCGTCGCCACGCCTTCATTCGCCAGCGCCTGCAGATAGGCGCTCACCATTCCCACATCACCGCACGGCGTGAGCTCCGGCATCACGTCGACATGTTTCGGCAGGTTCATGCACTCCCCAACAATATCCAGCGTCTGTTCTGCACGCAGATAGGGACTGACAAGAACGCGCTCAATATCCACTTTTTGACCTTTCAGCCAGGTTGCCATCTGACGAGACTCATCACAACCGCATACGGTTAATGGACGAACCGAGTCACTGGCTGCATCGAGGGCAGCGTCGCCGTGACGCATAATAAAAACTTGCATATTGCACCGCTTTTGTTAACCAGAAGCACCGTAGTTTGGCCTGCGAAGACAATACGCAGGTGACCCGGTGGCCGGGCATTGTGCCTGATCCATTCCACGAATGAAACGCTGTTTTTTACCTCAATGGCGTAAGTATAGTCAATCATTGTTTACAAAACAGCCAATCAACAGCGTCGTCCGCAGCCGGATTTACCTTCTTTGACCACAACTTAGGTCAGCCGTTCATCCGCTGGCCAAAAGGTGGTCCCCTGTTCAGCCATGCGTAATAAAGTGTCACAGGGTGTAAAACGTGGGCCGAACTGGGCGGCCAGGCGCTGCAGGATCGCGGCAACTTCACCCGCGCCGATAGTATCCATATACCGGAACGGGCCGCCAAGAAATGGCGGAAACCCTATACCAAAGACGGCGCCGATATCGCCATCGCGCGCGCTCCGGATAATCTGCTCATCAAAGCAGCGCGCCGCTTCGTTAAGCATCATCATCACACAGCGCTCCGCCACCTGCTGCGCGGAGAGCCGCGACTGCGGGCGGCCGATGCCGAGCAGCGGATAGACTGCCGGGTCGGGCCGTTTTTTGCTTTTACGCCCTTTTGTCTCATAAAGATAGAAACCACGATTATTTTTTCTGCCTTTGCGATCGTCCTTCAAAATCGCGTCAATGATGTTTGCAGGCGGGCTAAAACGTTCTCCAAACGCGCCCTCCAGCACGGGGATAATTTTGGTGCCGGTATCGATACCCACCTCATCCAGCAGTTGAATCGGCCCCACCGGGAAACCGAATTTAACCAACGCGTTATCAATGACTTCAATCGGTTCGCCTTCCACCAGCAGGCGCATCGCTTCATTGATATACGGCGCGAGGATACGGTTCACATAGAACCCCGCTTTATCTGCGACAACAATCGGCGTTTTCCCCTGCCGTTTAGCCAGCTGCACCACGGTGGCGATAGTCTGCGGGTCGGTTCCCTTGTGCGGGATCACCTCAACCAGCGGCATTTTTTCCACCGGACTGAAAAAATGCAGGCCGATTACCTGCCCCGGGCGGCTGGCGTGAGCGGCAATATCGCCGATTGGCAACGATGAGGTATTCGACGCAAAGATGGTCTGCGGCCCGCCGTATTGTTCCACTTCGCTGACCATCCGCTGTTTGAGAGCCAGGTCTTCAAATACCGCCTCGATCACCACATCGCGATGAGCAAAGCCCTGATAGTCGGTAGTGCCGGAGATCAGCGCCATCTGACGATCGCGCTCCACTGGGCGCAGTCGACGCTGACGAACCTGTTTATTCAGCAGATCCCAGCTGTACTTTAAGGCGTGGTTGATGCCACGCGGCTGGATATCTTTAATCCGCACCGGCAGCCCACCCTTACAGGCGGTCACATAGGCGATCCCCCCGCCCATCAAGCCACCGCCCAGTACTGCAACGCTTCTCAGCGGAGCGGGTTCCGCCTCGGCGCCACGGTCTTTTTTCAGATCGGTACTGGCAAAGAAGATCGATCGCAGCGCCTGCGACTGCGGGGTCATCGCCAGTTCGCCAAACGCGCGGGCCTCTTCGGCGTAACCGCTGCTGCAGCCGTGGGCCAGACCATTCTCGACGACCTGCAAGATTCGCTTCACCGCCGGGTAATTTCCCTGCGTTTTGCGCTGCGTTTGTTTACCGACAAACTGGAATAACAGATGGCGCCCCAGGGGCCCTGCCAGTACGCGTTCACGGACAGGCACCTCCCGGCTGGTCGGTCGTCCCTTCAGCGCCAACTCCACCGCCGCCTGCAGTAAAATCGCCTGCGGCACCACCTCGTCCACCAGACCGGCCTTCAGCGCCTGCCGCGGCCGCAGCTGCTTGCCGGTGAGCATCATATCCAGCGCGGTGCTGACCCCGATCAGCCGCGGTAAACGCTGCGTCCCGCCGGACCCCGGCAGCAGGCCAAGCTGTACCTCCGGCAAGCCGAGTCGGGTTTTTTCGTCATCGCTACAGATACGGCCATGACAGGCCAGCGCCAGCTCCAGACCGCCGCCAAGGCAGGCGCCGTGGATAGCGGCAATCACCGGGATCGACAGGCCATGGATCTCAGCCATAATCTGCTGTCCCTGGCGCGCCAGCGCTTCCGCCTCCTGCGCGCTGCGGCAGCGGGCAATCATGTTGATATCAGCGCCGGCGATAAAGTTATCCGCTTTGGCGGAGATAAATACTACGCCGCGCACTGACTTATCGTCACGTAACTGGCGTATCAATCCCCGTACCTGACTGCCAAATTCGGCTTTCAGGGTATTCATTTTTTCACCCGGGGCATCAATGGTGATCACCGCGATTTTGTCCGCACGGACCTCAAGCTTAAAAGCGGAAACAGTATCCATTATTCAGCCTCCACGATCATCGCCGCACCCAGACCACCTGCCGCGCAGGCCGTCACCAAACCAAATCCCCCGCCCCGTCGCCGCAGCTCATGCAGCGTCTGGGTGATCATCCGCGCGCCGGTGGCGGCGAAGGGGTGACCGTAGGCGATAGAGCCGCCGAGGACGTTAAACTTGCTTTCATCTACCTCACCGGTGGCCTGCGAGCGGCCCAGCACCTCGCGGGCAAAGCGGTCGCTTGCCAGACACTGGAGATTGGCCAGCGTCTGCGCGGCGAAAGCTTCGTGCATATCGATAAGCGTGAGATCCGCCAGCGTCAGGCCAGCGCGCTC
This sequence comes from Klebsiella sp. HMSC16A12, assembly GCF_001808265.1. NCBI lineage: Bacteria > Pseudomonadati > Pseudomonadota > Gammaproteobacteria > Enterobacterales > Enterobacteriaceae > Klebsiella > Klebsiella sp. HMSC16A12. The sequence continues at coordinate 84,030 of NZ_KV792521.1, forward strand.
CAGCGCCAGCGGCGTGGACCACGCGGGCCCCAGCAGCATATCCTGCCAGACGTCGATGGCGGTAAAGGCGTAGCTGCGCAGATAGCCCAGCGGCCTCAGCCCCAGCTCTTTAGCCCGCGACTCGGTCATCAGGATCACCGCTGCCGCGCCGTCCGTCAGCGGCGTACTGTTGGCGGCGGTGACGGTGCCATGTTTGCGGTCAAAGGCCGGGCGTAACTTCTGATAATCTGCGAGCGTTGAATTTTTACGAATATTGTTGTCCTGCTCGAGCGGTTCGCGGAAAGGGGGAGCATAGGCGGTCATTACCTCTGCGGACAGTTTACCCTCTTCCCAGGCTTTCGCTGCCAGCTGGTGCGAACGATGCGCCAGGGCATCCTGTTGCTCGCGGGAGATCCCCCAGCTTTTCGCCATCTGCTCGGCGGTATCGCCCATCCGCAATCCGGTTGAATATTCAGCCACCGCCGGGGGGACCGGCAGCAAGTCGCGTGGCCGCAGACGGGAAAACAGCTTCAGCTTTTGGCTCAGCGTGCGTGCCTTATTGGCATCCACTAGCGTGCGGGCCAGCGTTTTACTGACCCCAATGGGCAGGACAGAGGAGGAGTCGGCGCCGCCGGCAATACCGGCGCGGATGGTGCCGGCCATCAGGCTTTCAGCGACGTTCGCCACGGCCTGGAAACTGGTGGCGCAGGCGCGGCTGACGCTATAGGCGTCGGTATGTACGCTCATGCCGGTACCCAGCACAATTTCCCGGGCGATGTTCGGCGCTTCCGGCATCTGCACCACCTGGCCAAAGACTAGTTGCTCGATGACTTCGGCAGGAATGTCGCTGCGCGCCAGCATCTCGCCAACCACCATTTTTCCTAAATCAATGGCCGGAACGCCATGAAAAGCCGTAGCCTGACGAGCAAATGGCGTGCGTAGCCCCGTGACAATGGCAATGCGATCGCCCTGACGGGTGATAAGCGGTAATGCCTGACTCATAACACTCCCCTGTTAACCAAGACAACCAAGTGGTCTGACCTGATAACATTCTTAACTAATTTTTTACATTAAGCCAATCGGAGAAGCGCAAAATTGCGAGCCAAAACACAGTGAAAAGAAAAGGAAACGCCCCTTATCAGGGGCGTCGAGGGGGAAGGATTAACGTAAGCCCAGCTGGAAGATCAGGGATTCTGCTTCGCAGCTGAAAACAAAATCGATATCCAGCTGCACACCGCCGTCAACGTCAGTGAAGGTTGGGTTAATTTGGCACGGCTCAGATTCGACATTGCGGGCTTTTTCGCTTAACGCGGCGAGCGTTTGCTCGGCTTCAGCGCGGTTGGCGAATACGCGGCTGTAGGAGGCGGTGCAGTCGGTGTTGTCAACAATCGTGCCAACATCCATACAGCAGCAAACCGGGGTTTCATCAGCGCTACATTTACTCATCGTAGATTTCCTCTGGAGATGCACCTTCGGTGCCAGAAAAATGATGTGCCTATTTTACGCCCTGTCCCCGGTGAGCCTCCAGCCGAGAATCGCTCTGCCGGCGTTAAGTGACAGAAATCACACTTAAAAATGATCTAAAACAAAAATCCCCTTCTGTCCCCCTTGCTCTCTCCGAGATTTTTGCCAGCTGGATCGCGTTTCTGTTATCACAATTGAAAAACTTCATAAACATACTTGCAACAAATCATCTGGTCAGACCTATACTCAGCGCACTGGTCTGATTTCTTGGTTGTACCGCAGACCCTACACTCCCGCGCTTCTGTTACGGCATGTAACATAGTTTAAAAAAAAATAACTCAATGAGGTTATGGGCATGAGCCAGAAAACCCGCTTTACCCAATCTGCCCTTGCAGTGGCTGTCGCACTTGTTTCCACCCAGGCCTGGTCAGCAGGCTTCCAGCTCAACGAATTCTCTGCATCGGGGCTGGGTCGTGCCTATTCCGGTGAAGGGGCGATCGCTGACGATGCTGGTAATGCCAGTCGTAACCCGGCATTAATTATGATGTTTGACCGCCCGACCATGTCGGCGGGCGCCGTGTTTGTCGACCCGGGCGTTAATGTTTCGGGCACCTCTCCCACCGGCAAGAGCCTGAAAGCAGACAATATCGCCCCGACGGCGTGGGTGCCCAACTTCCACTTTGTCGCGCCGATTAACGACCAATTTGGTTGGGGGGCGTCTATCACCTCTAACTATGGTCTGGCAACAGAGTATAACGATGATTATGCGGCCGGCAGCATGGGCGGTAAAACCGACCTGACCACCGCGAACTTCAACCTGAGCGGCGCCTACCGCCTCGACAGCAACTGGAGCTTCGGCTTAGGCTTTGACGCGGTCTACGCCAAGGCGAAGATCGAGCGCTATGCAGGCGATCTGGGGCAGATTGTCGCAGGCTCTGGCGCGCTGCCGCCGGCGCTGGCGGGCCAGGTAGCGAAGATCCCGGCCGACACGCAGATCGCCCATCTTAATGGCAACGCGTGGGGCTTCGGCTGGAACGCCGGGATCCTCTATGAGCTGGATAAGAATAACCGCTACGGTTTAACCTACCGTTCTGAGGTCAAGATCGACTTCGACGGTAACTACCGCAGCAGCCTGCCGGCGGCCTATAACCAGATCCTCGGCAACTTCGGCCTGCCGGCGGGCACCAGCGGCCAGACGACAAATGGTTCGCTAACCCTTAACCTGCCGGAAATGTGGGAGCTGTCCGGCTATAACCGCGTGGCGCCGCAGTGGGCGGTCCACTATAGCCTGACCTACACCAGCTGGAGTCAGTTCCAGGAGCTGAAAGCCACCGGCAGCAACGGCCAGACGCTGTTCTATAAAGAGGAAGGCTTCAAGGACGCCTATCGTCTTGCGCTGGGGACCACCTATTATTATGACGATAACTGGACCTTCCGTACCGGTATCGCCTTCGATGACAGCCCGGTGCCGGCTAATAACCGCTCTATCTCTATTCCGGACCAGGATCGCCTGTGGCTGAGCGCGGGTACCACCTACGCGTTCAATAAAGATGCCTCGGTTGACGTCGGCGTTTCATACATGCACGGGCAGCATGTTGAAATTAAGGAAGGCCCGTATACCTTCCGTTCCGAAGGAACCGCCTGGCTGTACGGCGCTAACTTCAACTACCGCTTCTGATAAGCAGCGCGCCACAAAAAAGGGTGAACATTATGTTCACCCTTTTTTTTATCATTCGCCGATCACTGTGAATCGATATCCTTCAGCTCATCCTGAATAGCCTGAGCATTCGGGTTGTCCGCCGGGGTCAGCTTACCGCCGTTGGCGATAAAGTCATGACGCTGGAAGTAGGCTTCACGCATCAGAATGTAAGGGTCGGAAGACTGGCGCAGCAGGCCGTCGGAATCCAGCAGCTGAGCACGTGTCTCAATCCCTTCCACCGCCCATTTACCGATCGACATCGGCCAGGTCAGCCAGGAGAGCACCGGATACAAGCCATCGGCCATATCGCCGCCTTCGTCGCGCAAGGTAAAGCTTCCATAGAACGGCAACTGAACATACGGGCCATAGCCAACGCCATAATGCCCAAGCGTACTGCCGAAACGATGTGGCTCAACCCGCTGTAGCTGCGGATTCGCCATCCCGGCCACATCGATAAGCCCACCCATACCGAGAATGGTGTTCAGGAAGAAGCGGGTAAAATGCACCATACCTTTATAGGGGTCGCCCTGCAGGAAGTAGTTCACCATCACTGCCGGCTCTTCCAGGTTACTGGTAAAATTGCTTAACCCGTTGCGCGCCGGCTGTGGGACGTAGTCGCGCCATGCCACCGCGACGGGGCGAAGCACGTAAGGATCAACCACGTTAAAGTTGAAGTTAAACATCGTGCGGTTAAACCCTTCTAACGGGTCTGAGCGCCCCTGCGGCCGATCGCCAGAGCTGGAACTGGCACATCCCACCAGCAATGTGGCGCCAAGCGCAAGCGCCGACAGGCGATAATTCATAGATGTCTCCCTGGTTTTTATGGCTATCGCGAGTTGCCATCCATGACGGAAAGACAACGCTTCCGCCCGTAAAGATGTGAGCGATTGTAACAGCACGTTGAACGATGTCTATATCACCCAAGTTGTTGATTTGATCTTAGCCTGGGAATAACGAAATCGCGGGGCTCCTATTCTACCGGAGCGACAAAAATCTGACGTTACCATTTTTGCGATTTCAGAGTATGCCCAGCCAGACGGCAGGGAAAGCCGCTACGCTATAACTATACAGATTGATAGCGAGGGCCACGAAATGGATGAACTAGACAATAACAAATTAAAGGCAGAGGATGACGAAAGAGAAGTGGAAAGTGAGGAAAATCAGCGTGGTGAAGAGATCGAAGTAAATGAAGATCGCCTTCCCTCGCGGGCGATGGCGATCCATGAACATATTCGCCAGGAAGGGGAAAAAGAGATGGAGCGCGATGCGCTGGCCCTGCTATGGTCAGCGATTGCGGCCGGCCTGTCGATGGGGGCCTCCCTGCTGGCGAAGGGAATTTTTCACGTCAAACTGGAGGGGATCCCGGGAGGTTTTTTGCTGGAAAACCTCGGCTACACCTTCGGCTTTATTATCGTAATTATGGCCCGCCAGCAGCTGTTCACTGAAAATACGGTCACCGCCGTTCTGCCAGTGATGCATAATCCCACCCTCGGTAACGTCGGTTTGCTGATGCGGCTATGGTCGGTGGTGCTGGCGGGCAATCTCATCGGTACCGCGGTGGCCGCATGGGCCTTCAATTATATGCCTATTTTTGATGAGCCAACCCGTCAGGCCTTTGTCAGCATCGCCGAAGACGTAATGAAGAACAGTCCGACAGAGATGTTCGCTAATGCGATTATTTCCGGCTGGCTGGTCGCCACCATGGTCTGGATGTTTCCTGTCGCCGGCGCCGCCAAAATCGTGGTGATTATTCTCATGACCTGGCTTATCGCCCTGGCGGATACCACCCATATTGTGGTGGGCTCGGTCGAGATCCTTTATCTGGTGTTTAATGGAAATCTGCCCTGGAGCGACTTTATCTGGCCGTTCGCCCTGCCGACCCTGGCGGGAAATATCTGTGGCGGGACCTTCATCTTCGCACTGCTGAGCCATGCGCAGATCCGTAACGATATGAGCAGCAAGCGAAAAGCGGAAGCCCGCGCCCAGGCGGCGGAGAAAGGGAAAAAGGCCGACCGGGCATAAAAAAAGCGCCCTGAGTGGCGAGGGTTTAAGCAGTCAGACGGTATGGCTCTTACTCAGGCGGGCAAAAAACGCTATACTCGTGCCGCCTTGTCCCCTTAGTTAAATGGATAAGAAGAAAACAACATTCAAGTCATTGCTTTAATTAACATTTGATGGCGTGAATTATTTATTTATGTACGCAAATATGTACATAACTTACAGCCCCGTCATGGGGTGTCGGGTGTCGGAGGTTCAAATCCTCTCGTGCCGACCAAATTTTTCAGAGAAACCAGCCCTTTAAGGCTGGTTTTTTTATGCATTGAATTCGTGCGGGGTGAAAATGGGGATAAACCGGGGAGTTATGAGCACTTCACAACGGGGATATCACTCCAGCGCGTCGTGTATCGTGGCGACAACTTCTTGCGTTTCGTCATTACAATCGTAGTAATCACCGTGGTCATGCTGTTACCGGTATCCCAGCAGCTATGACAGATCATAAACGGCCGCAGTCATTAGATTACCCAATAACTAGATTTATTTAACGACTCAGGAATTCAATACACTAACACAATCAATCATTATTAATTAATTTTGCAAAAACATCATAAGATATATCTGAACGAAATTTTCTTGCAAAAATATCGTTCCTCATTTTTATTTTCTGCACATCAGAAGCATCAAGAGTTCTTGGGAAATCTGGTCCGCTACTCCAGTCTATATATCTTAAATCGTGCGATCTATCACCATTAACATATATGTCTTCAAATTTTAAATATTTTATTAATGTATGAAAAAAAACCTCATCACAACATAGTGAAGAACCATATATCTCTTGATACCATTTATTTTCATTTAAAAAAACAACAATATCCTTGACCGTTTTAAAGTTAAGTGAAATCCAATTTGATCCTTTATAAAAAACAATTCCCTTTCGCCTCGCCAAAAGGTATTGTTTGTTTAAGAAAATACCTTTAAATATCTTGAAAATCTTGCACAAAGATTTTTGATAAATACTTTTATTTTTATTTAAAAATATTTTTGGATATTTGTACTTTACTCTACTTTCCCCTTCTAACATACCGCTCTTTCGAAAATCGAAGTGAACAATATTTTTATTTTCTATTTCATTCAAAAAATCATTAATATCTTTGTTTGTTTTGCATGGCAAGTCGTCACCAGATATTAAAAAGAAATAGTCAAAACAATTGGCTGACGCAGTCTTTAGAAGTTCTATAGTTGCAGCAACCTGGCTGTATCCCCCCCATTTGATTTTTACTCTATTTTTGACAAATATAACATTTTTAGATGACAAAAAAAGGAAGTCTTCAATTTTTGAATTAGCATCAACATGTATTAAAACTTCATTCTCATCGAATGATGAAAGATAATTCACTGTATATACCAGAGGATTTGTAACTTTATGGCAGACTACTCCAAATACTTTTTTCACTAAAATTCACCATGATTATCATTATTAATGTAATTTATGATAATTGGATGATGAGATAATATCAATACATCTTTGACATGTTGCCTAAGCCCATTGCTAAAAATCAAGAAAAAGTAATCAATGGGCTAGGTTTTAACTTTAAATCTATTGAAAATGGTTACTTTGTGTGATAAAGAATAAAAATCTAAATTTTACTCAACGGGTGATGCTGCCAACTTACTGATTTAGTGTA
>NZ_KV792522.1:0-61173 GCF_001808265.1 Klebsiella sp. HMSC16A12
CTTGATCTCTACCGGTCTCCCGGCGCACACTGAATATATATACAGTAGTTTTGCCAATTTTACCGGTCAATATCGGCTCCAGCTATCAATCGCCAGCACTGAAATAACTCCTTGATGTCAATAGGGGTCTTCTTCAGCGCCAGCGAACCGTTTGCTGCTTTTGCGCGCAGCCCGCCCGCCGCGCGAGGTGGTAGATGCGCAGCGCCGCGGCATTCGCTTGACACTGTACATTAATACAGTAAAACTATCGCCCGCGATCAGCATACAGAGGACAGAAGATGTTTGTGGAACTGATTTATGACAAGCGCAATTTTGCCGGGCTGCCGGGCGCCAGAGAGGCCATTCTTAACGAGCTGACCAAACGCATGCAGCGCATTTTCCCGGAGGCGGAAGTGCGGGTGAAGCCGATGATGACGCTGCCGGCGATCAACACCGACGCCAGCAAGCATGAAAAAGAGCTGATCAGCCGCACGGTGCAGGAGATGTTTGAAGAGGCGGATATGTGGCTCACTGAAGAGTGATCCCGCCCGTCAGTCGCGGCGACCACCTCTTTAAGAGCTTTCCCGGATGTGGCAGAGCCGCGGGCAACAGTACAATAGCGGCGGTTGCAGACTGGCAATGCAACCTTCGCTCACCTGCTGGCTCTTGCATACGGCCAGCAGGTGAGCCCTACCTGTCTCCCCTCATCGCCTCACAGCATCTCCGGTAGCGCCGCTATAATTCTATCCACTAGCCCGCGATGCTGATGGACCTTCCCGCATTTAACAATGATCTGCCTGGCGTTGTCATAGCCCGGGGCCCACAGCCGGTTATTAAGCAGAACGTCCTTATAGACCGCGATCAGCGGTTTGTTCCACGCCGCCGCCATGTGCACCACCGAGGTGTCCGGGGAGATAATCAGCTCCGCCTGGGCGATCAGCGCCATCGCATGGTGTAACGTGTTAAATGGGTTAATCACCACCTCCGGCGGCAGCGGGATGCGGATCTCGCGCCGGTGATCGAGCAGAATAGCCGCGCTCCCCGGATGGCGGGCCAGCAGTTTGTCGAGCAGTTCCGCCAGCTGCGTCTGCGAGAGACTGCGGTCGGCATGGCCGGCAAAAATATTAATCACCACCGCTTTTCCGCTTAGCGACGCCAGATACTGCGCCACCTCCTGCATAATCGGCCCGGGCACCGCCAGGTCGTAAGCGTCCAGCCCGCGGGTGTCCAGTTGGAGATAATCGGCGATCAGCTCGAACGTTTTCGTCACGTGCCAGCGCTGGCAGTCAAAATCAAAAGAGTGGGAGTAGTGCTTAATCGATGGCCATTTATTAAACCCGAGCACTGATTTGGCTTTTATTTGTCGGAAAAGCCGCAGGCGATGCACGGGAATATCGAACAGCGAAGGATCAATAATAATATCGTACTTATTATTAGCCAGTTCATTAATAACGTCGCGAGGAACGTTATGATTAAATTTACGCAAAAAATCGGCGGACGTGACCGGGTCAGCTTCATAAATATGGCGGATCCGCGGGTTATAACGCATCACCTGGCTGTTAGAGGTCGTCAGCAAAAAATCAACGATATAGCCTGACTGATGCAGGCATTTCACCAGCGCGGAATCCACCACTACATCGCCGACCGCCCCCTCATTGCGCATCAACAGGACGGTTTTCGCAGACGACAAATCTACCGGCTGACGGCGTCGGCGATCCCAGAGCGCTTTCGCCACCCCCACCCGCAGGGCATTACGTACTTTCTTAGTAAAGTAATTCCGCCGTCTGTTGAGCTCCCTTATTTTATTAAATTTCTTGCGTGGGGAACCCTGCATGGTTGCATCGTGCATCATCCTAACCTCATTACGGCAATTATTAATATTCTGTGTCGTCCGATAGAGACTGAGCGAAATAAAAAAAGTTCGATTGAAAATGAAAATCATTCTTTTTTTTATTTACAAAACTCATCTGCGCCTGCGGGATTGCACCACAGCACTGTGAAGTAATAATGAGCGAATAGTGAATTTCCCGGCCCACCGTTGGCAGGCCGGCGCAACAGCGCTAAGCTGGCTGCTTTATGATGTCAGGAGGACGCTATGCTTGAAGCAGTAGAAGGTAATATCCACCAGCGGCTGTGCGCGCTGCTCGACGAGCACCGGGCCCGCTACCGGGTGATGGCGCACGAGGCGGTCGGTCAGTGCGAAGCCGTCTCGGCAATCCGCGGCACCGCGCTTGGCCAGGGCGCGAAAGCGTTAGTCTGTAAAGTGAAAGGAAACGGCGTCAACCAGCATGTGCTGGCGATCCTCGCCGCCGATCGGCAGGCCGACCTCGCCAGCCTGGCCCGGCATATCGGCGGCAGCAAAGCCTCGCTGGCCAGCCCGGCGGAGGTGGAGGCCCTCACCGCCTGCGTGTTCGGCGCCATTCCCCCCTTCAGTTTCCATCCGGCGCTGCGGCTGGTGGCGGACCCGCTGCTGTTTGAACGCTTTCCACAAATCGCTTTTAACGCCGGGCGCCTGGACCGGTCGATCATTCTCGACACCGAAGACTATTTACATATCGCCCGACCAGAGATCGCGACCTTTCGCCGTCTTAGCTAACCGGGCATCCGCCCAGATTTCCGCCGCATGGCGTAAAAATCCTGTTTATTCACGCCACGATGCGTAGAGTAAGCGGGATATTTTTTGGCATTCTTATTTTGGCAAGGACCTCTGTACATGTTTGATACCACCCTGTTGATCCTGCTGGGTCTGGCGGCGCTCGGCTTTATCAGTCATAACACCACCGTGGCGATCTCCATCCTCGTGCTGATTATCGTGCGCGTCACGCCGCTGAACGCCTTCTTTCCCTGGGTTGAGAAACAGGGACTGACCGTCGGGATCATTATTCTGACCATCGGCGTGATGGCGCCTATCGCCAGCGGCACGCTGCCGCCCTCGACGCTGATCCACTCCTTTATGAACTGGAAATCGCTGCTGGCGATTGCGGTCGGGGTGTTTGTTTCGTGGCTCGGCGGGCGCGGCGTCTCCCTGATGGGCTCCCAGCCGCATCTGGTGGCCGGGCTGCTGGTCGGTACAGTACTCGGCGTCGCCCTGTTTCGCGGCGTCCCGGTCGGGCCGCTGATTGCCGCCGGGATCATCTCATTGTTTATTGGGAAGTCGTAGCCAGGCTACCGTGATAGCGGCCCGGTGTCTGCCCGAGCCCTTTTTTAAACATGGTGATGAAGGCGGTGGTGGAATCGTAGCCCAGCGCCTGAGCCGTCTGCTGCACCGTCTGCCCGCGGATCAGCAGCTGCAGCGCGAGGATCAGCTGCAGCTGATGGCGCCAGCGGCGAAAGCTCAGCCCCGTTTCGCGCACTACCAGGCGGGCCAGATTCCGCTCGCTCATCGCAAACACCGCCGCCCACTGGCTCAGGGTCTGCCAGCGCGCCGGATCCTCGGCCATCATCGTCACCATTTGACGAATTTTCGGGTGGTTTGATACCGGCAGCTGCAGGTGCTCCTGCGGCTGGCGGGGCAGCTCATCAAACAGAACCTGCACCAGCCGGGCCGTGGCGGGGGCGGCCAGCGACTCTCCGCCGCGCTCCGCCAGAGTAAGGATCAGCTCTCGCACCAGCGGGGAAATCTTTAACGTACAGCAGCGATCCGGCATCGGCGCGGCGCCCGGCTCGATGAACAGGAAGCATACCTGGGCGCCGGGGGTAGCGCGGTTACTGTGGGACAGCTGCCCCGGAACCCACACCGCATACTGCGGCGGCACCATCCACATTGCGTTCTCCACCTCGCAGGTCAAGGCGCCGTGCAGGGCAAGGATCAGCTGCCCCTTACGGTGGGAATGCGCCGGAATATACTGCTCCGCCTCCACCACCCGGATACGAAAGGCAATGGCCGATTCGTGGCCACTGTCCGGTTCATAGCCATCCAGCCCCAGTCCAATCATCATATTGTCCGATATTAGCGATAATCTGTCATTTTAGCTTGATTTAAACGAGGGACAAAGCCGCTATCGTAACCCCCCTCGTTAGTTACCTTGAGAATGATATGTCTTCTGTGATCTCCTCTACCGGCCGCCGCCCCGCGCTGCTGATTGCCGGTATCCTGCTCATCGCCACCACCCTGCGCGTGGTCTTTACCGGCGCGGCGCCGCTGCTGGACGCGATTCGTAGCGACTATGGCCTGACCACCGCGCAGACCGGGCTGCTCACTACCCTGCCGCTGCTGGCCTTTGGCCTTGTCTCGCCGCTGGCGGCAGGGGTTGCCCGCCGGTTCGGCATGGAACGCAGCCTGCTGCTGGCGATGCTGCTGATCTGCGCCGGCATTGCCCTGCGCTCCCTGCCCTCCGCTGCGCTGCTGTTTATCGGCACGGCGGTAATCGGCTGCGGCATTGCGCTGGGTAACGTGCTGCTGCCCGGGCTGATTAAACGGGATTTCTCGCAACATGTCGCGCGGATGACCGGCGCCTATTCCCTGACGATGGGCGGCGCGGCGGCGCTTGGTTCGGCGCTGGTGGTCCCCGTGGCGATGGCCGGATTCGGCTGGCGCGGGGCGCTGCTGCTGCTGATGGTCTTCCCGCTACTGGCGCTCCTCAGCTGGCTGCCGCAGTCCCGGCGCCGGGCGGAGACGCCATTGACCGGCTCAGGCGCTATGCATAACCGGGGGATCTGGCGGTCGGCGCTGGCCTGGCAGGTGACGCTGTTCCTCGGCATCAACTCGCTGGTCTATTACGTGATTATCGGCTGGCTGCCGTCGATTCTGCAGAGTATGGGCTATAGCGAAGCGCAGGCCGGCTCGCTGCATGGCCTGCTGCAGCTGGCGACCGCCGCGCCCGGCCTGGCGATACCGCTGATCCTGCATCGGCTGCGCGACCAGCGCGGGATCGCGGTGCTGGTCGCCCTGATGTGCGCCATCAGCGCCGCCGGGCTGTGGCTGTTGCCTGAGCTGGCGATCGGCTGGACGCTGCTGTTCGGCTTTGGCTCCGGAGCCACTATGATCCTCGGCCTGACGTTTATCGGCCTGCGCGCCAGCTCGGCGCATCAGGCCGCGGCGCTGTCAGGGATGGCGCAGAGCGTCGGCTATCTGCTGGCCGCCTGCGGGCCGCCGCTGATGGGCAGGATCCATGATGCCAATGGCGACTGGCATATTCCGCTGCTGGCGGTGGCGCTGATTTCGCTGGTGATGGCGGTCTGCGGCGCGCTCGCCGGACGTGACCGGGAAATTCACCCCTGAAGATGACCGGCAGCGCCCGCTGCCGGTGGAATTATTGTGCCGCGGCGCGGAGAAACGCCTGCACCAGCGGCGCGGGACGCCCGTCCAGCGCGTGACGCTCATGCTGGAACAAGGTGGCGACAAAAAACGGGTGCGTCACCAGCTCGACGGCGCGGATCTCACCCTCTTCATCCCAGCCGGTGACGCGCAGATCGCCCTGCTCCAGCTCCGCCGCAAACGCGCTGCTCACGCCGTACCGGCAGTGGTAGCCCTCTTCAATGCTCTCCCGGCCATAGGCGCGGGCAATCAGCGTATTCGCCCGCAGCTCGACGACGGCAGAGGTCTCCACCAGCGAGCAGCTGAGGGGAGCAATCACCATCCGCCCTTCGCTGTCGGTTTCCGCATGTCCGGCGTCCTGCCAGCCGAGCACGTTGCGGGCGTATTCAATCACCGCGTGCTGAAAGCCGCCGCAGGTGCCGAGGAAAGGAATGCTGTTTTCCCGGGCATAGCGGATCGCGGTAAACGCGCCTTCCGGGTGACGATACGGGCTGCCGGGAACGACCCAGATGGCATCGTACTCCGCCAGCGCCTCGCCGGAGGCGATCGACGGGGTGGCGAGCCAGTCATATTTCACCGGCTGCTCCAGCACGGCGGCGGCATCGTCTATCGCCAGGGGAATGGCCTGATGGGCAACAATATCGGGGTGATAATCGCCGACAAGGGCGAGGCGTAAAGGGATTTTCATAGCAGGTTCCTTATGTCTGGACGAGACGGACAGCACAAGGCACGTCAGAATAGCGATCCCGCCTGTGGAACACAATCCTTATTTTCACCCCACCGCCGTGGCCGACGGGTGAGGTATACTGGAAAAAGCGCGTAAGGGAGAGAGAATGAAAAATAAGCTTTTGGTCAGCGCCTGCCTGATGGGATTCCAGGTGCGGTATAACGGTAGCGAGAAGGCACAGCTGGCGGCGACGCTGTCCCGCTGGCAGCAGGCGGGGCGGCTGGTGATCCACTGCCCGGAGCTGGCGGCCGGTCTGCCTACGCCCCGACTGCCGGCGGAGATCCTCGGCGGCACGGGCGGCGATGTGCTTGCCGGACGGGCGCGGATCGTGGAAAGCGACGGCCGCGACGTCACCGGACATTATCAGCTGGCCGCCTGGCTGGCGCTCAGCGCCGCCCGGGAAGCGGGCTGTCAGGCAGCGTTACTCACCGACGGCAGCCCTACCTGCGGCAGCCAGTTTGTCTATGACGGTTCCTTTCGCGGACGGCGCAAAGCGGGCGCCGGCGTGGCCGCCGACCTACTCCGCGCCCACGGCATCACGGTATTTTCCGACGGGCAAATCCCGCAGTTGCTCGCCTGGATGGCACAGAAGGAGCAGGATGATGATTCAGTGTAAACGGGTGTATGATCCGCAGGAAAGCAGCGACGGCTATCGGGTGCTGGTCGACCGTCTCTGGCCGCGGGGGATTAAAAAAGAGGCGCTGGCCTGTGATGAGTGGTGTAAGGAGTTAACGCCTTCCGCTGAGCTGCGCAAAGACTTTCACGGCGAGGCGATCGATTTCGCCCACTTCAGCCAGCGCTATCGTCAGGAGCTCGACGCCCATCGCGAAACGGGCCTGCGGCTGGCGGCGCTGGCGCAACGCCAGCCGCTGACGCTGCTGTACGCTGCGAAGAACACCGAGCAGAATCATGCCCGGGTGTTGGCCGCCTGGCTGGCGGCCCTGCCGGTTACGATTTAGCCGGATGATCCCGGCGCCACAGCGCCCACTCGTCGAGGGTTTCGCCGCTGGGTAGTTTGCACTGGGTGCTGACGCCCTGCGGCGTTTGCACCGGCACCCGGGTGCCGCCGGATTGCTGACAGTATACCGCCGCGGGGTTGGGCATGCCGATGGTTTTCGTCGGCGCAGTGGGCTGCGGCTGGGCACAGCCGGCTAATACCAGTGGCAGAATAGCCAGTAGCTTTTTCATTGTTCCTCCCTTTCCTGAATGCCCGGGGATTTTAGCCTGAATCTCCACGTTTTCTCCATCTTGCCTGCACTTTTCCCCCGTAGAGTAGCCCTGTTCTCGAACTGACCAGAGAACAGATCATTCCATAATCAATGAGTTTTTCCCCGTCGCCCCCGACGGGGCTTTTTTTTGGGATTTAATAAATTGAAATAAAAGGATTTATTTCAAAAGTGTCCACATATCGACCACATTGACAAGAATAGCCCCCTTTACAGGGGGCTATTTTTATACCGCAAGACTAAGTTGACTGTTCCCGTAATGAGAAGCCGGGAAAGCGTCGCCGGGGATAAATCCAGGAGGCAAAGGATCTGCGCTGGTTGAGCGCTTCGTTACTCTGCGCTCTACGGTGTTAAGTGTCGTGAATGACTCGCTGCATTCAAGATTCTGGCATTGATGATATTGCCGGATGGTGAACTCGCTTAACCGGCGGCTGGTGCGGGTGCGGGCGTTTGCGCCGCAGTAGGGACAAACAAACATGATGATCTCCCATAGGGAGTTGAACTCACGGCCTATTATGGCCGCTACTGTTCAGTTTCTGCAATCCAGTCGCTTATTTTCGCCTCAAGCTCCATTTTCGTGGTAAATCCGTTATCACCGATCACATGTTCCGCTCTGGCAATGATCCAATCCTGAGTATCGATTTCAGGCTTAAAGCCCGACACGGTCAGATGCATACCCGGATATAAATCGGCGCGGCCGCGCGCCAGGGTTATCGAAAACTGTGCCGCGCCTTTCTGGAGCTGTATCCATTTTGCCGCAGCTGCGCGCCTGGCCGCCGTTTCGTTCTGATAGGTTTTACGCAAAACATACACGTTACCTTCAGCGCCCTCCATGTAATCGCCCTCCGGCCGGCTGCTTTTCTCCTCAGCCTTTTTTCTGGCAGTATTTGTTTTGCGCTTAGTGACCTTGACCGGTTTTTTCTTGCCGAAATTAAGATCCAGCCAGTACGCCCGCACGCCGGTGTAAGCATCGCGATCGGCAATGCGGAACCTGTGACGATCTCCGCTGGCACGGGTTATCTCAGCCGATGGCAGCGCCCTACCAGATGCACTGACGCCGCCCCCAGGCAGGATAAACAGCAGACAGCCATTTTTCACGGTGGCAATGGCCCCCAACATCTCCGCCATGCGCGTTAAAAACGACATGTCGCTCTCTTCGGTCTGATCCGCATGGTCGATCTCAATGTCGATCAGGGCCTCGCTAATCATCGGCTTCAGGTCATAGCGCCGGGCAATGGCCGATCCCACCCGCTCTACTGTCAAATCATGCCAGGACACCTCCCGCCTGACGTTCATCTCTTCGCGAAAATCAGCGCTGTGCGCGGTGATGTCGATAACATCCGGCGGCCCGCTATGCCCCACCTCGTCAACGGTGTAGAGACCTTTGTAAATCAACGCCTCACCCGTCCAGCCGATGGACACCGCCAGCTCCGCACCACGTGGGGGTAAATCTGTTACCCCGTCAGAGTCATCTACTGACAGGGTTAGCTGGTCAGCATCAAAACCGTTGTTATCTGTAACAGATAGCGAGGTGATGCGGTCGGCCAGTTCGGTCAGGGCAACCCCACCCAGCGTGATACTAAAATCCGGTGTCTTTACGACCTCACTTAATTTTTCTACATACGCTTCGGCTGCTGTTGTCAGCGTGTCTGCTATCGACATAACTCCCCCGTTTTATGCTGATGATTACATGCCCGCGCGCGGGGCTGAATCCCTTTTTGTTGTCAGCGAACGGGCAGACCGGCAACCAGGCGACGCCAGCAGACTTAACGTTGAATATGGCCCTGAACTCAAAGAGCAACATGATGGTGAACTTATGTCTGAAACTCGTTTTCACGGCGTCCGCTCTCGCGAAAATACCGACCTACAGCAGGCAATCAATGACATTGATTCCAGCGTGATCGGTATTGTTGCGGTTGCTGATGACGCCGATCCGGAAACTTTCCCGCTCAATACGCCGGTTCTGCTGACACGGGTGCGTAACGTCCTCGGCAAAGCAGGTAAAACCGGGTCGCTTTACAAAGCCCTCAAAGCCATTTCCGATCAGTGCAGTCCGCGTGTTGTGATTGTCCGGGTGAAAGAGGCTTCCGGTAACGGCGACAGCCAGTCCCAAGCCATTACTGGCGGAACAGATGGCGACAGCTATACGGGAATGTATGCCCTGCTGACGGCGGAGGCCAAAACCGGCTATCGCCCGCGCATCCTGGCGGTGCCGGACTATGACACTGCGGAAGTGACGTCACAGCTTTGCGTGATTGCCCAGAACCTGCGGGCTTTTGTTTATGCCGGTTGCAACGGCTGCGCGACCATGGCGGAGGCTATCGCTTATCGCAAAACCTTCGCATACCGCGAGCTGATGCTGATCTGGCCGGACTTTATCGCTTACAACCCCCTGACGGATGATAACGAAACGTTTCCTGCCCCGGCTTACGCCTGCGGCCTGCGCGCCGCTATTGATAACAGCCAGGGCTGGCACAAATCGCTGTCGAATGTTGTGGTGAATAACGTTCTGGGTATTTCGAAAGATGTGTTCTGGGCATTGCAGGCAGAAGACAGCGACGCTAACGAGCTGAACAACAACGAAATCACGACGCTTATCAAGCGTGACGGTTTCCGCTTCTGGGGTAACCGCACCACGGACACCGAAACCTACACTTTTGAGGTGTTTACCCGTACCGCGCAGATCCTGGCGGACAGTATTGCGGAGGCGCAATTTACCTCTGTTGACAGCCCGCTCACTCCGGCCAACGTGAAAGATGTGGTAAGCGGCATCCGCTCTGCTCTCAGCAAAAAAGTCACTGCCGGCCAGCTTATCGGCGCTGACTGCTGGTATGACACGCTGGACAACGGCACCACGGATTTGCGCCAGGGAAAACTGATTGTGCGCTATAGCTACAGCCCGGTCCCACCGCTTGAAGATCTGACGCTATACCAGACCTTTACTGATGATTTTTACGAACCGGCGTTCGCGTCGCTCGGGGGTGAATAATGGCTATTCCTCACAAACTGCGGCTTTTTAGCTGCTTTGTTAACGGCGACAACTATCTGGGAAAAGTGACCTCTTTCACTCGCCCCAAACTCTCACGAAAGGTAGAGGACTATCAGGGCGGTGGCATGCTGGGTGCGGTCGGTGCTGATCTCGGCCTTGAGGCTGGCGCGCTGGATTCCACCATTGTTTTTGGCGGCGTCATTAAGGCTCTGTTTCTCGAATACGGAGCAGAAATTGACGGCACGCGGCTGCGCTTTGCGGGTGAATATTTCACTGATGGCGAAAGCCAGCTTGTCGAGGTGGAGCTGCGCGGGCGATTTACTGAACTCGACGGTGGAGATTCAAAACAGGGAGAAGACACCGAGGAAAGCTACACCTTTAAATCCACCTACTACAAATTCTCCATAGATGATCAGCCCATTATCGAAATCGATCTGCTGAATTTCATCTACAAAAAGAACGGTCAAAACATGTTCCCGGACCGCATCACCTCCGCCCTTGGCATGGGCAATTGATAACCTTTAAGAGGGTGGCAAAGATGCCGCCCGGAGATTTTAAACATGGCTAAAAAAACTAAAAACCTGTTCACGCTGATGCAGCCGGTAGTTCGTAAAGACAGTGAGATCGGTCAGGTGGAAATCACTGGCGCCATCAGTCAGGCCGGATCATTGCGCGGCCTGAATCTTATCCGCGTTGCCAATATGGATGCAGACTCAATTGCCACGCTGTTGACGCGAGTCACCGCGCCTGTGCTGACACAAAAAGAAATCAACGAAATGCACACCCTGGACTTTATCGGGCTGGCAGAGCTTCTGGTCCCTTTCTTGAATCCGCCGGAGCCTGGAGCGTCGAACGTGGCGGAGACGGAGAGCGAGTAATCACCATCGCGTTTGACCAGATCGACGATCTGGTTGCTGATATTGCCGTTATTTTTAACTGGCCGCCCTCTGAAGTTTTCGGCATGGATCTTGGCGAGGTGATAGCCTGGCGCAAGCGGGCGGCGCTTCGAAGTGGTGCCAGTGATGAAGAGTCTTGATATACGCGTTGCTTTCAGCGCGATCGACAGATTTACCCGCCCCGTTAATGCTGCCCGCCAGAGTGCGGGCGGCCTTTCCGACTCCCTCAGAAAAACACAATCCACCCTGAAAGGGCTCGATAAGAGCAGTGCCACTTTTCAGCGAATGACCGCAGCCGTCGGCAAAACCGATCGTTCCATCTCACGTGCCCGCGCCCGCTTTGATGGCTTGTCAGAAGCGCAACGTAAAAACGGGACGCTGACGGAAAAACAGCAAATACTGATGTCACGACTGGGTGAGCGGCTTGATCTGTTGACCGCAAAACGTGTGACGGAAGTGGCCCGCCTCCGTGAGAGTGCATCAGCCCTGCGCCAGCATGGCGTCATGCTTTCCGGTAGTAGCGCCACCATAGGCAACGCAATACGCCGCACAGAACAATACAACCAATCCCTTGAACGGGAAAAACGGCAACTTGCTGCGGTCACTCAAGCTCGTAAACGTTACGAGGGTGCGCAGCAGCTGGCCGGGAAGTTGCGTTCTGGCGGTGCCATAGCATTAGGTACAGCAACCGCTACCGGGTATGGCGCAGGACGCTTCCTGTCGCCTGCTGTTGGTTTTGATGAGGAAATGTCAAACGTCCAGGCGCTGACACGGCTCGATAAAAGCGATTCGCAGCTGGCCGCCTTGCGCACTCAGGCAAAAAAACTCGGTGCTGAAACCGCCTTCACCACACGTGACGCCGCCAGCGGCCAGGCCTTTCTGGCAATGGCGGGCTTCACGCCAGATGCTATCCGTGCCGCACTGCCAGGCGTGCTCAATATGGCGCTGGCAGGCAGCATGGAACTGGGCGAAACGGCAGACATCGGCTCAAACATTCTTTCTCAGTTCGCCCTCGATGCCGGAGAAATGGACCGCGTCAGCGATGTGCTGACAGGTACATTTACCCGTACCAATACCACGCTTAGCAGCCTCGGCGAGACAATGAAAGTTGTCGGGCCGGTAGCAGCGGGACTTGGGATTAGCCTGGAAGAAGCCGCAGCCATGACCGGCACGCTGGCGCGCGTGGGTATTCGCGGTAGCGAGGCCGGTACGGCAATGCGTCGCTCACTCTCCCGCCTGGCCTCCCCCACTACGGCAGCCAAAAAGGCACTCAAAGAGCTGGGAGTGGAAACTGCCGACGCGAGCGGAAAGATGCGACGTCCGTTCGATATTCTTCTCGATCTACAAAAACGCGTTTCCCGCTTTGGCGAGGTGGATCAGATTTCATTTTTCAAAGATATCGCCGGAGAAGAGGGTTTTACGAGCCTCCAGTCTTTGGTCAACGGCGCAGGTGATGGCTACCTCCAGTCACTCTATGAACAAATTGCAGAAGCACATAAAAATCAGGAGGCGTTCGCCGTCGCTAACAAGAAGAAAGACAACCTTGGCGGCGATTTGAAGGAGCTGGACAGCGCGTGGGAGGCGTTCCGCATTTCTGTGGCGGAGACAGTAGACGGCCCATTGCGCAGACTGACACAGGGGCTTAGCCGGGTTATTGGCACTGTTCAAAGCTGGGTAGAAGAAAACCCCAGACTTTCACGAACGTTGTTACTCGCCGGTGGTACTGCACTGGCATTAACCGCAGTAATTGGCGGTATGTCATTAGCTGCTGGTCTACTTTTAGGGCCGCTTGCAAAGCTCAGGCTGGGGTTTGCACTGCTGTCCGGCGGGAGCGGCATCGGAGGTACGGTATCAGCGTTCCGCATATTGAGTGCTGTGGGCGGCAGTTCACTGGCAAAAATCAGCGGATGGCGTGCCTTACTCGGCGGTCTGGCTGGACGCGCCAGCGTATTAACCAGGTTGATGGTAACCCTGCGCGGCGCGTTACTTGGCGCCTTTTCCTCTCCGGGGACGGCGATAAGCGCTCTGTCAAAAGGCGTTGGCGGGCTGGCGCTGCGGCTAACCGGGATCCCTGCTCTGCTCGGTATTGTGAAAGGTGGAATTACGACACTGGGCGGCGGATTATCATTGCTCTTGAGCTCAATCGGTTTAGTGGGTGCTGCGTTTGTAGCGGCTGGGGTACTGATCTGGAAATACTGGGGACCAATTAAAGCCTTCTTTAGCGGTTTTTTTACAGGCGTCATCCAGGGGTTAGCGCCAGTTCATAACGCATTTTCCCGGCTGGCGCCCGTTTTCGGACTCATTGGGGATGGCGTCAAAAACGTCTGGAATTGGTTTAAAAAAGTATTAACACCCGTTGAGGAGAGTCGCGAGGCGCTAAACAAGTGCGCCAGCGCCGGGCAAACCTTTGGCGAGGTCCTGGGGACCGCACTTAGCGTTCTGCTTTGGCCCCTTCAGAAGTTAATGGAAGGCGTCGGCTGGTTACTGGAGAAGCTCGATCTCATCCCCGATGGCATTGAAAGAGCCAGGCTGGAAGCGGCCAGACTCAGGGCTATTCCGGTTATGTGGGAATGGGATGAAAAATCAGGGCGCATGGTTAAAAGAGAGTGGCAATGGTCATCTGAAAAGCCTGCAAGCAAAGGCAGTGCCCCGCCGCCCAATGTGCTCGGGGGCAACTCAGGAACAGAGCGGCGGCTAGGCCAAATCGCGGATAACACCAAAGGCCTTTTAGATGAGGAAAAGCGCAAACGTATCGGGCCGGGTGACATTGTATTTAAAAATCTCCCTCCAGCCCTTGCAGTACGTGGTAAATGGCAGGAGTCGAAGCTTGTCCGCCAGTCTGTCAGCGCTCGCCCGGTTATTGCCGCTGGCGAACCATTGATAAAACAGACGCAGACATGGCAACCGGTACGCCGAAATCAAAGCACCCACACGGCGGCTGCGGCTTCAGGTTATAGTTTTTCCGGTGATATTCATGTTCATCTGCATGACATTCAGAGCAGCAATCCGCGCGAACTGGCGCGACTTGTTGGCGAGGCTGTCCGCGCAGAAATTGATAAAAGGCAACGTGCTGCCCGGGGTTCGTTCCGGGATAACGATTAATAAGGAGTAATAACTATGATGATGGTATTCGGACTTTTTGTATTTGAACTCAGGACACTGCCCTATCAGCAATTACAGTTATCTCGTAACTGGCGGCACGTAAAGAATGACCGTGTGGGCCGGAGCGCAAAATGGCAGTACGTTGGCGCCGGCGAGAACCAGTTGACGCTGGGTGGGCTGCTGTACCCTGAAATTACCGGCGGTAACCTGTCTTTGGGTGCAGTTTCAACGATGGCCTACACAGGGTTGGCCTGGCCGCTGATCGATGGCGTCGGGTCCATTTACGGGATGTATGTCATCACGGATTTACAGGAGACGCATCAAGAGTTCGATCGCTACGGCAAAGCAAAAAAAATAGAATTCACACTCTCGTTGCAGCGGGTTGATGAAGATATCAGGGAGCGGCTGAAACGCGCTCGCATAAGTGATTTTATGTCAAAGCTAACTAATTTTCCCATTGAACAATGAATTTAGCTTATCTAATCAGTATTAGAAGCTGATATAAGGTCATTTATTAAGTCATAGTTCTGTAATCGGCATCAAATCAGGATTAAATTAGTGTGTGTCCTTACAACAGCGATAACAAACCGGATGAGCTGCCTAGAATCATAACCTATTGATCATTCGAAAGTTCAGAAATCAAGTAAGTCAAAGGATAAGCTTGGTAGGGCATTGGTTTTTTTTAAATTATTTGATATTTTACATAATTTCTGATAGCTAGTAACTTTAAGATTATTGTTCGTTATACATGAGTGAACATAGTCGTTTAGTAAGCTGTTATAAATAGTTTAGCATTCTAATGGGGGAAAGCATGGTTAGCCAAGATACTATAAACGAATTATTAAGAAAAGTTAGCTCTAGAAGAGCTGTGCTTTTCTTGGGCTCAGGATTTTCTTGTGATGCAGTAGATTTTAATAAAGACTCGCTTCCAACAGCATCAATCTTAGCAACAAATATAGCTAAAATAAACAATATGAATTCTTTTGATGATCTGAAATACACCTCCGACAGAGTGATTTCAGATGGATATGGTGAAGAATTAGTAAAACTTTTAAGACGTACATTTACTGTTAAGGATGTTCAAGAACATCATCAAATAATATCAGCGCTCCCTTGGCAAAGAGTTTACACAACCAATTATGACCTATGTTTTGAGCAAGCGGCTAAAAACGTAAGTATAGATTATGCAACAATTGACATATCAAATGATAGTTTAGTTGAATTAAAAAGAGATAACCTTTGTATCCACATAAACGGCTCTTTAAAAAATTTAAGTATTGATACACTGAACACTAGCTTTAAACTCTCTGAATCTTCATATTTGTCTTCCGATTCAATCGAGAGTTCTCAATGGTTTTACCCTATGCAGAGGGATTTCGAGGAAGCAAGTGCAATAATATTTATTGGTTATTCCTTATACGACATTGAAGTAAAAAAAATATTACTGGATGAAACCACAGTAAAAGATAAAGTCTACTTCATTACTTATGACTTACCTGATGAAAGAACATTATACACATTCGAAAAATTTGGAACGGTTCTTCCAATTAAAACATCAGGATTTGCTGATCTTTTTAAAGGTTATATACCTGATGATGTAGAGTTTGAACTTCGAGTTCTGAATCAATATGATTACCGGCCATCCAAGTCGAATATAACAGATACTGATGTAGATAGATTTTTACTAACTGGAGATATTGATAATTCAATTGTGGATTACTTTCAGTCCAAAAGCAACGAACGGTCTGCCCCGATTCTGATATTCAGAAAAGAATTAAATCAAGCTTTTGAGTTAGTAAAAAACAACGCAAATATATTAATCACATCAGAACTTGGAAATGGAAAAACTATTTTCCTAAAAATACTCTGTTCTGTTTTGTCGCAAAACTCACATGACGTTTATTACATAAATAGCCTGAATAATAATACTTATCATGACATTGAATTTTTATCCAAATCAACGAGGCAATCTATATTAATATTTGACTCTTACGAACAATATATAGATTTACTAAATTTTATTGACGGATTGAAATCATCCAAAATAACATTAATTCTAGCCTCAAGAACCTCTTCACATGAATACTTTTTCTCGAAGTTTAAATTTCACAATTTGAACTTCACTAATATTGAAATCGATGAACTAGACCATGACGAAGTGGTTTCGCTGATACAAATCATTGATAATATTGGATTGTGGGGAGATAATGCTTCCTTGATGGAAGATCATAAAATCAGATTAATTGACAGGAAATATAAAAACCAAATATCATTAATCCTACTAGGAATAATTAACTCACCTGTAATTATTTCTAAAATAAAAAGTAACACATTTTCTCTCTTGGAAAACAAAGATTATAAAAAAACCATTTTTACCATATGTCTGCTATCTTTTCTTGACCTTCCACTAACCAAAAGCCTCATATCGGAGATAGCGCAAAACAGAGCCATATATGATTTGAAATTGATCAAAGACAAAAGTTTTACTGAGTTTTTTGGAATTAAAAAAAATCAAGCCTCAACAAAGTCCAGCTTATTTTCCCTTAGCTTCATAACACATATCTTCGAGTCTAATTACATAGTTGATGAGTTATTAAATATCGTCGAGTTATTGGGGAATACGAAACATGATGTACACGAAAGAAGAGAGTTGCAAAAAGCCATTCTGCGGTTTTCGATTGTAGAAAGATTACTCCCACCTCTTGGGATTAAAACAAATCTTATCAGATATTATGAAAATTTAAAAAGAGCCCTTCCAATAATAAAAGAAGACCCTCATTACTGGCTTCAATATGGCATGGCAATGCTAACTTATAACGATTATGTTAGAACAGAGCGTTTTTTTGGATTATCATATAACTTAGCAAATAATAGACTCTCTTACCACACCCAGCATATAGATGTACAGTCTAGCAGGCTTAATTTAATGAAAGCTAGTGATAGAACTCTAGATTTACAAACTATAGATAGATTTAAATTATTTGAAGAGGCACATGCTAAATTGTGCAAAGTCGATAACGATATTCATAAGTTTAGACAACTACATTTATATAGGGACGTATTTGATGTTATCTATTCAGATTTATCACCAAAGAATAAGACCACATTTGAATATGCATTTAAAAGAGTTTTAGACGACATTGATAAATTGGAAAGAGAAGAACCACGTTCTGCTAAGAACAAAACAATTAGAAACATTAAGGCATTAGCATCAGAACATATTACTAAAATAGTAAACCTTAGACAGAAATAATTATAAAATATAATTAAAACATTCACGTCGCCTTATAAAACCAGGCAACGTGAATACCTGCAACCTTATTGTTGATGATTTTATTTACCTAACTAGCTCTCCAGCTTATTCTAAAACCAACCATCTAATTTAAAACATACTGCTAAAACAACTTTCCCCTTGCTTATAATGTTGTAAAATATTTATTACTGTACGCGCTTCCACATAGCCAACGACACATATTCATTAGTCACATCAAACGCTGAGTTTGATGATTCTTTCAAGCCAGTCACATCAATGTAGGTTCCTTCAGTGAGAGCTAATGGACCACTTTTCTGATTATCGGTCCCATGAGTAGAATCTGGATCCCATGTGGCTCCTGGGGACCTGTCACCAGAACGATGCCAGTGCGGTGGCAGATTATCAGCTTCGAGTTTTACCTTGTTATTGCCGCCGGTCACACCATACTGCGAACCAATACGCACCATCCTGTCAGCGAAGGTTTCGCTTAAATCCGTCCACGTCTGCCATGGGAAACACTCTGCTGGGCTTTTTTCGCCTGAAATGATGATCCCAACATAAAACATAGCGTCAACAATTGCCTTAAAGGCCGCTCCATCGCTGTCCAGCCCCAGCGACTTTAGCGCCTCTGATGGATTGCTCAGATCGGACAGGTTTTTCTCTTTTTGCAGTGCGCCGGTAATGCGTGAGTCATCCCCCGCAGCTACCGTTCCCGCCTCGGTGCCCACGTCCCGCGTGGCTGAGTTACCCAGTTCAAGATTATCCCGGGCCTCTTCGGTATCGTTTAAATCAGAAAGATTTTGTGCTCGCCGCAGATAGCGTTTATCACCCGTTTCCTGCGTGAGTGTGGCAAGCGCCGGATCGATAACAAGCTGCACACTTGAAGTATGGGTCAACGTCAGCACCAGCGTCAGAATGATCTCTTTGATGATGGAATCAGATTGCGCCGGGAGGTATGTCGCCGGGTATGCGCCGTAAGCAATGAGCGTACCTTTAGCGCTAACCAGCCCAGCCTCTTTGAGCGTCTTACCCGGATAATCCCGGCAGTTAATAACAATCTGACCGCTGATAAACCCCTCATAGCTTGAATCAGAATCAAAGGTTTCACGGCCAAACTGACCAAAAAGCGCGGTCACCGCCGCCAGGTCATCGGGTTCGGTTGGCAATGTCACGCCGCCACCATCGCCGATCAGTACGGCGGTAATATCCACGACCTCCCCCGCCTGATACGCGGCCTCGATTTCAGCGGCGCCCGCCGTCGTTAGTGTCAGTCCTGTTGCCATAGTGTTTCCTCTGCTTCAATGCCATACACACTGGCAAGGCGATTGTAAAAATCTTCACTGACGGTTTTGCTGTCGCTATCAATATCGCTTTCAACGGGATGAATAACTCCTGCAGCCTGGAGCATTTGCAGGTATTCAAGGAAAAATTCATCGGTCTGGCAAAATCCGATCAGGCTTTTAATTTGATTGAATGTTTTCATAATTTATTCGTTATCCAGTTACCGGGTAAATCTGCGAAATCGTCCAGGCTGGTACAGTTGTAGAACGCGTAATAATGCGCCGTGACGTTTGGCACCTTGCCCATAAATTCCAGGCCCTTACCCGTGATGGCAGAGCATCCCCTGAATGTGGCCGTCGTGGTGACAATCGTCGAATAACTATCGAGATTGAATATCGTGCTGACGTTAGTTCTCAGTTGCACGCAGCCGTCAAACAGGTAGCCGATTGTCGTGGCCGGTAAGTTATTCAGCAGACCGGGCCCGACCTCTTCCAGTGCGATGCACTCGGCAAACACATTAGTGAATGTCGTGGCGTTGATACTGGCGACAAAAAGACCGGCAGGCACTGAGCGCAGGTTTTTACATCCCCTGAAGGTCTGGCCGTAGGCCGTCACTAGCGGATTGCCGCTGAACAGATTTTCCGGTATTTCCACCACGCCGGTATTCTGGAACGTTGCGCCGAATGCGGTGATAAGCGGGCACGATGCAAACAACGACGACGGAATGCTCACCAGCGCCGCGCAGCCGTAGAACGTAGAACTGGCACTGATCAGCAGGGTGTTATGTTTCAGTAAATCAGCAGGCAATACCGCCAGCGCAGTACAGCCGGAGAACGTCAGCGTCAGGGAGGTCAGGTTGACACAACCCGCAAACAGATCGGACGGCAGCGCGGCCAGCGCGGTGCAGTCCTGGAAGGTGCTCCCCATTGCCGTCAGAGAGGTCAGATCGCTGAACAGCTTTTCAGGCAGTACGGCAAGGCCCGAGCACTGATTAAACAGGCCAGTGATATTCGTCACTTTGCTGCATCCTGCAAACATATCCCCGGCCAGCGATACCAGCGCCGTGCAGCCCATAAATGTATAGGTCAGATCAGTCAGGGAACTACAGTCACGGAATACCCCGGCCCCGATGCTTTTCAGGGATGTACATTGGGTGAATGCATAATAGAACGTCGTAACCAGTGATTTACCTGCAAAGGCCTCTGCTCTGACGGCTGTCAGTGAAGAACAGGCATAGAAAGCCCGGTCAAAGCTCGTTGCCTTGTTACAGTCCACAAACGACGGTAGCGCCGTTAATGCAGTGCAACTATTGAAGACGCTGGCAAAGGTAGTTGCACTGACACACCCCTCAAAAATATCATCGCCCACTTCTTCCAGAACACGGCAATAGTAAAAAGCGGAGGAAAATGTTTGCGCAAGCGCACAGCCAGAAAACACAGCTTTTCCCGCTTTTACCAGTGAAGAACAGCCGGAAAAAACGGTTCCAAAATGGTTAACCAGGGGTAAATCCTTAAAGAATTCATCAGGTACAGAAAGCAGTTGCGTGCATCCACTGAATGCCCCGCCGAAATGCGTAGCTTCCAGGCAGTGGCGGAACAGGCGCGGCGGTAGCTGCGTCAGCGCCGTGCAGCCTCTGAAAATCGCCGTAAAGACGCCACCAGGCACATCGCTGAATAAATCTGCTGACAATGTTGTCAGCGCACGGCATCCATCGAAGGTATAACCGAAGTTATTGCCACTGACACACCCGTCAAAAATGCCCGTCCCGGTATCAATAAGGGATGTGCATCCCGAAAACGCACTGGTGAAATGCGTCGCAGCAGCACAGTCCCGGAATGTGTTTTTGCCAGCACTTAGCAGGCGTGTGCAGTTCTCAAACACTGAGGTGAATAGCGTCACCTGAGATAATTCGCTGAACAGCCCATCAGGAACAGCAGCCAGTTCCGTGCAGCCATAAAACGCCGCCGAGAAATCTGTGGCACCAGTAAACCGCGCAAATAAACCCTCTGGTAGTTCAGTCAGCGATGAGCAGCCCCGGAAAATGGAGGTACATTTCTGGATATTTGGCAGATCGTCAAAAGCCCCGGCGTGGACCTTGTAAAGGCCAGTTGCGCCACTCGCGAAAGAAACAAGATTGTCCCTTTCTCCCGTCAAAAGAATGATTTCCTGCACGGGGTTCAACGTTACTGAAACGTTACCCGACGTGCGCTGGAAACTGGCGGTTTCTGTGTTCTTAACCGTTATTGTGTACTCTTCTCCCTCTACAACGTCACGCGTCGGAATAACCCAGCCGTACACAGCACTGGCAGCATCAAAACGGTATTCCCGGCTGTCTGTTCCGTCGCCATAATCAATAGTGAAATCCTCATCCATGCGCACGTAGAACAACGGACGGCTTGCATTGTCGATGCGGGTGATGAACTTCATCACCGCGACCACTTTCACGTTGATCACCGCGCTGACGCCGTTAGTCGTCGTGACGGTGACCGAACAGGTGCCCCGCTTCACGCCCGTAACCAGAATAGCGCCGTTGACAATTCGGGCAGTCGCGATTGTTTTATCCGACGTGGTTACCGTAAAGGTTTTATCTTCCGCGTATTCAGGGAGGATGGTCACCGTGACCGTTTCCGCGTCACCAGGGGCCAGATTCAGCTCGTAGCGGGATAAAATCACCTGCAACGGGACAAAGCGCGGCGTGATTTTCTCCGTGGCGTACATGTAACCGGCCGCATATGAGGTTCCCTGAAGTCGGCCAAATACATGAACGGAAAACCAGCTGCGCAGGTTCCTGGCGCGCAGCACCGCCAGTTTCAGATCCTGCTGGTCGTATTCCGTCACCGGCAAATCGTTCTGATAAACGTTCAGGCGAAAGGTATACGGATCCCCTTTCGGATTCTGATTGAACCATTCAACAATATCCGTCCCAAAAGGACTGTCCACCAGGGCATGACGGACGGCGGCGACCGTCCCGCGATGGCGGTGGATATAGTGGGCGCGCTTAATCGCATCGCGTTTCTTTTGTTCTGACCAGTTAATATTCCAGGTATCAACCTGGTATTCCCACGCCAACCACGGCAGAAGCGCCAGCGGGCAGCTGTCAGGATCCTTCACCCAACGGATCAGATATACCGGCAACCTCTCCAGTGCGGCGGCGCTGGCCCTGTCGATGGCCCGCTCCACGGCGGTTGCGTTGGGTGGCAGAATGCTGGCGGGATAATTAGCGGTCATAGTCCATCACCACAAGATTGATTTTCACAGAGGTGCAATGAGGCGCTTCGCCCATCGTCGCAACGACGTCGGCGGCCGGTGAATGCAAATCGACGGTGACAACGCCGTCCTGATGCAAAGCCCCGTCTATGCCCGACCGTGCAGCGGTGGCGTTGATAAGATGCACTGAGGCGGTGTATTCGTTCAGTGCTGCGGTGGCTTTTTCCAGCACCGTGGCGGTGTCCACGCCGTAAGGGACGTAAATGTCAGCAACCACCTGATAATTCACTATCACAGCGGAACGGACGTAATCAGCCACATAATCCGTAATCGGGCGCACGTCTTCCGGGTTTACCGCCGCTAGGACTTTATCGAGCAGCGCCTGCGGGGCGGATCCATCCCCGGTGCGTGACAGCACGTAGAGGAAAACGCGGCCCTCCAGGTCGTGTGTCTCCGGACCATAGGCGCGAACATCGAGTACATCCGCATCAGCCCCGCGCGCAAAGTAGTGATAGGCATTTCTGGCGCCCGCTGTGCTCAGGCGAGCCCATGAAAGCAGCGTGCGGCCGCGCAGCTCTTCGTCGCTTTCGTATACGGCGTCCGCCTCGTCGGTGGCTTCAGTAATCAGCAGACGTTCAGTGTCAAAATTACCCGAGACCTGATCGAGATCCGCCCCCAGGGCGCTGGAAAGCAGCACTGCGCGCACGGCTTCATTGATGCGTTGCAGCAGATGGATCTCGCGATAGGTGAAGGCCTGAGCCAGTGCCGCCATCGGTTCAGATTCCAGCAACAGCGCAGCAGACACAGAAGCCTGAAGTTCCGCAGGCATGGCCGCCACGATAAGCGCCCGGATATCAGCCAGCACCGTTTCAAAATCGGGCACCTCGACGATATCAGGCTGCGGGATCTGAGATAAATCGACGGACGTTTGCACACTAGCTCCTTAACCTGATGGTGTTGCTGGTTTCTGTCATGGTTTCCGTGATGGTCCCGCTCAGCTCGGCGGTCACTGCGCCTGTTTCTGAAAACACCACGTTGACGGTGGTCAGGCTGATCCGCGGCTCCCACTGCGCCAGCGCGATAGCGGCGGCGCCCATCAGCTGCATGCGGGTGACGGCGTTCTGCGGCGCATCGAGCAAATCAGGGATCGCGCTGCCAAACTCCCGGCGCATCACACGCGAGCCTGTTGGCGTGGTGAGGATTTTTGTCACGGACTGCCAGAGCTGATCGTGATCGGTCAGCGCGCCGGTGCCTTCCGGGTTCATCCCGGTGTAACTGGCTGTCATCGCGTGCCCTCCGTCCAGCTTCCGCCGGTCTGAACCCTGCCATGACCGTGGCTGTCAACCTGGACACCGTTGGACGTTAACGCACCGTTGCTGTGAGTCACATCACCGGCCATCGTGCCGCCGTGGGTCAGTTCGAAAGTGCGTGTTTTGAGGTGGTTTGTGCATTCCACCTCCGGTGTGTCCAGCGTGACGCGGGTCTCTGCCTGGATATGCGCGGTTTTAATACCGGTCACGGACAGTGCTCCAGCATCGGCGGCGTCGTAATGCAGGCGCGCGCCATCCGGTGCGGTGATGCTGATTTCCAGCAGGTTGCTGCCCGTTGGCGGATTATCTGCGCTGTATGCAGAGCCAATCACAAACGCGTTTTCAGGGTTGCCGCCCGGACAACCGATCCAGACTTGCTCCCCTATCGAGGGCGGCAGCCAGATGCTGAATGCCCCTGCGCGGGTGACGTTCCAGCGGATCCAAGTGGTCAGCAGCCTGCCGGAGCGAACGCGCACCGCTTTCTTGTCGGCGCTGATTTGTTCCACGACGCCCAGGCGCAGAATGTTTTCCAGCAGGCGCATCAGCTCAGCATTCATGACGCACCGCCCAGACTGCTGATAACGGCGTTTTCCGTAGCGCTCAGGTCTGCCGGAGTTATGCCCAGTAGTTCACGCGCCGGGTACTGCGCGTAAGCGCCCGGACCAACCTCGTCTTTGAGGCCGTACTGGTGAATACGGGCAATGCGCGCAGCGATGCCGTCAAATCCTACGGTGACGCCGCCCGCGTCCGGCCTGAGCTTCATAAAACGCAGGGTGCGCAGGCGGGTAAACATCGGTGCTTTTTTTGTCTCTGAATGCGTAGCTGATTGCGTTTTGATTTCCAGATACCGCTCGATATCGGCCCGGTAGAAGGTGCGGATATCCCGGCGCTTCTCGTCAAAACCCGTGATTGTCCGGCCATATTTACCGCGCCCGCCGCGCCAGTTTTTCAGCGCCCGCACCTCGTTATTCCAGAAGAACTTGATCCCCTACTGGGTGCGGTAAACCTTACGGCGGCGCACGGCATAGCCGCTGCCGTCCGGGTTTTTCTGTGACGCGATGCGACGCTGCTGACTACGGCGCACTGCCAGGCCAATTTTGCGCGCGGTACGGGTGCGTCCCGCCGGGCTGACGCCGTCGAGAATGTCCTGAAAGACCTGATCCAGCTCTCTGAACATGCGATCGCTCACGTTCCGGCCTCCTGAAGCATGCCTTCAAATACCAGCCCCCAGCCTGCGGCGTGGGGTGCCAGCACGCGCGGGCGCGGCTCTGGCAAATGCTCGGCATACGGCACACCGTTTTCATCCAGTTGTACCAGTACCCGCTGACGCACCGGCAACTCAAACATCAGATCGGCGGTGTCATCGTTGTTAATCAGTGTGGTGAATTTAATCTGCTGGTTTTTATCGGGGTTCAGCAGCAGATCGGGCTGATTAAACCAGAGCCAGGCCATCAGCGGCAGAGTGAAGTCGTCAATGCTCCCGGCGTAGTTCATGACGAACAGCACCAGAGAATAGCGATACATGAACGACGGCGTTTCACCGGTAGTTTCAATGCCACCCTCTTCAACAAACACCGTCCAGGCTTCCGGGTTCGCCCGGCACCAGGTATTTGCTTTCTCTATGGCGGCGCGGAGTGTGTTTATCTTCAGCATTTATGGCTCCTTTCGGGTGTTCTGGCGCAGACTGTCCCACTGGCGGATCGCCGCTTTGTCAGCATTGCAGGCATCAAGCGCATCCATCAGCCTGTCGCTGAATATCGCCACCGCGCCCCAAGTCACTGGCTTATCCAGCGCCGGGCGTGGCGTCTCTTCGGTCAGGCTCTCCGGGACGGGTTCACGGACCAGTTGAATGATCGGCGCGGGCGGTGCGTTTTTGCAGGCTGCGGCTGACAGCGTCAGGCACAGGAGTAACAGCGCACGTGTCACCATTGAACGCGGTCTGCATTGCTTCACGTCGTCGCTCCCCTTCTGCATTACGCTGTTGCTCACGGACTTTTACCTCTGCCAGTAACTTATGGGTTTGTATGGCGGTCGCCTTCACTTCCTGAATAACCTGGTCGTAACCGGTCGCCGTTTCGGTCAGCAACTTGTTGCGGGTCCTGGCCTCGCTCAGCTGGTCGGTCTGCCACCAGACAGCAGCCAGAAGGACAAGCATCACAATCACACTGCCCGCCCTCATGACGGCGTACTCAGGCCCAGCAGGCACCAGGCTTTAAAATCATTGCGCCGGTTAACCAGGCCGGCGGAGCGCTTACCGCCCACATTGACGAAATCAGTCAGCCTGTTGCACATCTGCGGCCATTGTCTGGCCTGGGCATGCTTCCAGATCGTGGTCCTCTGCTTGCGTCCGTTTTTATCGGTGAACCACATCAGCCCGGTGCAGCCCAGATTCAGGGCGGCATCAGTCATGGCCTCAAAGGTGAGCTGAGGCATGTCGGCGCCGTGAAAATTGTTATTAATACAGTTTTCTGCCCGTTGCAGATCATTGATCCAGCGTCGCGCTATTTCCTGGTTGCTGTATTCGCGGTTTTCCACGCCGCCCGTGGAGCCGATACCAATGGTCAGAGCACCCGCCGTGCAGTAATAAGGCGTGCTGCGGCAGTCTTCCCAACCTGCAATTTTCTGCTGCCCTTCTTTCGACGTTCTGACGCTCCCGGGCGCCAGCGAAATGCCCAGAGCCACAATCACCGCAATCGAACATTTTTTGATGATGTTCTTCATGCAGGTTTGTCTCCGTGCAGTTGCTCCAGCAACTGCCGCTCGCGGTCCGACAGATTGCGAGTTTCCGCCTGGCGGAGAATCTGCTCGATCAAATCGTTACGGCGCTGGCTGGCCTGCTCAATGCGGCGGCGGTGAATCGCCAGCCGGACGGCGGAAACAATCCCCAGAAGAAGTCCAGCCAGCGCCAGCTTTTCGCTGACGGTCATCACGCCCACGCCGGTCACCAGGGCGGATGTTGCAAACGCAAAATATTCGTTAATACGATCCAGAGTCATTCCCATAACTGGACGGTTACCCGTTCCACCTCGCTGGTTATCACGGGCATTTCGATCTCCTGCCCGGCATTCAAAAATATCTGGTTGCTCAGTCCCGGATTGGCTTCGAGCACCTTCTCCGTGACACCTGCGGTTTTGCCGTAATGACGCCAGCAGAGCTGATCAACCGTGTCGTTTTGCAACGCCCTGACTTTCATCAGAACAGCTCCGCATAGATACGGGCTTCTTCCCGAATGTCAGCGATACTCCAGCGTCCGTCCCGCCAGAGATCATCTATTTGCCTGTCCAGGGCTTCGGCGTCTTTGTCACCTTTTGGCGTGGTGCCAACATCCCTGTAACCCTCCAGAACACTGGCGCGCGTGAAGGAGTAGACCGCACGCCGGAAGCGGTAAACTTTTGCGCTTTCGCCGTTAATCTGCTCGACAGGTTCACCGACAGAAGTCAGCAGCACAGAGGCCAGAGATTCCGCACCTTCCGCTTCCCTTTGCTTGCGCCAGTCCTTCAATTGATCCGCGACATGCAGCGCGGCCTCCGTTGCCATATGCATTAATCGGGATGTTGTAATGTCACCGGCGATGCGGGCAGCCAGGCGCAGATCGTGGAGTTTTACCGTCGGCCAGAAAGTGCCGATGGCAATCTGTGCGCCGCCGTCGTCCACGTCTGTCACATCACTTTCAGCAGGTCTGACGGGGCGCTGTGCGATAAAACTCATCGTCGTTTCTCCGGTAGGTCAGGCGGTGGGCGTCCGGTAAAAAGACCGCATTACGGGCAGATCGCCGGGCGCGCCGCCTGTGGCGCGGGGCCAGTTCATTACGCTCAGGCGTTTACTTTGTGGCGGTTTTCGTTGTCTTTTTTGCCGCCGTTTTGCGGGTGGCTTTTTGAGTGCCGGCCGCCGTTTTCGTCTGCTTGCGCGTTCGTGTTGCTTTTTCTGTTGCGGGTGTTTCGGTTGCTGCTGTATCGCTGGATGAAGTCTCATCTTCCGCATCACCACTTGCCGCGCTGGTCTGCGGCGCCTTTTTCAAAGCGCTGACCAGAGAAGCGATCTCCCGTTTCACACCGGCACCCGGGTTCAGGCTCATGGCTTCCCGGAAGAGTTTCAGCGCTTCGCCTTTGGTTTCCGCGTCTTCCGTGTCGCGACGGCAAAACGCCCTCACCTTGCACAGCTT
This sequence comes from Klebsiella sp. HMSC16A12, assembly GCF_001808265.1. Classification (NCBI taxonomy): domain Bacteria; kingdom Pseudomonadati; phylum Pseudomonadota; class Gammaproteobacteria; order Enterobacterales; family Enterobacteriaceae; genus Klebsiella; species Klebsiella sp. HMSC16A12. The sequence goes on from NZ_KV792522.1 coordinate 27,390, forward strand.
CGCGCGGACCTCATCCGGCATATCACTGTCAGCCACAATTTCGGCCAGCTCGTCCAGCATGGGGATATAGCCTGACAAATCGGCTCCGGCGTCCGTGGTGGCGAGGTTCAGAATGGGATTGCAGATTTCCTCGGCCAGTACCGTGGGTGCCGGGCGGCGATAGTTGTCATCCGGCATGCTCAGGCCATGCTTAACGACATAGCGCCCGATACGCAGCGCCAGCGCATAGTCGGAGCAGTCCACCGCCCACACCATCAGCGTGGTGATGACCGGATCCGCGCGCCCGCTGTCGCCCTCGATCGTGCCGTCAATCCATCCCTGAAACTCAGGAAGGATGCTGGCCTTTACAGCGGCCTTCGCCTGGCGGGACTGGATTTGGCTTAGCGAAGATTTATGCATATGCAGGCGAAAGAGGATCTGCTCATGCGCGGTGCGCGTCTCCGCGTCACGCTCATCACTGATGCCCCGCCTCTCTGCCATGACCTTCTGAAAGTGTCTTTGTGCCGGTGTCAGCATGGGTTCATTCTCCTGGGCGGGCTTGCTGCCCGCCATGTGATGGGGATTATCAGGCGAATGTCACGCCGTCGATCATGGCAATCATGCCGTACTCTTCAATGACATAGTCATCATTGCTGGACTGGTAAGTCGCCACGCGGTTGTAGTGCGGCTCTTCCCGGATAGAGCGACGCAGGGAGCCTTTCTGGTAGTACACAGAGAGGTTTTTCAGGTTGGTGATGAGCACGACATCTTCAGGAATACCCGGGACAAACACAGTCGGCAGACCGCCGATCTTTTCCTGGCTGACAATGAGCTGCGCGGCCAGCAGTTCGGTATTCGGATTGGTCTGGCTGAGCGCGTTCACTTTCGGCAGGTTCACTTTCAGCAGCAGATCGGACGAGAGCACAGTAACCAGGGATCCATAAGGCTGTGACGCGCATCAAGCACGGCGGCATCAATATTGCCGTAGGTGCCTGACGCAATTACCGCGTTATTCTCATCACGGGAGGTCAGCGTGATACCCGGCATAATGCGCTGCGGCGCTTCATTGCGGATTTTTTGCAGCCAGCCAACGCCGCAATCCTGCAATAACGGGTAGGTCGTGCGGTCGGAGTTTTCAGAGTAATGCGTGCCATTAAAGCCAATCATCTGGCGATCCAATCCCAGCTGACGAGCCATCGCATTACTGATTAATGACTGAAATTCAGGGTGACCGGCCCACGCATCCAGCTCCGCATACGAAAGCGCATAGTCATAGTTGGTTTTGCGGCAGTGGTAGTTCTGCGGCTCTTTGTTATGGTTCGGTGCAGGGTTACGGCGGTTGGTGCCGTCCGAGCTGTTATTCGTGCTCGCCATCGGCCCCTTACTGCCAATTTTTACTTTCTGCCCTTCCTGCTCTTTAACCCCGAAGTGGTTAACCTGCCTCATGAAGTCATCCGACTCCATGGCGGCCTGTTCCAGTTTTTGCTGGATAGTTGGATCGACGCTGAAACGATTGGCAACGGCTGAGGGTGAGACACCGTTCAGATGTGCCTGGCGCACAATGTACTTATCAAATAATTCGCGGGTCAGGTTTTCCATTTTTTACCTCTTAGAATTCTGCAAGCTGTGCGCTGCTGTTGCCGGTTGCCGCCGGTCGTGCGCTGTAATTTTCTGCGGGCTGGAGCTGAAGCTGACCGCGCAGCTCGTTAAGTTCGCTGGTCAGTTGCTGGATGGTGGTTTTGTCCTGCTGGCGTTCCTGTTCCAGGGCTCTGAACCGGTCAATCTGGTCTGCCTGAGATTGAGCAACGGCTTCAACAACCTGATGCAACTGACTGAAACGCTGATCGTCGGTTTTCTGGCCTTTGCCAAGGATGCCCATCACGCGGTTGAACCAGTTGACGCCCTCCTCGCTGCGATGAGCTGCCAGTTCGATCACTTCAGCTTCAAGCGCATCAGAGAACAGCGGCGCCTCGATCTGCTGGTTATTGAAGGCCATCACCTGCGCGCGCTGCTGCGCGGCAAATTTAAGGCGCTCAGTCCCCAGACTTGCCGGGGTGTCCGTCATCGCCAGGCCGACCACATACGCCTTACCGTTAAGGGCAAACTGCGGATGCAGCTCAATACTGGAATAGATTTTTTTTCCTTCATCGGTGAGCTGCTTCATTCGTGCCGAAGCGTCGATCTCGGCATAGAGCGCCGTACGACCGGCCAGCGGCCCTTCGGTGATATCCTGCGCGCTTAAAGCAACAACATCCCCCATGGCGCCAAAATTGCTGTCAGGAAGCATGGAGAGATAGTGCTCCACGTTCACGCGGGCGCCGTAAACGGCCGGGTTGTAGCTCGCCGCCGCATCGCGGAGGTGCTGCGGCTGGATCTCGCGCCCGTCAACGGTGGCGCCGGAAACCGCAACGCGAAACTTTTTGCGGGCGGGTTTAGTCGTGCTGGCCATGTCGTTTTATCCTGTTGATTTATGTCAGTCGCTGCATCATCGCAGAGCCTGAAAGCCCGGCGCCACGCGGTTTTGTTGTCGGAGAACGGCCAGACCTGAAAGCCCGAGCCGCGGGGATCGCGCGCAGGTAATCTCCCTGCTCAAAAGGGGGAAGTGATGATTCAGGATGCGTTTATTCGATTAAGGGCAAAACAGCTCTACTGGCAGGGTTACCCGCCCGCCGAAATTTCGCGACTCATGGGCATCAACTCAAACACGGTTTATTCGTGGAAAAAGCGCGACGCATGGGATGACACAACGCCCATCAAACGGGTGACGCAATCCATTGACACCCGTCTTTGCCAGCTGAGCGCGAAAGACAATAAAACCAGTGGCGATTTCAAAGAGATTGACCTGTTAACCCGGCAGTTGAAAAGGCTGGATACCGGGCAGGCTTCCACTATCACCGGCGTAAAAAAAACCAGTCGTCGCAAGAAGAAAAATCACTTCTCCGAGGAGCAGATCGAGGCGTTGCGCTTAAAAATTCTCGACTCTCTCGCATGGCACCAGCGCGGCTGGTACGAACAACGAGATCAGCGTAACCGGATGATCCTCAAATCGCGGCAGATCGGGGCAACCTGGTACTTTGCCCGCGAGGCATTACTGGGCGCACTGAGAACGGACGTTAAGCACGACTATCAGCGCAACCAAATTTTTCTGTCGGCGTCCCGCAAGCAGGCGCTCCAGTTCCGCAACTTCATCCGTAAAGCGGCTGAAGAGGTGGACGTCGAACTTAAAGGCGGTGAGCAAATCACGTTGTCAAACGGCGCGGAGCTGCATTTTCTCGGGACGTCGGCGGCGACGGCGCAGTCGTACACCGGCCACCTGCGATTTGATGAGTTTTTCTGGACAGGAAACTTTATCAACCTGCGCAAAGTTGCCGGCGCCATGGCAACGCTCAAAGGCTTAACACGCACGTACTTCTCCACGCCATCCAGCGAAAGCCATGAAGCCTATCAGTTCTGGACCGGCGATCGATGGAATGCGAAACGACCTAAAGCGCAGCGGGTTGATTTCGACGTGTCCTGGAAGAAAACGCATAGCGGCGTGCTTTACCCGGATAAAACGTGGCGGCAGATCGTCACTATTCAGGACGCTATCAACAACGGCTGGGACTACACCGACATTGATGAAATCCGGGACGAAAACAGCCCTGATGAATTTGAAAACCTGTACATGTGCGAGTTCGTCAAAGACGGCGAAAGCGCGTTCAATCTTAGCCAGTTACTGGGGTGCGGCGCTGACGGGTATGACGACTGGCCCGACTGGAAACCGTTCGCCAGCCGCCCTATGGGCCAACGTGAGGTGTGGCTGGGCTACGACGCCAACGGCGGCAGCGGCAATGGCGATGCCGGTGCTCTGTCCGTAACTGTCCCTCCCCTTGTGGCTGGGGGCCGGTTTCGCACGGTTGAATTGAAGCAACTGCGAGGGCTGGAGTTTGAACAGCAGGCGGCGGTCATCAAAGAGGCTGCCGAGCGCTACAACGTCACTCACATCGCCATCGACGGACAAGGCGTCGGGGAGGCGGTCTGGCAGATTGTTAAAAATTGGTTCCCGGCGGCTATTTGCTACCAGATGAGCCTCTCTTCCAAGGGCGCCCTTGTCCTCAAAATGTTGCAGGTCATCCGCGCCGGCCGCTGGGAATATGACCGCAGCGAGCAGGGCCTGGTCAGAGCCTTTAACGCTGTTCGCAAAGTTGTTACGCCCGGCGGTTTCATCACTTACGAAACGGACCGATCGCGCGGCGTAAGCCATGGTGATATGGCGTGGGCAACCATGCTTTCGATTATTAATGAACCGTTGGGCCAGGAAAGTGGCGGCGGTGGTTTCGCAATGGGATGGTAACTTTGAAAAAGAAATACGGTAAAAAGCCGATATCCAGCACCGCCGGCCCTGACATTGCAGAGTCACTGAAGGCCGCTCCCGCGTTGACAGCGTTCAGCTTTGACGGCCCTTATCCCGTGCGGGATATGGCCGATTTGCTGGACAATCTCTATTGCATGGACAACGGGCGATACTATGAGACGCCGGTGGATTTTTACGGACTGGCTAAAGCTCCGCGCCAGAGCGCCTGGCATGAGTCGGCGTTGTATTTCAAACGTAATGTGCTCACCGGCTGTTTTATCCCGCACAAGCTGCTCAATCGCCAGACCTTTTCCGCGTTTGCGCTGGACTGGTTCACGTTTGGCAATGCCTATCTCGAATTGCCGCGTAATCGCCTGGGCGGCCCGCTTCCCTTCAAACACTCTCTTGCAAAGTACACCCGGCGCGGGAGCACAGATCTCGATCAATACTGGTTTATCCGGCGCTGGAAAGAAGAGCACACGTTCAAATCAGGAACGGTTTGTCACGTTCTGAACCCTGATATCAATCAGGAGGTCTACGGCATGCCGGAATATATGGCAGCACTGCTGGCCGCCAGCCTGGCCCACTCCGCTGACATGTTCCGTAAGCTGTACTACGACAACGGATCGCATGCTGGATGCATTGTCTATATTGGCGCCGGACAGGTTGACGATAAAAGCATGAAGGCAGTCAAAGAGACGTTGACCGGTGCGCGCGGTAAAGGCGCATTTAAAAACCTGCTGCTGCATGCGCCAGGCGGCGGCAAAGACGGCGTGCAAATCCTCCCCTTCCAGCAGATCACGGCGAAAGATGAGTTTATCAACATTAAGAACGCCACACGTGACGACATACTCGCAGCGCACCGTATCCCGCCGCAGCTCATGGGCGCCATGCCAGAGGGAAACGGATCATTTGGGGATATCGAGAAAGCCGCCCGGGTCTACGCTATCAACGAACTGACACCCGTAATGGAGGCGCTGAAAGTGGTCAATGAGTGGATCGGAGAAGAAGTGATCCGCTTTAACCCTTACGCGTTGCTTACCCCTCAGAAATAACCGCCAGAAAATTCAGTTTCTTTGAACAACATCAGGCATTTATAACAGGCCAGCGTTTTCTCTGGCCTCATCTTTTCTGCATTAAATATCCCGCATCAGCGCCCCTCTGCGCATCGCTGCTTATTCCCTGCGCGAGGCATGCCTCTACCCAATAAAACCGCTCACCTGACGCATAAACCATGAAATTGCGTATCCTGCCGCCTTCCCTACCTTGACCCGTTTGCGGGGGCTTGCCCCCCGTCACCTGCGCACAACGATCCTTCCATTTTTCGTGCATGCACAAAACCGACTCTGGATCGCGCCGCGTATGGATTCAATGATAGTTAAGTAAATCCAAAAATTTGTTCAAATCTGTGAGCTGCTGTGCATCGTGCTGAATGTGACGATTCATGTTGAGGAAACACTCTGCTAGCAGATTTATTTCATCAACCGACCGCTATGTTCAAAGTCAGGCCCACAAACAAGGCTCACAATATATCATGTCATAAGTTTTTCTAAGCTAGCATCGGACACAAGACCTAGCTATTTATTATAAAGACAATTTTTGCAAGTACGATTTCATTATTAAGTAATAGCGACATGTTTTGTTGGGAAAGTTGCATATCACCCATATCTAAAGAAGCTATAGGTGACATTGCTATCATTTAACGTTAAGATATGACTCTCTATTTTTATAGTTAACTTTGATTAATAATTTCTGAAATTATTACTGCTTCTTCTTTGCTTTTGCTATTAGCCTCTGAAAATAAAACAACCATTGGTATTTCAGATGAAAAGAAATCTCTTAGTGTTCCAAGTGGCATAACCTGCATCTTATATTGATTAGCAATCCCTTTGGCTTCAAATATGAATATTTCACCCTTACTCATTTGATATTTTTTTAAATGAACAAGCGACGCCAACACATTATCCCTATTAACCTTGGATGCTTTAGGTCCAAATATAACACCTTTTATATGCTTTGCACTAACCCGAATACTCCTAAGTGACGAAGGAATAAATCTGCAAACAGGAAGATGTAACCGTATTTCCTTTTCATATTTCCAGTCAGTGTATTTAACCAGACCAATTTCCCTCTCATGCATATCCGTTGTCTTACTATATACCTCCTCTCTATAATCATAATGAGACTCATATTCACTATAAAAAAATCGCTTAGACAACCTTCCAAACCCGTTGATTCTCGTAGGGGTTTTGGCGTATTTTATTTTATTTAAGTTAACTAATGTTTTATTAACCTGCCCGATCGTTTGAATGGAATCTTCATCCCCATGCACCCCCCAAAAAAGTTCGCAATCACTTTCTATCTCAACAGAACCGTCTAATGATTCATAAACCAGGCAAAAGCCTTTCTCAGCATCACCATAATGCCCCCACATAGTGAGACTGGTTGCACTTAATGAAAAGGATGCAATGTATATTATCTCTTCCAAATACGTATCAAAAACATTATTTACATAATGGCAATATACTTCATGGATTATTTTCTTATCCCTAGCGTCCCAATCTATTGGTACTGAAGTTTGTATGCTCGAAGATAATATATTTATTAACTGTTGATATTCAAATGAGGATTTTTTAGTTGATTTTATTTTACTGAAAACACTTTCCCTTAAAGAGATGATTTTTTTTGAAAGATCTGACTCAGGATCAAGGTTGAGAAGTATGCACATATCTACCAAAACCATATAAATGAATCTTCTCCAAACATCATCATCCCCTCGAAAAACAAATTTCGGTTTAGCTTCATGTGTATCATTCAACTCTTGAGGAGAGGCAAAAAACACTTCTCCATGTCGAAGCATAGCTAAGGATAAAGGACTAATAGCTTGATATTTATAAAAAAACATATTAAAAACATCCTCAAATCAATCTTTTCCAGTTGAAATTTTTTCAAATCTTGTAGCTACATGTAAAATAACCTTTATATCTTAACTATGCAATAATTATATTTTACATCATAAGCATAAATTTTAAACAAACATGCTAGAATGTTTCTAACGCTCGTTCACAATTCAAAGCGCTTGTTATCTGACATCAGTAAAAATGAAATAGTACCAATTCCAGAAGCTGAAACAACAGCTTGGATATTAAGAAAGATCTAATTAATCACACACACAAAAAAATACAAATTAATAAAATTTACGATCAAACCATATACTGTTAGCATGAACTTTACCCAAGAATTTAGACAAAGAGACATTCTCTTTCCTGTAAAATATACACATTACGAAGCAGTCCATCCAAATATAACTGGCTCCAGAAACACTCTTACACACTCATTAAGCAGAACCAGGTTCAAATGAAAGCCGCCTGACAACGATTTTTAATAAGTCCAAATTTTTTACAAAAACTGTAACTAAACTATTTAGTATATTTAAGCGACATTAAATATCTAAGTAGCAAGAAATCATCTGGAGCTTCAAAATCTAAATATCCATTCTCTCTCATATAACATTGAGCAATTCTAGCATGTCCAAGCACTTCGGGTGCTAATGGATGCGTTGCGAAAGGATTATGAAGTACATACAAACCATCCAAGAGGTGTTCTTTATAATCACATTTTTTAGCGGTGTGAATATTTGGGTAAATAGATCCTGGATTAGGTGTAAATGTCTGATAAACAGTTGCTGCAGTTGGATTATCAGCTAACGCTCTTAATTTACCCCAAGTTGCTAAACCACTATAAATAACAGCACTGACATCTGAAAAATCGGGGGTGCAAAATAGCCCCATATCAATTTCAGTACTTCCATTCTTCAGAGCAGAATCAACATTGTAAGAAATAACTTCTTCTGCATTTAATGCCATCGTTGCTTCTTCATCATGATAAAGGCCATACATAGCGGCAAGAATTGGTCTACTTGCAGCAAAATGAGAAAACGGTCTGTCGAATGACGCAATTGCTATGATGAAAGGTTTGTTCTTACATTGTTCAAGGTTTGAATAACGTTCTCTTAGTTTTTTTACTTTACTCATGAAACTGTTAGTTATACGAACTGCTGCTTGAGAGTTGAATTCGTTAAAGTCTCCCAGCTTTGTATCTTTACCAAAACTGTGTGCAGGTTGTTGCCCTGCTGCTGGTAGTGCAATAGTGGCCTCGATGCAAAATTCATGCTCTCTAACTACTACAAAATCAGGCGCATCAAATGAAAAGTCAGAAACATGCCCGAGCTCTTTCATGTACGCATGTAAATATAATTCCCATAGACACGGTTCGAATGATGTCTGAAATTCTTTAATAAATTTATTATCTCTATCCTGAAACCCTCTTGCCCATTCATTTAACACATCACGCTCAGCAAAATACTCATCGCCTTTAATCATTGAATATATTGGGTGTTGTTTATCTAATGTAACCACATCAGTAAATAAATTCATTTTAATACCTCAAGGGTTAACCCATGCATGCTCTATAGGCGTGTATGAGCGGAAGACATTAAGTTCAATCATTATATTGATAACTTGCAGGATAAAAATCAATGCCAAAAATCAGAAGACTCCTTGTATACCCTAATCTGATTGAATGGGTCTTACCTTGCTTAGTAACGCTGATTTTCGGATTATCCGATCCCGGGTCTGCAACTTCTTTTTCTGGTTTTGTTCCGATTGGAGACTAAGAATGATCTCTAACAATGGTACATGCTGGCACCTTTCCAGGAGGGAATCCTGTTCGCGGGATTCATAGCACCCATGATTTAATGCAATACCAACACCAAGCGCACAGTAGGACGCAGGCGCGAAACGCGGCGCGACTCCACGATCGTGCATCTTTCCGTTTCGACAATATGTGTACCTCGCATACTCTTCAGCCATAGCTTATCGCCTGGGGCAGGCACTGATGGCAGATCCAGGACTATCTCAGGGCGAGAACTCTTTTTAAGCCAGGTAAAGATATCTTCATGAATTTCTGCATTGAACGTGGTCATAATTTCTTCCTGAGAGCCCTTTGACAGCGATCAAGCAGCTCACTTTGTTTGGTTAATGATGCCGGGGCATGGTTGGCATGTTTAAACAACCGGCGCTCAACTATTAACTCTCCTTCTCTGATGGCAAATTCCATTTCGCCACGCGACAGAATGCAGCCACCTACTAACAATTTAACCTCCCCGTCACTGATAACGATATTACGTCTATTCAGTTCGGCGATCGCGTGGTCAGGCAGTGTTTGCGAGATCCCGCTAATGCCTTGCTGCGGTGAATTTCGCCCCTCGCCGTTCACTGCCGTGCCGTTCTGTTGAAGTAATTCTACCTCTGACTTTTTCTTTTGGTATTCCGAAACCGCAGCGGAATAGTTATCTGCCCGCCGTTTCGCTTCGAGCTGTAACTGCTCACGCCAGCGCTGCTCTGCCTCTTCCGGCGTCAGGCACATATCTTTCGCGGCTGTGACTTTTGGCCCCCATGCCAGCGCGGTTTCGTCATCAATCGACGTGCGCATGCCACGCGCGGTACGCATGAAGGTTTGATCTGAGTTTTCTCGGGCAGATTTTCTTAGCCGGCCGGTGATCTCCTGCCTTTGCTGGCGTGAATATCGCTTTAAATATTCAATATCTAGCGGAAGTTCTGTCACTGAACTGTCGTGGGGCGAGCTTTTATAAGCTGACATCGCCGTTTCTCGCGGTGGTTTTTTGTCCGATTCGGCGCGACCCGTACAGTTATTGACAGAACTCCAAGGGGCCGCGTCGCGGCCTTCTAAGGTCAAATTCTCGACCGACGATGGCTTATGCTTCGGTACGATTTTGTAATCGTTTGTGCGGGTATAAATGACCGATTCACTGACCGTAAAAGGACAATAGACGCCGCTGATTTTGGCGACTGTGTCACCATAATCATTGCCGTTTTCGGTGTATTCGTAATTGAGACGAACACGCAAACAATCGCGAGTTACAAACGGGCCGCCCTGGGCGTTGACGTATCCCGGCCAGTCGGGCGCATCAGCAGCAGCACGGGCAGCTTCAAGTTCCGGGTGCAAGACAAGCTCACGACTTCCTAGGCGCCTTAGCTCGCGCCATGTGGATACAGGCGCGCCGCCAATCTGTTGAAACTGGCGAATACTCCAGAGTGAAGCCCACGCCCGCACGCGCTTTGCCATCTCTTTAACGGGTTTGCCTGACTCGTGATCAAACTCGCCATCCATTCCATAACCGTCGATATTTTTTGAGATGTACTTTGCGATGTATCCCGTTGCCGATCCAAACTCTTCATCAATTGGTTTGGCAGTAAAACGATACTGAGCCGCGCCGGGTTCGCTTCCATCCACCTGGAGGGCGTACTCATGAAAAATATCAGTGGCAAGCTCCACCTCTTCCGGGCGGAGAAATAACAGCAGGTGCCAGTGCGGCGTTCCGTCGTGGTGTGGTTCGGCTACACGGAAACCAAATGTGCGGATGCCTTCCCTTCCCCATTTGGCGCGAACACGTGACCAGATGTTGCAAAGGTACTTTTGAGTTTTGCGTGGGCTGGCATTGCAGTATTTATCGTTGCGCTTGCCGGAATGCACATGTGTGGCGTGATAACGTGACGGTGCGGTCAACGTGTAGAACATGCCAACCAGTCCCATCTCGTTAGCCATATCCTCAAAACCGCGCATGCGCACCATCAATTCATGACGGGCGATCTTCGGGTTGGAAACGCTGCCCATGACCTTATCGAGCAAGGAGGTACGCTCCCCAGTGTCCTGGTCTTCCAGCTCCATCGCCTGAAGGTATTCAAAGTTGGCTTTTTTTTGTGCTACCCACTCCCTGAGGCAAGGCTCAGAGCAATAGGGTGATGCCACTTTGCTGACGTAGCTAGTGGCGATCAGGAGGTGCTCGCGCCAGCGGTCATGGATTTTGCGGAGCTTACCTAGCCACCACTTTTCCGTTTGAAGTCTGGCAATAACACGCAATGCATCTTCTGCTGTCAGTGCTTCATCGCAATACTGTTTCCAGCCAGGGATCGCAATATTGAGTGAGGACGCTTTACTGGCAATAGCGCCGTAAGCGTAGATCGTGGAAAACTCCACATCTGCCGTTTTCTCGTACCGAAAATCAAACTCGCGCATAAACTCGCTTTTCATCAGATTGGCGAGCCTATAGGCCAGTCGTTTCAGGCGCTTTTTATCTGCCCATGGCAGCAGATGAAAATCATCACGTAGCGGAAAGAGAATTGCAGGCAGATTACTTTGCGGCAGATATTGTGCGTTTACCGCATCAACACGACGCAATACATGGCGCTCAAACGTGTTGAATAGCCAGCGTACAGCCTCTTTCCGGTCCCTACGGTCCAGAGTTTCAAGGTGTATTGAAAAGCGCTTGCGGATAAACGCAGGGAGAGCCTGGACGCGGCGCCGCAGATGACGCGCCAGTCTTGCGCGATCAAATGCCCTGCGCGCCTCCCCATCACGAGGGCGCAACGGTACCCGATAAACAACATCAACAAGATCGCTATAGGCAAGTGCCTTACCCTCGCCTTTTGGGGTGAGATACTCAATTGCAGGCTCTTCGGCGTCGCTTGGATTAATAGCCCGCCGTGGGGCATTCCAGCTCCATGCCAGGACTGTGGAATCAGGCATAGCTCACCGTCGTTATCTTATTTTGCCAGGTCAACGCCACAACAAGCCGGCGCGCCAAACATTTCGGCATATGCCGCATCGCCCATCACCGCCCCACAGTCCGGGCAACCTCCACCACCAGAACGACCGCAACCACCACACACGCGAAGAACGCCAATCACTTCACCAGCCATATCGCGGGTTTTGGCGCTAACGGAACGTCGAACTCTGAAGGCGTGGAGATTGAAAGCGGAGTAGATCTGGCGTGTTTCTGGTGTGTCACTATTCGAGATGACCGAGCGCGTGCCATGCTGGCAATTAACGTCCAGTAGCGCCGTAACCAAAGCGCGGTGATCGTCCAGGGTAAATGGCTTGCCGTAAGCGGTAAAATTGGCTGTTTTGCTAGTCGGGATGTACGGCGGATCGCAGTAAATCACGGAGTCCATGCGATTCCTGGCGACGTACGGAATGGAAGTACGAAAATCATTACAAAGAAAGAGCGCGTGAGTATCCCGCGCCTTTTCGGCAAATAGGCGCATTTCTGCTTCTGGAAAATAAGGTGCCTTATAGCTGCCAAATGGAACATTGAAACCCCCATCCCTGTTGGTGCGATAAAGCCCGTTAAAGCAGTGGCGGTTCAGGTATAAAAATGAGGCCGCCCACCGTACAACGTACTCATCTGCACACTCGTCATCCCACGACAGGTGGTTGAACAACTTGCGCTCTTCGTAATAGCTATCTTCGTTATTGCCATTTCTGAATACGTTCCTGGCGATCAGTATCAATCTTTCTGGGTCTTCCCTGAGCGCGAGGAAGAAATTGATCAATGCGCGATTGCTGTCACAAAGCACATAGCGGCGGTATTCCGTATTCATAAAGACTGTGCCACTGCCTACAAAGGGCTCAATCAAGCAATCGGCTTTAGGTAAGTGCTTCAGCAGCTCCGGCAACACGCGGGTTTTACCGCCAGCCCACTTAAGAGGTGACTTAATCATTTGCGGCATTCCTGGTTATAGGTTTCATGGGTCATTAGTCGCCACTGCTTTCCACCGTTTTTGCTGAGCAAACGCCAACGGAGGCCAATGCGGATCACGAGATAGGCGTGTGGCTTGACGCGGGTGTAATTACGCTGTCCACGAGCAAAGCAATTCAGGGCGGCAAGCGCCCTCTTACAAACCGGCAACGGCGCGTTACAAACAACAGACAGATGCGAATGCATGGCGGCCCTCATAGCGATCCAATGTGTGGAGAGGTCAAGCGCTGCCAGATTTCGCAGACTTGCTCCGCTTGATATCGCGCGTCAGTGAGCGTGTAACGTGCCAGGGTGCTTCTCGCATGAGGCGCATAGTCTGTGGCAGCAGCAAGGTCGAGAAGTGAACGTATGCAGCGGTATTTTGTGCCTTCAGGGAAAATGCCTGACACCTCTAAGCGATCCACGGCATAACGAAGTGAAACCAGTTTTTCCGGGGCATCTTTGAACCATACGAATAACGCCGCGTTCCGGGGACAGGTGTTGTCGGCGATGAAAGCAGCAAGGCTGCAAAGTGCATCTTCTTCAGCTTCGGTTGCGCTCATCACTTCGGCGCGCCAGTGAGAGTCTTTTTTCATCCAGTCGAATGCCGTACTAATGCTGATACGGCCCTTCAAGCTTTCAGATTTACGAATGTCTATCGAAGAATAAAAAACCTTTCCGATCTGCCCTGTTGAGGGTTCAAAAAACACAGCTTCAATGGCACACAGAGGTGATGACGGTTTCTTACTAACGTTAATCAAATCGATCATTACGTGATTCATGGTCTACTGCCCTCACTGGTGATTGTTTCGTGGTTGGCTATCCACTGCTCAAGTGCTGAATAAATCTCTTCGGGGGTAAGGCCTTGCTCTTTCAGCAGGCCCATACGAATGCGCAGCAATCCGAGTAAGTGTGCGCGCTCGCCTTTGCGCGCATTGGTGCTGATTCCCATAAACTCTGGATCGCTTATTCCGCCTTCCGGCTTTATTGACGTAACCGACATGCAACCTCCTGAAAAAGGCAAAACGAATCCCCGGCAAAGTGAATGCCGTTATTTTTACAGCGTGTTATTTAATTGTTTTAGCGCGATTTTCTTTTAATCTGCTTAAATATCCTTTCATGCCAGTAATACATGAAATCAATAAAGGTCATTCGCGCGCGATCGTGATTACCGCGAATTGCTTTTTCGAGCCCGTAAATTATTAAATCTTTAGACGGACTTTTTGAAGTAATGGTGATACGAGCACCATTTTTTAGATGTACAGTGAATCCCTGCTCGGCACTTTCCACTGCTTCTCGAATCAGCATTTCCTGTTCACAAGATGTTTTTTCTTCGGTGAACATGGCGTACTCCGATGATCAGTTAAAGCTAGGAGGCTCCAGCCGCCAGGAGGCTCTCGCTCCCAGTTTCAGGTGTTCTAAGATCTCCGGTGTAACCTCTACGCTTACCTCCTGCGGCTGAACAAACTTCATAGCCTTCTTCAGTTGCTCAGCGTCCAGAGATAGCAGGTCGTATGGTTTAGGGATATCCCCATCGGTGACGGAAATAATGATGTTGCGGAGTTCTTCAAGAGTGCATTCATCATTCTCGCCTTGAAGCATTGCGAAATGATAAAGGTGGGATACGCCATGGCGTAAAAGCTGGAGAGAGTAATCATGATTCCATTCCAGAAACTCTTTATTGAAATGGAAGCATTGTAAAAGCGAGTTAATTTTGTCTGCATATTCGAGTTTCATTTTCGCTCCCAGAGATTAAAAAGCAATAAACCGCTTTTTACTCATGATTCTGTCAATCGTTCGGCATGCTTCTGATAAAGCAAAGTCGATGCCGTAATAATGGCCTGTGTGCGTAATTTGATAGCGCTGGCGGTTGTACGGTTTTTTGCGTGGGAGTTTCAGAATAGTAAAGCCACAGTAGAGGCTGGTTTTGCTATTGAGCTGTGATACTGATCCGCGGTTACCGTTCTTCATGTTTCCTCTCCTGAAACCGGCTATCGACCTGGCTCACCGAGACCAAGCCACATCAACCACCCTTCCCTGATCTCCTTCGGACGACTTTCGTAGGCCAGTTTCATGCCGTTGTTCCAGGCTGGAAGGTAAACCCAGTACTCGCCCGCACGGCCAGAAGTTGACTGGGGATCGGTCATCTCGATTACAGGAAGCTTCCCTTTTTCGATCATGCCCTTCACCGCTGCAGGGGTTTTCCCGATGAGTCTGGCGAACTCCTGATAAGGCACAGCATCCGTGCTACTTACAAGCTGTTTGCTCATCTGTTACATTCTCCTTTAGGGTAATTAATTGCTCTTAATGGGTTTTAATTGCCCGTTAAGAGATTACTCAAATGAAAATTTATTATCCATACGCGTAATATTTTCCCAAAGAGGTTTTTATGTCAATCCCTATTTCAGAGAAGTTGAAGCTTATCAGGGAGTCAGAACGGCTTAATCGTAGGCAATTCAGCGAGTTAACAGGAGTAATTTACAGCACACTTTCTGGCTATGAGGCTGGTACAAAAAGTGCGAGCCTTGAACCAATCATGAAAATCTTCCAACACCCTAGATTCGTGAAATACACACTGTGGTTTATGACCGATCAGGTTTCGCCTGAAGCCGGTCAAATCGCACCGGCCCTCGCACACTTTGGGCAAGACTTAACAACCTCGCAGCACTCAGACCAAAAGACTGGTTAACAATTAACCAGTCCTACATACATTTCAAATGTCTATTATTGGTCGAAAAGTATTCATCACATAATTGCAACGCGTTGAGGCCGAAAGGCAAACGCACCCATCGGAGGGTTTTCTTATGACTATTAAGAAACTCGATGATGGTCGATATGAAGTGGACATCAGGCCTGCTGGTCGCAATGGAAAGCGTATCCGCAGGAAGTTTGATAAGAAAAGTGAAGCTGTAGCGTTCGAGAAGCACACGCAGTTCAACCACCACACCAAAGAATGGTTATCAAAACCGACGGATAAGCGGCATCTGTCTGAACTGATACAGCTTTGGTGGAATTTGAAAGGTAAGCATGAGGAACATGGTCGGATAAACCGCAACAAGTTAGACGTGTTTTGCAGGATTACCGACGATCCTTGTGCTTTTCAGATTACGAAAGCGCTGATTAGTCAGTATTACGCGGCAAGAAGAAGTCAGGGCATTAAAGCTTCCACCATTAACCGCGATCTCAACAGCATCAGTGGTATGTTCACAGCGCTTATCGAGGCCGAGTTGTTTTCGGGTGAACATCCGATCAGAGGGCGGAAGAAGTTGAAAGAAGAAGTCCCAGAAACTGGCTATCTGACAGAGGACGAAATCAAGCACTTGCTCTTTAAACTGGATGGCGACAACAAGAAGATAGCTGTTCTCTGTTTAAGCACTGGTGCTCGCTGGGGCGAAGCGGCTCGACTCAAGGCGGAACACATCATACAGAACCGTGTGACGTTCGTTAAAACCAAGAGTAACAAGCAGCGGACTGTTCCAGTTTCAGCGGAAGTGGCAAAACTCATAGCGGATGGTAAGCGAGGGTTGTTATTTGGTAAGGCGTCTTATTCTGACTTCAGGCAGATACTCAGGGAGGTAAAACCTGATCTTCCGACCGGCCAGGCGACGCATGCACTACGCCACAGTTTCGCGACGCATTTTATGATTAATGGGGGGAGCATAATTACATTACAGAGGATCTTAGGACATGCGCGAATTGAGCAAACTATGGCCTACGCTCACTTTGCACCGGAATATCTTCAGGACGCGATCTCGCTTAACCCGCTGAGAGGTAGCGCTGATGTGTGAAACGTCCACATAATGTCCACAGATGGGTAATTAGTTATGGCTTTCAATGGTCTTGCGTGCCGCGCAACCCCGCATTGTACCGTTGAAAGCCGTAGTGTCTGGGGTGGCTAACGCACCCGACGGGGCTTTTTTTCCCACCGCGTGGACAAGTATTCCCCAGACAGATGTGATAAATTTAAAAATATCACTGTTTATTTGACGCTGATGTCCGTTTGCAGCCCAATATGCTGGGGTGACGTTTGGCGTGCTGGAGCTGTATTATTCATGTCAGATTTTATTCTTGCCCGGGTGTCGCAAACCCTCGCTGCGGAACAGTCCCTGGAAACCCTGGTGCGCCAGCTGCTGGAGATGCTGGAGGCGGTGACCCGAATGGAGTCCACCTACCTCACCCGCATTGATACCAACGCCCAGCGGCAGCAGATCATGTTCGCCCACAACAGCAGCGAAATGCAGATCCCGGAAGGATTTTCCGTCCCCTGGGATGAATCCCTGTGCAAACGCGCCCTTGAGGATCAGTGTACGTTTAGCAATGACGTTGCCAACCGCTGGCACTCCTGCATCGCCGCCCAGGAGCTGGGAATCGCTACTTTTTTAAGCATTCCCGTCCGCCTGGCCGACGGCTCTCTGTTCGGCACCCTCTGCGCCACCAGCCGGCAACAACAGCCTTATAACCTCGAAGGCGAACAGGTCATGGGCCTGTTTGCGAAGCTCATTTCCCACTACGTGGAAAAAGACACCCTGGTGCAACAGCTGCAGGCGGCAAACGTCGCGCTGGAGCTGCACTCGTCTACCGATGAGCTCACCCAGCTTCCCAATCGCCGCGCGCTGTTTAAGCAGCTGGCGTTACGCTTTGCCTCCGCCCGTGCCCAGCAGCAGCAGGTCTCGCTTATTTTTATCGATCTCGATGGTTTCAAAGCCATTAACGATCGGTTCGGCCATCCGTGCGGCGACAGCTTTCTGGTGCAGGTCGGCAAACGACTCACCGCTGTCGCGCGCCGGGAAGATATCGTTGGCCGCCTTGGCGGCGATGAGTTTTTGATCGTCGGTAGCGCCCAGCAGCCTGCCGCACAGCAGGCGTATGTCACGTCCCTGCGTCAGGCTCTGTGCGGCGTCTACTTCCTCGGCGAACAGCGTATCGACTATGAGGGCGCCAGCTTCGGGGTGGTCACCTGCGATCCGCAGAGTATCGATGTTGAAGCGGCCTTACGCGCTGCCGATGAGGCGATGTACCAGGATAAGAAGTCCCGCCGCCAGGAGAATTTCATTCATATTGACTAAAGTACCGCGATATCCAGTATCATGCAGGGCATCATTCGTGGGCACAGGGACACAATCATGAAATTGGGTATTCTTTTCCCGGTGGCGATCTTTATCATCGCCGTCGTCTTTCTCGGCTGGTTTTTTGTCGGCGGCTATGCGGCGCCGGGTGGGGCATAATGAAAAAAAGCACCATTATCATGCTGGTTGTCGCCATCGTGGCGGTGGCCGGCACCCAGTTTGGCTGGTGGTGATCGCCGCGGCGATATTGCGGATTTATCCTATCCCATCAATAAGTTAACCCTTTACACTCACGTTATCCGCCGCGGCATTCTCGGCCCCGGGGAATAAGAATAGCGGGAGAAGTAAGGATGAAAAAACCGATCGTGTTACCGTTGATTATTGCGCTGTGCACGCTGTTATCGGGATGCATTATTGACGATGGATATCATCCCCATCGCCACCACCACCATCATCACTATCATGACGACGACTAATGCTTCACGCTGTTGATAAGCCGATAAGACAGGGCGAACCGCGGTTCGCCCGTTGACGCTTAATCCTGACGATCGGCGCCGAGGAAAATAAAGCCGAGGGGGATAGCGAAGAGCGCGGTAAAGACAATGCTGTAAACCGTCACCATCGCCCCCTGCAGGAAGAACATGGACGTCGTCCACTCTGAGTACGGCATATTGTACTCGCTCACCACGCCCCCGAAGGTCGCCCGCCCCACTACCGCCAGCGCGATAGCAAACACCACCGCGAGCGACAGACAGTATTTTTTGCAGTTTTTATTGCTGAGGAGTTTTTGCAGAATCATCGGGGCTTCCTTTTTGCTGAGCGATAAACGGCTGTATATGTAACACCAATGCAATAAAAAATGAAGGGTTTTTGTTACAGGGCAGAATAAGAGACGGCGGGCCGGTCAGCGGGTAACCGGCCCGTGGGGAACAGGACTGCAGGGTAGCCAGGCGCGCGGCGAACCCGACGAAAACCAGACCAATCAGGCTGTTGCCAAGTTTAGCCAGCTTCTTGCGGGTTTTGACGTAGCGGGTGACAAACGAGCCGGAGAGGATCAAAAAGCTCATATAGCAGAAGCTAATCACCTCGAGGGTCAGCGCCAGGATAAAGAACGCCACGCCGGGGGTTTTGGCGTTGACATCGATAAACTGCACGAAAAACGACACATAGAACAGAATCGCTTTCGGATTGGTCAGGCTCAGGGTCAGGGAGCGCTTGAGGATCGCGCTCGCCGGCTCCGCGCTGGCGTCGGACTGGCCGTCGCGCTGGGTCAGCACCGCATAGAGCATTTTGCCCCCGAGCCACAGCAGGTAAATTGCCCCGAGGTAGCGCACGACGTTAAACAACACCGGCGTAGTTTTAATCAGCGTCGCCACCCCGGCGAAGGCCAGAAACATCAGCACTGCGTCGCCAATAAAGACGCCCGCCGCCGCCAGATAGCCTTTCTTCACCCCGTGGGCAATGCCCGTTTTCAGCACGAAAAACGTATTAGGGCCAGGAACGAGGATGATAAACACCGCCCCGACCAGATAAGTTAAATAATTCAGAACACCAAACTCAGCGAACACTCTGCACTCCTTCGCGCACGACTAAAACATGATCCGGCTCACGTTACCCCAACTGTCGGGATTTTGAAAGCGCAGCCTGTGCGGGAAGGTTAATAGACGGAAGGTTCGCCCAGCGGGCGGGTTTTAAAACGACGGTGTACCCACAGATACTGCTCGGGAGCGCGCAGGATCTCGCGCTCAATAACCTTGTTGATATAGCCGGCGGCGATCTGCTTATCCTCACCCGGATAGTCATTCATCACCTCGCTGATATGCAGGCTATAGCCCCGGCGATCCAGCTTACGTACCATGCTGATGCTCAACATTTTCGCGCCCGATAAGCGGGACAGGACATAGGTGCCGTTGGTGGTCGCCGCCTGCGGGACGGAGAAAAAAGGTGCAAAGACGCTGCCCTTGGGACCGTAATCCTGATCGGGCGCGAACCACACCGCTTCACCGGATTTTAAGGCATGCACCAGACCGGTCAGGTTGTTGCGATCGATCATCGCTTTGTTCGAACGCAGGCGACCGCGGGTTTGCACCCACTCCATCAGCGGGCTGTTGTGCGGCCGGTAGGTGGCCATCATTGGCCGACACAGCCCCATCGCGCGGCCGCCCAGCTCCAGCGACATAAAGTGCACGCCGACGACCATTACCCCTTTCCCACCGCTAAGCGCGTGATTAAGGTTGGCGAACCCCTCGACATCAAACCATTTTTTGACCCGCTCGTCGCTCCAGAACCAGGCCATGCCGGTTTCGATAAGCCCCATTCCCAGCGACATAAAGTTTTGATCGATCAGCGTCTCGCGCGCCGCTGGCGACATGTCCGGGAAGCAGAGTTCGATATTACGCCGGGCGATATGTTCGCGGCGTTTAAGAAAGCGACGGGAAAGGCGACCAGCGCTGGTGCCGATAAAATGCAGCAGCGGATAAGGCAGTTGCACGATTAACCAGAGGATGCCGAGCCCGAACCAGGTCAGCCAGTTACGCGGGTGTAAAAGTTGTTTATTAAATACGCAGGCCATGATTTTTCCTGTAAACATTAATTATGTGGTAACGCTTAAGGAAAACAGAATCCATTTATCATCATTAGGCGGTACGTACAGCAAGTTCGACAATACTAATCCGCTGAAATTCCCTCCGGCAAGTAAAAAACAGCAAGCTGACAAAAAAACATAATTGCGGCACATATGTTACTAAATGTAAACTTAAATCTTGAACCACGCTTAATATATTCATCATGCATATCATTTTCACGCTAATCATCAGCGTTACTAACGAAAACAACCGAAAGCTGCCGCAGTGCGGCCCTGGCCGCCGGTGGCAGACGTCCGCTGAGCCGCGCGATCGGCGGCCTGACCGCGTTGGGATGCATCGTAGTCTGTCAAAGCGAGTATTAAACGCGTCCCACTGCGAAATGCATCTTTTTTAATCCGTCAGCATAAAAAAGATTAAAACGACTTTAAGACAACAATTAAGAATAGACTTATTTAAACCTGCTTTTAAAATAAGCGCGGTGCATTGAAATACTGTGCCCGCCGGACAATAAAAAATATTTTTTTACGCCTCGTGGGAAATACAGGTGGAGTGAATGATGGGCAATCATCCGCCATCGATTTGCATGGAAGCCAGGTCATTGAGAAGAAAGCACGGCGAGGGTGTGAAAAACGCCCTCGCCGCAGAGGATCAGTAGGTATGGAAATATTGCTGAATCAGCTGCGGATCTTTAGTCTGCGTCAGCGCGGTCATCAGCAGTATACGCGCTTTTGCCGGGTTGAGGGAGTCGGCCACCAGCCCGGGCTGGCTGTCATCCGGCGGTACGACGCCGCTGCCGGTACGGGAGGCTCGCACCACCACGATGCCCGCCTGCTGCGCTTTTTTGATACCGGCGGCGCTACGTACCGACACCGACCCCGCCCCGGTTCCGGCGTAGATAATACCGTCGGCATGATGGGCGATCGCCGCATCGTACATATACTCCGGATCGTCCTGGTAACCATAAATAATCACCACCTTCGGCAGAACCTTCAGCTGACGCACATCGAACACCGAGCGCAGCGTGTGAATTTTATCCACCCGCGTCTCGAACTGGGGTTTTCCGCCCACCACGACACCAAGATAGCCCTCCTCGGGCGCCCGGAAGGTATCCAGCGAAGTGGCATTAGTTTTGGTGACAAAGCGCGCCGCGCCGATGCGGTCGTTAAGCACCACCATTACCCCGCGTCCCCGGGCATCAGGATCGGCGGCGACCGTGACCGCTTCCAGCAGGTTCATCGGCCCGTCGGCGCTGATCGCCGTCGCCGGGCGCATCGCCGCGGTAAAGACCACCGGCTTGTTGCTTTTCACCGTCAGATTGAGGAAATACGGGGTTTCATCCAGCGTGTCCGTGCCATGGGTGATCACCACGCCATCGACATCGTCCCGGGCCAATAGCGCATTCACCCGCTTCGAGAGCTGGAGAATAATATCGCTGGTCATATTCTCACTGCCAATATTGGCCACCTGCTCGCCCTCGACGTGAGCGATTTTACTCATTTCCGGCACGGCGTTAATCAGCGTCTGCACTCCAAGCGCCCCGGCTTTATAGCCGGTTGTTTGGGTATTGCTGACCGCCGAACCAGCAATCGTTCCGCCGGTGGCTAAAATAACAATATGCGGAAGACGCGTCTCGCTAAACGCCAGGCTGCTCATCGTCAATAACGCAATGGCAAGTAATGCTCTAAAATTCATACAGGTCACTCCCTTCATAGACATTAATCAAACTTACGCTTGCTTAATGCAAAGGGCTTGCCAGAATTCATTTCTTTTCTGGGGGGGAAATGGTTAACTATCAGACAATAATAAGGTTCTTAGGACGATATCGCCCAACTCTGGTGCACCACTGGATCTGAAACGGGCAGAGCTATGAACCAAAACATTCTGAGGATTTACCTGTTCAGCAACACACAACACGCATTGCGATCAGATTATCGACACTTCCGTCACCGGCGAGAGCATTTTTGCCCGCCAGGTCACGCGAACGGAGAACAGAGATGCGTATTGCCCTGAAGTCGGCCCTGATGCTGACCACCAGAGTCATCCAGATCATTAACCCTGAACTGCACCGGCATATGCAACGAACGGCCTTAATCGCCCTGACGCTGGCGCAAAGGCTGGAACTGCCTGACGAACGGCAGCAGACCATTTTTTGCGCCGCGCTGCTGCACGATATCGGCGTGCTGGGGGATAAACGCACCATTCATTCGCTGGATGCTATCGATAATATCCACGACCCGCATCAGCGCCAGGGTGTGGCGATGCTGGAGGGATTAGCGACCTTCCAGCCCATCGTTCCCTTTATTCGCGATCACCATTTTAGCCCGAACCACCGGGGCTCCCGCGAACAGCACATTGTCTATTTCGCTGATGCCTTTGAACGGCTGCTGCCGGCCGATAGCCACGTTGCCGCCTGGCCCACGCGGGCGGTGGTGGAACAGTTCGTCGCTTTGCATCGGGAGATCGATCCGCCGCTCTGCGATATCCTGTGCGAGGTCGCTGAAAATGCGAACTTCTGGCAGCACCTTCACCCCGGCCATATTCAGCGGCTGCTGGAGATTATTGGCCCCATCAACACGCGCTATCTGGATATTCACGGTCTGAAGGATGTCTGCCTGCTGATTGCCAAAATCGTCGACACCTACAGCAGCTTTACCGCCACCCATAGCATCATGGTGGGGGAAATCGCCCGCCAGCTTGCCCGCTGGATGCTGCTGCCGGAGCCCACCTGCCAGCAAATACAGATAGCCGGCTATCTACACGATATTGGCAAGGTCTATATCCCACTCTCCATTCTCGAAAAAGAGGGCGAGCTGGATGATGAGGAGCTGAGTCAGGTGCGGGAACACAGCTATATGACCGGCGAACTTCTCAGCGACTATAGCGAGCTCGGCGACATCATTAACTGGGCCTCGAATCATCATGAAAAAATGGACGGCAGCGGCTACCCTCTGCATCTCGAAAAGGAGCACCTGACCCTCGCCGACCGGATTATCTCCATCGCCGATATTTTCACCGCGCTGACCGAAGATCGCCCTTATCGTAAAGGGATGGCCTGGCAGGAAGCCTTACAGATTATGGAAGCGGATGTTATAAATGGCGCTCTGGATAGCGATGTCTTCCTCGTTTTGCGCCACCATGCGGAAACGCTACACGCCATCATTCTTCAGACCCTTGCCCCTCTGCATAGCGAGCGCCGCCTCTGAAGCGGGCCGCCGTCGTGGCGGGGGCGGAGTTCTATAATCAAAACAGCTTCATCTGCATGCAAGGAAATTCACGGTGAGAATCGCCACCATCACTAACTGGGCTTACGGGATCACCGTTGGCCTGACGCTGGCTTCCGGGAGCGCTATGCTCATGGCCTCCAGCGCCGACCGCGTCGAACGCCAGGCGGTACAGCAGCGCCAGGTCTTTGATACCCTCTCCGACGAGGTGGAAAACGACGCCTGGGCGCTGTCTGACCTCGCCCGGCTGTACGTGATAAAGCCTTCGCCGGAGACGCTTACGCAATATCAGCAGCTGCAGCAGACCGACAAGAGCATAGAGCAGCGGCTGGGCGGCCTGAAAGATAACGGCGCCAGCCGCGAGGAGCTGGCGCTGCTCCAGGATGGCCTGCGGATCGCCGATGAGCTACAGGATGAACAGCAGGCGGCCCTGGCGCATGTCGCTCGCGGCGATGCGCCAGCGGCCATCGCGGTGCTGTACGGCACCGCGTACGAGACTGAACTGGAGCGCATGCAGACGCAGATCGATCGCTTCCGCCAGATGCTTGAGCATCGCGCCGCCGTCGCTATCGACCAGGCCACCGAGCGCTCGCGGATCTGGCGTACGCTGTCGGAAATCATGGTCGGCCTGACCGCCCTGATGTTTTTGTTCGTCCTCGGCTTCATTCTCAAACGCCGGGTGCTCTACCCGGTGGTTCGCCTGAGCGACGTGGTCCAGCGTCTCGCCTCCCAGGATTATGCGGTGGAGACGCCGCACTTTACCCAGGTGGATGAGATTGGTGACATGGCTCAGGCGATCCGCATTTTTCGCGAGAACGGCCTGGCCCGTCAGCGGCTGGAGCAGCAGCGCGACGCCGACTGGGCGATCCGCGAGCTGCTGGCGCGTATGACTCAGCGGCTGCAGGGCTGTGAAACCATTGAGGATGTGATTAAGGTGGCGGAGCGGTTTGCGCCGAATATCGCCCCGACGATCCCCGGTAAACTGTATGTTCTGGATACCGACCCCTGGCAGCTGCGCTGCGTAGCGCAGTGGCTGTCGCCCGCCGGTGAGACGACGCCCTTTTCTCCCGACGACTGCTGGGCGATACGGCGGGGACTCAGCCATCCGCCGGTGCAGGGCGAGCCCGATATCACCTGCTATCATCTGCCGGAGACGCACGCCGGCCAGTCGCTCTGCGTACCGCTCATCGCCCAGGGCGAAGCCATTGGCCTGCTGACCTTCCAGAACGTCACCGCCGGTGACGCTCCTTCCCGGGCCTATCTCGAGCTGATGGCGGAAGCGTTGGGCCTGGCGCTGGCCAATCAGCGTTTGCGCAGCGCCCTGCTGGAAAAAGCGCTGTTCGATTCCCTGACCGGCCTGCGTAACCGCCATCATCTTGACGAAGCGCTGCATTCGCAGATGGCGCTGGCGGTCCATACCCATACTCCGCTGAGCTGTCTGATGATCGACATCGATCATTTTAAAACCATCAATGATCGCTATGGCCATGAGGCTGGGGATCTGGTGATTAAGAGCGTTGCGACCATTGTGCAGCGCGCGGTGCGCGATATCGGCATGGCTTTCCGCTACGGGGGCGAGGAGTTTTTAGTGCTGCTCCCCGGGATTGACGAAGCTGGGGCGCACCAGTGCGCCAGCGAGATCTACACCCAGGTGCGCAATATGACGCTGCGCGATGGTCTGACCGAGATAGGCCAGGTGGATGTGTCGATTGGCATCGCCAGCTACCCGCAGCACACCCAAAGCGATAGTCTGCTGCGCGCGGCGGATGCCGCGCTGTACCGGGCGAAAGAGCTGGGCCGCTCAAGGATTGTCAGCTTTGGCCGCCTGAAGACCAGCTAACCGGGACTATCGCTCAGCGGTATTAAGCAGCGAGATAACTTTCCTTACCACCGCCGAACGAATATGGCGGTGGTAAACCATGCTCAGCTCACTCTCCGCCAGCCGATCCTGGAGATCGATATACACCACGTTATCAAGGCGTAAGGCCCGCGCCGAGAGCGGAACCAACGCCACTCCCACCCCGGCGGAGACCAGGCTAATCATCGAGGTAACGTCGTTAATCCGCTGCGCCACCTGCGGCGTAAAGCCCGCGACGCGACAGGCATCCATAAAAACCTGCTCCAGTCCGGTGCCCTGCGGATCGTCAAGCGAGATCCAGTTGTCAGTGCGCAATGAGGCCAGATTAAGCGCGCCCACGCCGGCCAGCGGATGCTGTTGATAGAGCGCCAGGCAGAGCTTTTCACGTACAAACGGCCTGACCACCAGCGCGTCCGGCGGCGAGGCCAGCGGCGCGCGGATGATGGCGATATCCAGACGCAGATCCAACAGCGCTTCGTAGAGCATTTGCACATCCCCCTGCACCAGCGACAGCTCAATCCCCGGCCAGTCGGCGCGCAGCCGGCGCAGGAGCCCCGGCAGTTTACTGTCGTACATCGCGCTGGAGACATACCCCAAATGCAGCCTCCCCTGCTCGCCCCGCGCGGTGCGCTGGGCGTCCAGCACCGCCTGATCGGCCATTTCCAGCGCCAGCCGCGTCTTGTGTAAAAAGGCCTCGCCCGCGGCGGTCAGAGTCAGACGGCGGTTAGCGCGGGAAAAGAGCACCACGCCCAGGCGCTGCTCAAGCTGCTTAATCTGCTGACTGAGGGCGGGCTGGGCGATATGTAACCGCTCCGCCGCCCGGTGCATATGCAACTCTTCGGCAACGACCACAAAATGGCGTAACGCTCGCAAGGACATGGTCGGACTCCTCCCTACAAATTGATAAGAAAAAGCTTATCAATAAAGCATAAATGATGCAATTGATAACCATTAGCCTGCGAAGCATACTGTGCGCATCGATACGCTAAGGAGAACATCATGACCGCACCGATTCAGGATCTGCGCGACGCCATCGCGCTGCTGCAACAGCATGACAATCAGTATCTCGAAACCGATCATCCGGTTGACCCTAACGCCGAGCTGGCCGGTGTTTATCGCCATATCGGCGCGGGCGGCACCGTGAAGCGCCCCACCCGCATCGGGCCGGCGATGATGTTTAACAATATTAAGGGTTATCCACACTCGCGCATTCTGGTGGGTATGCACGCCAGCCGCCAGCGGGCCGCGCTGCTGCTGGGCTGCGAAGCCTCGCAGCTGGCCCTTGAAGTGGGTAAGGCGGTGAAAAAACCGGTCGCGCCGGTGGTCGTCCCGGCCAGCAGCGCCCCCTGCCAGGAACAGATCTTTCTGGCCGACGATCCGGATTTTGATTTGCGCACCCTGCTTCCGGCGCCCACCAACACCCCTATCGACGCCGGCCCCTTCTTCTGCCTGGGCCTGGCGCTGGCCAGCGATCCCGACGACGCCTCGCTGACCGACGTCACCATCCACCGCTTGTGCGTCCAGGGCCGGGATGAGCTGTCGATGTTTCTTGCCGCCGGCCGCCATATCGAAGTGTTTCGCCAAAAGGCCGAGGCCGCCGGCAAACCGCTGCCGATAACCATCAATATGGGTCTCGATCCGGCCATCTATATTGGCGCCTGCTTCGAAGCCCCTACCACGCCGTTCGGCTATAATGAGCTGGGCGTCGCCGGCGCGCTGCGTCAACGTCCGGTGGAGCTGGTTCAGGGCGTCAGCGTCCCGGAGAAAGCCATCGCCCGCGCCGAGATCGTTATCGAAGGTGAGCTGTTGCCTGGCGTGCGCGTCAGAGAGGATCAGCACACCAATAGCGGCCACGCGATGCCGGAATTTCCTGGCTACTGCGGCGGCGCTAATCCGTCGCTGCCGGTAATCAAAGTCAAAGCAGTGACCATGCGAAACAATGCGATTCTGCAGACCCTGGTGGGACCGGGGGAAGAGCATACCACCCTCGCCGGCCTGCCAACGGAAGCCAGTATCTGGAATGCCGTCGAGGCCGCCATTCCGGGCTTTTTACAAAATGTCTACGCCCACACCGCGGGTGGCGGTAAGTTCCTCGGGATCCTGCAGGTGAAAAAACGTCAACCCGCCGATGAAGGCCGGCAGGGGCAGGCCGCGCTGCTGGCGCTGGCGACCTATTCCGAGCTAAAAAATATTATTCTGGTTGATGAAGATGTCGACATCTTTGACAGCGACGATATCCTGTGGGCGATGACCACCCGCATGCAGGGGGACGTCAGCATTACGACAATCCCCGGCATTCGCGGTCACCAGCTGGATCCGTCCCAGACGCCGGAATACAGCCCGTCGATCCGTGGAAATGGCATCAGCTGCAAGACCATTTTTGACTGCACGGTCCCCTGGGCGCTGAAATCGCACTTTGAGCGCGCGCCGTTTGCCGACGTCGATCCGCGTCCGTTTGCACCGGAGTATTTCGCCCGGCTGGAAAAAAACCAGGGTAGCGCAAAATAAGCAATAGCCGCCGGTAAACGGCGGCATTTTTCCATGCCGCGCGATCCTGAGCGGATGGCGCAGGCAGGATTAATTGATCGCAGCGGCGAGATCTTTTTTCACCAGCTCGCGCTGCTCAGAGGTCAGCTCCTGGCTTACGTCGAAATGGCGATCGGGGCGTTACGCATGGGGGTATTTACAGGGAATGATCCTTCATAAAAAAGAGAGGCGCTTATCACTGCGCTAATAAAGACTATCTGTAGCAAAGGGGGAATTTAAAACTGGAAAATAAAAGAATAGCAGGTAACCGAAACCAGCCCCCGGTCGACCCTCAACCGCAAAGAAAAATATATTCTTCCTTCCAGTAGCGGCCCTGACCTATGATGTCCCCGGCAGAAGTGATTAACCGTTTTTGCTTTTCGGTTTCGATACCCTCAACGATCACATGGCCGGTCAGGGTATGAATAGACTGCAACAGACCGGGCAAAGCGGGGTCGTTTTCTTTATCCCAGAAGTAATCCTTATCCACTTTGACGCAATCGAAGCGGAATCTCTCCAGCAGCGGGAAGGAGGTTCGCCCGCGACCAAAATCATCCAGCCAGACCGGACAAAGCGCCGCCAGCGTGCTTAGCGCCGTCAGCTCGCGGCCGGCGATAAACTCATGAAAATTCTCATTTATCTCCAAAGCAATATGCTTACACGAGCGCAGAAAATCGCAGAGATAGCGGTCCGTCAGAATAAAATGGCTTAATAAATCATCGATATTGAGCGAGATCGGCTTATTATCGACCAGGGAAAAATCAAATACGGAAAGCAACTCGATTTGTCGGGTAAATAGTGCAAGCTTATCGCTTTCGGTAAGCGTGGAGAAAGAAAACGCGGGCGCTGAGGCGTTATTTCGTGCGGGTGCTATAATATCTTTAGTGAGCAATTCCCACGAGTGGCAGCTGCCATCATCGCTAATAGCAGGCTCCAGTACGAAGCGATAGAAGGTATTTTTCGCGTTTTCTTCAACCATTTAAAAAATACCAAAAATAAGAAAGGGTTAAAGCATGTCATATATTTCCCGCCAACAAAAATAGTTTAAAATGATCGATAAGAAACATTCGATAGCTAAAAACTATCAACATATAATTTATTGATCGGTAAAGTGAATTAATATAAATTAGCCACCGCTGTCGCATGCGTTTAGACAACAATTAAAATATTGTTTCAAACCAGCCAGTTACATGACGAGCCGCATCCAGTCGTAGCCACATTACGCTTTTCCCCGGCGGCAAAAAAAAGCGTGGTGTAATAAAAATCAAAAATACAAGCCGCCAGTTTTCGTCCTCTCGTATGCCAAAAGATGAATAATCTCTGACCCAACGCAACCGCTTGCCGATAATAAAAACGCGGCCCCGGTCAACGAAACGTCATACTTTACCGCTACCTTGCTGGCAGAACAGGCGCAGCGGATAAAGAGCAGTGAAAAGAAAATACATGGTTCCACTGGCGCTAATGCTCCTCATGCTCATCGCCAGCGCATGGCTGGAACCGGCCCCACGGCCTGTCGCCAGAGGGCTGTGCGTCTGGTTCGACGGGGCAATGGTCAACTGTCTGCAGAGGCAACGGCTGGGCGAAAGGTTGCCGACTCACTCGCTGGCCAGGCGGTAAACGGGCACTCGTCGGGTGGTATTGAACAAATTGTCGCTGACCTCCACCTCCGTCGTGACAATCGTCATACCGGACCGGCGCAACTGCGCGATGTCCGCCGCCACTCGCTGACTGCCGAACCAGAACAGGGCGTCGAGAGCGGTGACCGGCAGGCCGGCGTTCAGCGCCTGGCGGAGCCGCTCCCGGGCCGGCTTTATCTCCCGGGCAATCTGCTGGTACGGGGCCGCCGTCAGCCCCGTTGCATCGACGCGACGAATGCGGTTTGCCAGGCGGTAATGAAAGGCTTCCGGTACAGCCTGTAAATCCTGTTTCAAACTATAGACGCAGCCGTAACGTTTGCCGTTGAAAACGGCGGCTTTACGGCTAAGCTGCAACGTCTCGCGAACATCGGCGATTAGCTGCGGCGCGCGCACCAGCAGCAGGCGAAAAGGCAGCTCGAAGCTGGTGACATAGTCGACGTTCAGTAACGCAATGCGCAGGCGCTCCTCTGCCCCGGCCCGCAGCTGACGACACTCCAGGTATACTTCGCGCCACTGCTCCCGGAGCCGTGGCGTCTCACCGGCTTCGGTAAACTGGTATTTTTCAATATCGTAATCAATTCTCCCGGCCACCGCGCATTCCTTTCTGAATCAGTCCGCGGGTTATATTATCATCCTCCGACGCCGTCCCCTATGCCCAACGCCGCTGTCGTTGTCGATTATTTACGATAAAGATAACGGGTGATGATCACATCAAGAACAAACAGCAGGAAGATAACGCTGCTTAACCATAATAAGCCTGCGAATAAATCAAGTAATTGCATCGTTGTTCCCTCGCCGTTGGCCCTAAAAAAGACGCTCCATCACCATAAAGTAGTTAACAACCACCTTACCAGCCACAGAATAAAATTATTTAGCACGATGCCATCCCGAGCCCGGACAGATTCATTTTATTGTCATTAATTTGTCATCAAAAAATGTCTATCATCAACCGGCGCCGCAGGGTCGTCTCTGCCGTCATGGTATGGCGGACAACGCGTCGCCACGCGGTTTAACAACACGGAATAACCTCGCCCTACCTCATTCTTACTGTCATTGCATAATTTTATATCAGGCACGTTTGTCATCCTGCTGAATAATCCGTAAAAGCGCCGTAAGCAATAAAACCCCTGCAGATTGGTTTACCATGGAGAAATAAGATGCCTAGCGAAAAAGCCCGCAGCCTTGACCATTTCTATGAATTACTGGCGACAGGACAACACCCGAAGATTGAGCTCGATTTTGATGTCGCCGCGGACGATTTTTTTAAAATCGCCACCGAGTTTGGCGATATTGGCGCGAGGATCACCCGGGTTAACGAACGATTTATTATTAAGATCAAGCCACCGAAGGCATAAACACCCGGCCCGAGTCGTTGCAGCTGATCACCGGTTTGTGCGCATCCCTCTCGGTCATCCCTGACCGGACGGCGCGACGCGCCGGCAAATCCTCACCTGCCGGCGCGAATCAGGCTCAGTGATAGCCCTCGCTGCCGGAGACTTTGCCGCGAAAGACGTAGTAGCTCCAGGCGGTATACATCAGGATCACCGGGATAATGAGCAGCGCGCCCGGCAGCATAAATACCTGGCTGGACGGCGGCGCAGCGGCATCCCACAGAGAGATATGCGGTGGGATAATGTTCGGCCAGACGCTGATCCCCAGCCCGCTGAAGCCGAGGAAAATCAGGCCCAGCGTCAGGATAAATGGGCGGGCATGGCTGGCGGGGCGCGCGCTCAGGCGCCAGATCCACAGGCTCAGAGCCAACACCAGAATCGGCACCGGCACGAACCAGAAGAAATTGGGCAGCGTAAACCAGCGTTCCGCCACGTAGCGCCAGCCCAACGGCGTCCAGACGCTGACCACCGCGATCACCGCCATCAGCGCCAGCAGTACCTTGCGGGTCAGCTCGCGCATCCGCTGCTGCAGCGCGCCTTCGCTTTTCATAATCAACCACGTGGTGCCCAGCAGCAGATAGGCCACCACCAGCCCCAGACCGCAGAACAGATTGAAAGGGGTAAGCCAGTCCAGCGTCGAACCGGCGAAGCGGCGGTCAGCCACCGCAAAGCCGTTGATAAACGCGCCGACGACAATCCCCTGGCTGAAGGTCGCCAACAGCGAGCCGCCGGCAAAGGCATAGTCCCAGAAGATGCGATGCGAGGGAACCGCTTTAAAACGAAATTCAAAGGCCACGCCGCGAAAAATCAGGCCGATGAGCATCGCCGTCAGCGGGATAACCAGCGCATCGGTGATCACCGCATAGGCCAGCGGAAAGGCGCCGAACAGCCCTGCCCCGCCGAGCACCAGCCAGGTTTCGTTACCATCCCAGACGGGGGCGACGCTGTTGACCATCACATCGCGCTCTTCGCCATCATGCACCACGCTGAACAGCATCCCAATACCTAAATCGAAACCATCCATCACGATATACATCAGCGTGGCGAAGACAATGATGACAAACCAAATCACCGAGATATCGATGCTCATGATGCGTTCTCCTCATCACGCACCGGCTCAGCCGCTGAGAGCGGACGCGCCGGGGTGCCTGCGGTTTGCGAGGTCAGCTCCGTCACCGGCTGCGGCCCTTTTTTGATAAGCCGGAAAATATAGTAATACCCCACGCCAAACACGGCGCAGTAAACCACGATAAATACCAGCAGGCTGATGGCCATCTGCAGGGTGCTGTGCAACGACACCGCATCCCGCGTGCGCAGCAACCCGTATATCACCCACGGCTGGCGGCCCATCTCGGTGGTCACCCACCCGGCGACCAGGGCAATAAGACCAGCGGGCCCCATACAGAGCGCAAACCACTGGAAGGGACGCGAGTGGTACAGCCGCCGCCGATAGCGCAGCCAGGCGCTGCAGATCCCTAAGGCGATCATCAACACGCCCATCCCGACCATGATGCGAAACGACCAGAAGACGGCGGGCGAATAGGGTCGGTCCTCTTTCGGGAAGTCTTTCAGGGCCGGCACCTGCTTATGCAGGCTGTGGGTAAGGATCAGGCTACCGAGAGCGGGGATCTCCAGACCATAGCGGGTCCGCTCCTGCTCCATGTCCGGCAGGCCAAACAGCAGCAGCGGCGTGGCCTCGCCGGGGCGATTTTCCCAGTGCCCTTCGATGGCCGCGATCTTCGCCGGCTGATGCTCAAGGGTGTTAAGACCATGCATATCCCCCACCACCGCCTGGATCGGCGCCACCAGCAGCGCCATCCACATCGCCATCGACAGCATTTTGCGGATGGCCGGCGAGTCGTTGCCGCGCAGAAGATGCCACGCGGCAGACGCCCCGACGAACATGGCGCTACTGAGAAACGCGGCTATCGCCATATGGAACAAGCGATACGGAAAAGAGGGATTAAAGATAATCGCCAGCCAGTCCTGCGGGATGAGATGGCCATTTTCGATGATAAAACCCTGCGGCGTCTGCATCCAGCTATTGGAGGCAAGGATCCAGAAGGTAGAGACCAACGTGCCAAGCGCCACCATGCAGGTGGTAAAAAAATGCAGCGCTGGCGGCACTTTATTCCAGCCAAACAGCATCACCCCGAGGAATCCCGCTTCAAGGAAGAAGGCGGTCAGCACTTCGTACAGCAGCAGCGGGCCGGTAATACTGCCAGCGAACTGGGAAAATCCGCTCCAGTTGGTGCCGAACTGATAGGACATGACTAATCCGGAGACTACGCCCATGCCAAAATTGACGGCAAAGATTTTCAGCCAGAAATTGTAGAGTGAACGCCAGACATTATCCCGGGTTCGCAGCCACATCCCCTCAAGCACCACAAGGTAGCTGGCAAGGCCGATGGTGATGGCCGGAAAGAGGATATGGAAGGATACGGTAAAGGCGAATTGCAATCGGGCCAGATGAAACGCGTCGAATTCAAACATATTCCACACCCATCATTGTGAATCGCCCCGGCCGCAGCCGGGGCTCATGCGAACATCACTTAGCCGATGATGAAGTGTTTTGCTTCCCGGCGCCGA
>NZ_KV792522.1:61193-87616 GCF_001808265.1 Klebsiella sp. HMSC16A12
TGATGAAGTGTTTTGCTTCCCGGCGCCGAGTTCGGCGCCGGTCAAAGGATCGCCCTGCGGGTCAGAC
The DNA here is from genome assembly GCF_001808265.1 of Klebsiella sp. HMSC16A12. NCBI lineage: Bacteria > Pseudomonadati > Pseudomonadota > Gammaproteobacteria > Enterobacterales > Enterobacteriaceae > Klebsiella > Klebsiella sp. HMSC16A12. The sequence continues at coordinate 61,261 of NZ_KV792522.1, forward strand.
TGCGTTCGCTTCAGCATCGCTTTGCACAGCGCTTCCTGCTCTGGCGTCAGGCCGACAGAAGCACTACCATCTCCGCCATCTACGGCCGGCTGTGGATCCTTGACATAATCGAAGTGTTTGTCACTGTTCCAGCTGCCGCGTACTTCTCCACCTTCAGACATATTGTAGTAGGTGTTAGCGTACTCGCTAATGGGCGGCAGTTTGCCCGGTGGATAGTTGTTGCGAATCGACTGCAGGGCCTTCTCAAAAGAGAGCTGATGCGCCGCTTCGCGGGTCATCAGGAAGGCCAGCGCGTCTTTCACGCCAGGATCGTCGGTCACGTTGATCAGGCGTTCATAGACGATCTTCGCCCTCGCCTCCGCCGCGACATTCGACCGCAGGTCGGCGGTGGGTTCGCCGATAGTATCAATGTAGGCCGCCGTCCACGGCACGCCCGCCGAGTTGGTCAGCGGGGTACCGCCGCCGTACAGCAGGGATGTAATATGGCTGTCATTGCCGTTGGCGGTGAGCGAACGATAGAGTTCCGCCTCGCTCTCGGTGCCCTCCGCCAGGGCTCCTTTGGCGCCTTTATTCAGCATGCCGACCAAAGTGCCAATGATCTCCAGATGGCTCAACTCCTCTGTCGCGATATCCATCAGCATATCTTTGCGGCCGGGATCGTCATCGCTTAATCCCTGGGTGAAATAACGACACGCGGCGGCCAGCTCGCCCTGAGGGCCGCCAAACTGTTCGAGCAGTAAATTCGCGAGCCCCGGATTCGGTTCAGCAACGCGTACGGTATACTGCAGTTGTTTCACATGACGAAACATAGGCCTGCCTCCTGGGTTATTTTTTCGCTTCTACGCCGTCAGCATCTGAACGCAGGAGAAACTGCTCCGTGGTCTGAGGAATATGTTTAATCAGCCAGTCGGCCATTTCCCGCTCTTCCGCCAGGATGGCTTCAATGGCTGGGATGGAGGCGGTATCGCCCGCTTTTTCAGCGGCCGCCAGCAGAGAGGTATAGCAGGCGATTTCAAACTGCTCGAAAACGTACCCGCTGATCGAGCCTTTGACGATTTCATCGGAAGGAAACATCCCGCCGATGGACTGGCCGAGAGCCGCCATTTTACTCATCGAATCTTTAATCACCGAGCGCGAAATCTCATTGCGGTCGAGGATCTCTTCCAGCACGGTAATTTGCCGTTTGGTCTCGTTAACATGCTGTTCGATTCTGGCACGGAGATCCGGATAATTATCGATACGGCCAGCCATTGATTCCAGCATGGACTCTGCCTGTTTTTCCATGGCATGCGCATCTCGTAGCCAGTCATGGTAATGTTCAACGTGATTCATCGTGATTTCCTCGTGTCAGGGAGAGTTTATTTTTCCGCTTTCTTATTAATATTACCTACCGCCAGATCGGTTAATTTCACATCGGTTTGTTTTTCTTCTTCCAGGGTTTCGGCAAGCAGTTTGGCTGCTTTTTTATAGCCCAACTGCTCTGCCAGGGTGACCAGAGTACCGTAACTGGCAATTTCGTAATGCTCGACCTTTTGCGCAGCGGCAATTAATGCAGCATCACGTACCTCATTTTTTTCCGTGCTCTCAACGACTTCATTAGCTTCTTCGATTAATCCTTCCATGGCCACGCATTTCATGCGTTTGATTTTCAGGTTGGATTCCTGTTCAATAATCTGGTCGATACGTTCGATCTGGCCCTGGGTTTCTTCAAGATGAGCATTGAACGCCGCGCTGAGTTTTTCACTGGACGCCGCTCTGGCTAGTTTAGCCAGCCCGCGGGTTAATTGTTTCTCTGCGCTGTAGGTATCTGAGAGCAGGTGAATAAATACATCTTCAATGCTTTTCATATTCATAGAAATACCTTCTGGAGTCAGAAAATAACTGCGAGTCTGTGACAGACTCGCAGGAGATACTTTCACTTCAGGGTGCAAGGAAAAGGATAATCAGGAATTATCGGACTTGCGGCCACCGCCGTGGCTATTCTGTCCGCCTTTTTTACCCGCTTCGGACGCACGCTGCGGATCATTTTTAAAGTTCCCGCCGCTGTGCTGACCACCTTTACGACCTGCTTCAGAAGCTTTTTCACGGTCTTCAGCAAAATTACCGGAACCACCACGATGCTCTGCCATATTTCACCTCATGTATATCGGTTATGTCAGTACGATACGAAAATATTCCGTATCACTCGTCGTTCGATATTTAAATCTAGCGGGTAATGCTGGTTAGTCAAATTATTATTCCGTTTTTTCGACACCTTTTAGCAGTAATTCGGAATAATTCTACAAGACACCTCAAAAATAACCAGACGGCACCTTGACGCTAACTCACTGTGTTCAGGGAAATAATGTATGCAGATCACCTCTGTGGCAAAGAATTATCTATACCGGAGGATTACTACCGTTGGGTTATATAACGAAGCGGCAGCATTGTCCTTTGCCAGACGGAAATTAAGAATTTTCCCTGATTTTACGGATAAAAAAAGCCGCTGGGGAAGCGGCTAGCAAACAAAATGGAGCGAATATCATGCCCGATTAATACTGGCACACATAAGGGCAATAGGCAAATAATCTCAACAAACCAGCTGCTAAATAAGCGAAGCGTGGAATATATTCAGCCCCTGGAATATCACGCAGTTCCATTATTAGTACTCTACGCTTTATTTTTTACGATGATTTATCGGTGACGATAGCAGCCGTTCACCAGGCCGAAGAACCGCATACTGTCAACCTTTCTCTCGAGGAGAATATTCTATGAAAGCACTTACTTATCACGGCCCGCATCATGTCAGCGTCGACACCATGCCTGACCCGGCTCTTGAGGCAGCGGACGATATTATTCTGCGCGTCACCGCGACAGCGATTTGCGGTTCCGATCTGCATCTGTACCGCGGAAAGATCCCCGGCACGCACCATGGTGATATTTTCGGCCATGAATTTATGGGGGAAGTGGTGGAAGCCGGTTCCGAGGTCACCGCGGTCCGCAAAGGCGACCGGGTGGTTATCCCGTTTGTCATCGCCTGCGGAGACTGCTTCTTTTGTCGCTTGCAGCAGTATGCCGCCTGCGAAAGCACCAATAGCGGCCAGGGAGCGACGCTCAATCGAAAAGGCATTTCGCCACCGGCGGCGCTGTTTGGCTATAGCGATTTGTACGGCGGGATCCCGGGCGGCCAGGCGGAATATGTACGGGTCCCCAAAGCCAATACCGGACCGTTTAAAGTGCCAGACACCTTACCCGATGAAAAGGTGCTGTTTCTGTCAGATATTCTGCCCACCGCCTGGCAGGCGGTTAAAAACGCCGAGGTCAAACCCGGCAGTAGCGTGGCTATTTTTGGCGCCGGCCCGGTAGGCCTGCTCTGCGCCTCCTGCGCCAGGCTCAATGGCGCAGAACAGATATTTATCATCGATCATAACGATTACCGACTCGATTTCGCGCAACAACGCTATGGCGCGATCCCGATAAACTTTGACCACCATGACGATCCTGCGCAGTGGATTATCGATAACACGCCGGGCCATCGCGGCGTCGACGCGGTGATCGACGCCGTGGGCTTCGAGGCGAAAGGTAGCCTTACGGAAACCGTCCTCAGCACCCTGAAAATCGAGGGGAGCAGCGGAAAAGCCCTGCGCCAGTGCATCGCCGCCGTGCGCCGCGGCGGCATCGTCAGCGTACCCGGGGTTTACGCCGGTTTCATCCACGGCTTTATGTTTGGCGATGCCTTTGATAAAGGACTGACCTTCAGGATGGGACAAACCCACGTCCACGCCTGGTTGCCGGATCTGCTGGCGCTTATTGAGCAAGGGCTGCTTACCCCGGAGGAGATTGTCACTCACCATATGCCGCTGGAGGAGGCCGCGCGCGGCTATCAGATCTTTGAGAAACGTGAAGAGGCGTGCCGCAAAGTGATCCTCGTACCGGGAATGCAGCCCGGGAAAGCGACCCTCTGAGAAGGCGATTACCGCGCAAGGAAATTCTCGGCGGACCGATCGCGGCATGATATAAACATAGCGTGCTTTGGCCCGCCGTCGCTGATATAGCCGTTCACCAGAGGAGAAGTTGATGCTCGAGTTACGTCCGAATTGCGAATGCTGTGATAAAGATCTGCCGCCAGACTCACCCGAGGCGTTTATCTGTTCGTTCGAGTGCACCTTTTGCCGGGACTGCATGACGACGCGACTGAACGGACATTGCCCGAACTGCGGCGGCGAACTGGTGCGGCGCCCTGTGCGTCCCGAAGAGGCGCTGCGGCGCCACCCCGCCTCCACCCTGCGCCGCCATGCACAGTAGGCGAGACGCAGGTCTCCCGGCTAAGGTTAAAATTCACGCCCGAGGAGAGCGCGGAGCCTGAAGGCGTGACCGGTGGCATACAACGTGCTCTTTCGATTATCGCCCGGCGGCGCTTCGCTAGTCCGGGCGAGCGTTTCCGGGTTCATATTCTGCATGTCAGTAAAACGGCTTTCCCGCCCGTACTGCCCGTCGGCGATCGCTTTCATCGATAGCCGCAGCCCTCAGGGTTTATCCCCCCACATCGCGATTTCACTAAAACTCAGCCAGCCCTGTGCACTCAGGCTGCCGTATCGCATGGCTGGCGGTCTTTTTTATTCACCATCGCAATAACGCTGGAAGCATTTCCGTTGCAATCGTTGATCTCCTGCCAGGCATATTTCGCTGCACACCGAAGCTTCCTGCTCTGGCCGTCAGTAGACTGCCGGGAAATTCACCATGGAGCAGACTTATGATTGCGGTACTTTTTGAGGCCGACGCCTTACCACAAGCACAGGAAAGATATCTTCAGCTGGCGGCCGGGCTGACGCCTTTGCTTTCAGACACGCCGGGGTTTATTGCCATTGAGCGCTTTCAGAGCCTGAGTACGCCCGGCAAAATCCTCTCGTTATCCTGGTGGGAAGATGAAGCATCGGTGGCCAACTGGCAGCAAAATGAGCGGCATCTGGCTGCCCAGCGCGAAGGCAAAGCATCGATTTTTTCATATTACAGAATACGCGTCGCCCGCGTGTTCCGGGATTACGCATCGGATCGGGGAGCACAGTCAGATGTATGACATTCACGTGATTCTCAGCAACTCGCCGGGCTCGCTTGGCGCAATGGGTATGGCGCTGGGTAACAACGGCGTGGGGCTCGAAGGCGGTGGCGTATTCACCACGCCTGATGCCGGACATGCGCATTTTCTGGTGGAAGACGGTGAGACAGCCCGCAGGGTGCTGACCGAGGCCGGCTTTACGGTCAGCAATGTATGCCGTCCTCTGATACGAAAGTTACCTCAGGAACGACCAGGGGAACTGGGAGACATCGCAGACACCCTGGCCCATAATGGTATTAATATTCTGGTACAGTACAGCGACCACCGTAACCGGCTCATTCTCCTTACCGATGATGACGCCCGGGCAGCGGAAGTGACCAAAAAATGGGCCATACTTTCTGAATGAATCTCCTGAAACCGCAGCAAGACAGTGAGCCAGAGGAGGCGCTGGAAACCGCTATGGCGATGGTGGCCTCCGCCCTCTCTGACTCGTCAAGGGTCAGTATTCTCTGCGCGCTGATGGACGGGCGCGCATGGACGGCAACCGAACTCAGTACGGTCGCCGAGGTGTCCGCCTCCACCACCAGCGGCCATCTTGCCCGGCTGCTCAGCAACGGACTGGTGGTGTGTCTCGCGCAGGGGCGCCACCGCTATTACCGCCTGGCGGGCTCGCATATTGCCGGGCTGCTGGAAAACCTGATGGGCGTCTCTATGCAAGCGCATAAGACGCTTCTCCCCAGCACGCCGGTTAATCTTCGCTACGCTCGGACCTGCTACGATCATCTGGCGGGCGAGCTGGCGGTCAATATTTATGAATTTATGCTGAGGGAAAAATGGCTGGCGGCAGATGGCCTGGCCCTGACGTCAGCCGGTAAAACCCAGCTTGAACGCCTTGGCGCAGTGTTTAACGCCCGCCCACGGCGTAAGCCTTGCTGCCCCTGTCTCGACTGGAGCGAAAGACGTTTTCATCTGGGCGGCGACGCCGGCTCGGCGCTAATGACGCTGTTCCTGCAAAAAGGATGGATAACGCGCGCACCGGGATATCGGGAAGTACAAGTGACGGATAGCGGCAGAGCGGCGCTGTCCCGGCTGTTTAATCTGAAAGTGCGCGGATAGCCTGAGTTTAGGCTACAGCACATTTTCGCCGAACGGCCCCGGTTTAAGCCGGTCGGGCCATCAGTATGACGCCTGGCGTGCAATCCGTTTTCATGCGAGCTCTTACGGCAAATGGATCTCTCCCTGTCATGAGGTATATAGCTTTGTTGAACGTTGCGCTGCGGGACATTCGCCATCGCCTAATGCTTCAAGCGTCCGGCAGAATAATTGCCTGAAGGCGAAAAAAAACGAGAGCCCATCGGCTCCCGCTTTTACTTAATCCACCAACGGGATTACATATTCGCGATAATCGCGTCGCCAAACTCGCTACATTTCAGCAGTTTAGCGCCTTCCATCAGACGTTCGAAGTCATAGGTCACGGTCTTGGCGGCGATAGCGCCTTCCATGCCTTTGACGATCAGGTCTGCGGCTTCGAACCACTGCATGTGGCGCAGCATCATCTCTGCGGACAGGATGATGGAGCCCGGGTTCACTTTGTCCTGGCCGGCATACTTCGGCGCAGTACCGTGAGTCGCTTCGAACAGCGCGCACTCGTCACCGATGTTGGCGCCCGGGGCGATACCGATACCGCCAACCTGCGCCGCCAGGGCGTCAGAGATATAGTCGCCGTTCAGGTTCATACAGGCGATAACGTCGTATTCCGCCGGACGCAGCAGGATCTGCTGCAGGAACGCATCGGCGATCACGTCTTTCACCACGATCTCTTTGCCGGTGTTCGGGTTCTTGATTTTCACCCACGGACCGCCGTCGATCAGCTCGCCGCCGAACTCTTCGCGAGCCAGCTGGTAGCCCCAGTCTTTGAACGCGCCTTCGGTGAACTTCATGATGTTGCCTTTGTGCACCAGAGTGACGGAATCACGATCGTTGGTGATCGCGTATTCAATCGCGGCGCGCACCAGGCGTTTGGTGCCTTCTTCAGAGCACGGCTTGATGCCGATGCCGCAATGTTCCGGGAAGCGAATTTTCTTCACACCCATCTCATCGCGCAGGAATTTGATCACTTTGTCTGCTTCCGCAGAGTCGGCTTTCCACTCGATACCCGCATAGATATCTTCTGAGTTTTCACGGAAGATAACCATGTCGGTCAGTTCCGGGTGCTTAACCGGGCTCGGGGTGCCCTGGTAGTAACGTACCGGACGCAGGCAGACGTAGAGGTCCAGCTCCTGGCGCAGCGCCACGTTCAGAGAACGGATGCCGCCGCCGACTGGGGTGGTCAGAGGACCTTTGATAGCAACGCGGTAGTCACGAATCAGATCGAGGGTTTCAGCTGGCAGCCAGACGTCCTGGCCATAGACGTGGGTTGATTTCTCACCGGTGTAAACTTCCATCCAGGAAATTTTACGCTCGCCCTTATAGGCTTTCTCAACGGCGGCATCAACCACTTTCAGCATCGCTGGGGTAACGTCAACGCCGATACCGTCACCTTCAATAAACGGGATAATCGGATTGTGAGGGACGTTCAGTTTGCCGTTTTGCAGGGTGATTTTTTGACCTTCCGCCGGAACTACTACTTTGCTTTCCATTAACCTCTCCTTCGAGCGCTTCTGGTTCTGCTCTTCCCTCTTCACGCGAGCCTGGTGTTGGCTGAGTCGGCCAGCTTCGGCGTACCGGGTCTTCCCGCTAACCGGAGCTATCGCGTCCGTGTCGCCTTCCTGCCTGTAGTGCGAATCGGTTTGAGCAATTTTTTGTTAATAATTTGTAATGAGCATGTCAATACTACCTGAATGTTTGCGTCCATGAAAGGCATTCGTAATTAGGCTATAATGCGGCAATTGATAAAGCCTGAAAATACCATGCAGAAAACTTCATTTAGAAAACATCGCGTTGAGCGATTCAGCACACAACAAGTCACCAGACAACGTAAAGAACGCCAGCCAAAAACTGTGATCTTGTTCAATAAACCCTATGATGTGTTGCCGCAATTTACCGATGAAGCCGGGCGCAGCACGCTGAAAGATTTTATTCCGGTGGCGGGCGTTTACGCCGCAGGTCGGCTAGATCGCGACAGCGAAGGCCTGCTGGTGCTGACCAACGACGGCGCGCTGCAGGCGAAGCTGACCCAGCCGGGTAAGCGCACCGGCAAGATCTACTATGTTCAGGTGGAAGGCGAACCCACGCCCAAGGCGCTGACCGCCTTGCGCGACGGCGTAACCCTTAACGACGGCCCCACCCTGCCTGCCGGCGTAGAACTTGTCGAGGAGCCCGTCTGGCTGTGGCCGCGCAACCCGCCGATTCGTGAGCGCAAATCGATTCCCACCCGCTGGTTGAAAATCACGCTCTACGAGGGACGCAACCGCCAGGTGCGCCGGATGACCGCCCACGTCGGCTTCCCCACCCTGCGGCTGATCCGCTACGCCATGGGCGGCTATACCCTCGACGGACTGGCCAACGGCGACTGGCGCAAAGCCGAATAACTGAAAAGGAAAAGCGATGTTTAAACCTCATGTCACCGTTGCCTGCGTGGTTCACGCCCAGGATAAATTTCTCATCGTCGAAGAAACCATTAACGGCAAAGCGCTGTGGAACCAGCCGGCCGGCCATCTCGAGGCCAATGAAACGCTGCTGCAGGCCGCCGAACGTGAACTGTGGGAAGAGACCGGCATTCGCGCCACGCCGCAGCACTTCATCCGCATGCATCAGTGGCTGGCTCCCGATAACACGCCGTTTCTGCGCTTCCTGTTCGCCATCGAACTTAGCGATCTGTGCGCCACTGAACCACACGACAGCGATATCGATCGCTGCCTGTGGCTCAGTGCTGAGGAAATTCTTAACGCGCCGAACCTGCGCTCGCCGCTGGTTGCCGAAAGCATTCGCTGCTACCTGCAGGACCCGCGGCAGCCGCTGTCGCTGATTGGCGCATTTAACTGGCCGTTCACAGGGGGTGAATGAACGGTGAGCGCGTGCTAGAATACGCCGCCTCGAAGTTCAATGTAGCGAGTATTTCCATGTCAGAAAGCCAGAAAAAAGTGATCGTCGGCATGTCCGGCGGCGTCGACTCCTCGGTCTCCGCGTACCTGCTGCTGCAGCAAGGGTATAAGGTGGAAGGCCTGTTCATGAAGAACTGGGAGGAAGACGACGGCGAGGAATACTGCACCGCCGCCGCCGACCTTGCCGATGCGCAAGCGGTCTGCGATAAGCTGGGCATTGAACTGCACACCGTTAACTTTGCCGCCGAATATTGGGATAACGTCTTTGAGCTCTTCCTGGAAGAGTACAAAGCCGGCCGCACGCCGAACCCGGATATTCTGTGCAATAAAGAGATCAAATTTAAAGCCTTCCTCGAGTTTGCTGCCGAAGACCTCGGCGCCGACTACATCGCCACCGGGCACTATGTGCGCCGCGCCGATGTCGACGGTAAAAGCCAGCTGCTGCGCGGCCTCGACGGCAACAAAGATCAGAGCTACTTCCTCTACACCCTTAGCCACGAGCAGATTGCCCAGAGCCTGTTCCCGGTGGGTGAGCTGGAAAAACCGCAGGTGCGTAAGATCGCCGAAGAGCTGGATCTGATCACCGCGAAGAAAAAAGATTCCACCGGCATCTGCTTTATCGGCGAGCGTAAATTCCGCGATTTCCTTGGCCGCTATCTGCCGGCGCAGCCGGGCAAAATCCTCACCGTCGACGGCGAGGAGATCGGTACCCATCAGGGGCTGATGTACCACACCCTGGGCCAGCGTAAAGGGCTGGGTATCGGCGGCACCAAAGAGGGTAGCGAAGATCCATGGTACGTGGTCGATAAAGACGTTGAGAATAATATTCTTATCGTCGCCCAGGGCCATGACCACCCGCGCCTGATGTCCGTCGGTCTGATTGCCCAACAGCTGCACTGGGTAAACCGTGAACCGCTGCAGGGCACCCTGCGCTGCACGGTGAAAACCCGCTATCGCCAGACCGATATCCCCTGCACCGTTACCGCGCTGGATGAAGACCGTATCGAAGTCCGCTTCGATGAGCCGGTCGCGGCGGTGACCCCGGGCCAGTCCGCAGTGTTCTATTTAGGGGAAGTGTGCCTCGGCGGCGGAATTATTGAACAACGACTGCCTCTGCAGTCCTGAACGCGCGTTATTTCCGCCGGGACGAACCGCCCTGGCGGCTGACAAGGAGTATGTGTGGCGAAGAATTACTATGACATCACCCTGGCGCTGGCTGGCGTTTGCCAGGCGGCGCGACTGGTTCAGCAACTGGCGCATCAGGGACATTGCGACAGCGATGCCCTGCATGTGTCGCTGAACAGCATAATCGACCTCGATCCTGAGTCGACGCTAGCGGTGTTCGGTGGCAGTGAAGCCAATCTTCGCCTCGGTCTTGAAACGCTGCTCGGGGTGCTCAATACCAGCAGCCGTCAGGGCCTCAATGCGGAACTCACCCGCTATACCCTGAGCCTGATGGTGCTGGAGCGCAAGCTCGCCGCCAGTAAAGGGGCGATGGACACGCTCGGCAACCGCATCGCCGGCCTGCACCGTCAGCTGGAACACTTTGACCTGCAGTCCGAAACGCTGCTCAGCGCCATGGCGGGCATCTATGTCGATGTGATAAGCCCGCTGGGGCCGCGTATTCAGGTGACCGGCTCCCCTGCCGTGCTGCAAAGCCCGCAGGTGCAGGCGAAAGTTCGCTCAGCGCTGCTGGCGGGTATTCGCGCCGCGGTGCTCTGGCATCAGGTGGGCGGCGGACGTCTGCAGCTTATGTTTTCCCGTAATCGTCTGGTTAACCAGGCAAAGCAAATTCTTGCTCATTTAACCCCGGAGTTGTGATCTATGGAATTATCCTCACTGACCGCCGTTTCCCCTGTAGACGGCCGCTACGGCGATAAAGTCAGCGCGCTGCGCGGTATCTTCAGCGAATTCGGTTTGCTGAAATTCCGCGTTCAGGTGGAAGTACGTTGGCTGCAAAAACTGGCCGCCCACGCAGCGATCAAGGAAGTTCCTGCTTTTGCTGCCGACGCAAACGGTTTCCTTGATAAAATCGTCGCCGATTTCAGCGTTGAAGACGCGGAGCGCATCAAAACCATCGAGCGCACCACTAACCACGACGTGAAAGCGGTAGAGTATTTCCTGAAAGAGAAAGTCGCTGACGTCGCCGAGCTGCACGCGGTATCAGAGTTTATTCACTTCGCCTGTACGTCTGAAGACATCAATAACCTCTCCCACGCGCTGATGCTGAAAACCGCCCGCGACGAAGTGGTTCTGCCTTACTGGCGCAAACTGATTGACGCGGTAAAAGATCTGGCGACCCAGTACCGCGATGTGCCGCTGCTCTCCCGTACCCACGGCCAGCCGGCAACGCCGTCCACCATGGGTAAAGAGATGGCGAACGTCGCCTACCGTATGGAGCGGCAGTATCGTCAGCTGAACCAGGTGGAAATCCTCGGTAAAATCAACGGCGCGGTGGGTAACTACAACGCCCACATCGCCGCCTACCCGGAAGTCGACTGGCATCAGTTCAGCGAAGAGTTCGTTACCTCGCTGGGTATTCAGTGGAACCCGTACACCACGCAGATCGAGCCGCATGACTATATCGCTGAGCTGTTTGACTGCATCGCGCGCTTCAACACCATTCTGATCGACTTCGATCGCGACGTGTGGGGCTATATCGCGCTCAACCACTTCAAACAGAAGACCATCGCCGGGGAAATCGGCTCCTCCACCATGCCGCACAAGGTGAACCCAATTGACTTCGAAAACTCCGAAGGCAATCTCGGCCTGGCCAATGCGGTCATGCAGCACCTGGCCAGCAAACTGCCGGTTTCCCGCTGGCAGCGCGACCTGACCGACTCCACCGTTCTGCGTAACCTCGGCGTGGGCATCGGCTATGCGCTGATCGCCTATCAGTCCACCCTCAAAGGGATCAGCAAGCTGGAGCTGAACCAGGATCGCCTGCTGGACGAACTGGATCACAACTGGGAAGTACTGGCTGAGCCGATCCAGACCGTGATGCGTCGTTACGGTATCGAAAAACCGTACGAGAAGCTGAAAGAGCTGACCCGCGGCAAACGCGTGGACGCGGAAGGGATGAAGCAGTTTATTGACAGCCTCGCCCTGCCGGAAGAGGAAAAAGTGCGTCTCAAAGCGATGACCCCGGCCAACTATATCGGTCGGGCAACCACCATGGTTGACGAGCTGAAGTAATCGCCCTGCCCCTCTTTCCGCCGGAAAGAGGGGCGTTTTATCGCCGGAAAGGGATCAGATCCAAACGTCGTTCACCGCCGTCCGCTCGCCGCCCTCGTGGCCGGTATTCAACACCCCGCGCGGCTCAATCAGCATCAGCTTCGCTTCCGTCTCCGCCGAGGTCTTATGTTCCACCCCGCGCGGCACGACGATCATCTCCCCGGCCTTCACCAGCACATGCCCGTCGCGGAAGTCCACGCGCAATACCCCCTCCACCACCATCAATGTCTCATCGGTTTCCGGGTGGCTGTGCCAGATAAAGTCGCCGGCGATGCGCACGACCTTGAACTGATAGTCGTTCATTTCAGCCACCACTTTGGGCTGCCATTGTTCGCTGAACAGGGAAAATTTATGAGCAAGATTAACGAGTTGATACATGGGCTGTCTCCTTGTGATAAAGGCAGTCAGCATAGTTCGCCTCGCCGCGGTCACGCTTGAACGATTGTGCAACCTGAACCGCGCTAGCCGCGGATCGCCCGCAGCCAGCGGCCCGGAGAGAGACCAAAGCGGCTGATAAACTGGCGCGTCATGTGGCTCTGGTCGGCAAAGCCCGCATCGGCGGCAATATCCACCAGACGCTCCCCGGCGCGCATCCGCTGGCGGCAAAAATCGAGCCGGCGCATCATGACGTAGCGCCACGGGCTGGTGCCGTACAGCGTTCTGAAATCCCGGCTCAGGCTCCAGCGGTCCCGGCCGCTGACCTGCGACAGGGTGTCGAGGGTCATATCCTGCATAAAACAGGCATGGATATACTCCCGGGCCCTCTCCGCCGCCTGATAATCAAACGCCTGGCGACGGGAACGTTGGCCGCCGACAACGGCCAGGGTCTGCGCCAGGTCGTACAGGGCGTCCTCTTCCTCCAGCGGCTCAAAGGTATCCGTGACCGCTTTCAACAGCGGCTGCGCGGCGCGACGTAGCCGTGGATCCGCCGACAAGCCGTCGGGGATAAACGGCAGTGGCCTGCCGCCGAGTATCTTCTGGATGAGCGCCGGTTCGATATAAACCATACGGTAGTGAAACCCCGCCTCGGTGCCCGCCTCGCCATCGTGTATTTCGTCCGGATGAAGCACCATCGTTCCGCCGGGCAGGCTGTGCTGGCGTCCGCCGCGATAGTGAAAGCTCTGCACGCCGGCGATCGTCTGGCCGATGGCGTAGGTGTCATGCCGGTGCGGTTCGTAGCCGTGGCCGCCGAAGAAGGCTTCGATGCGTTCCGTCCGGCTGGGCGATTGCGCCAGCCTGACCCAGTCCGCGCTCTGCTGCTGAAACATAATGGATAACCTGCGGCGTTCTTGAGGGGTGATTCCAGCACTATTACACAAAAAATTAACATCACCAACCCGCTCGCCGTTCGCATCCTGCCGCTGGGCGTTTATTGAAATTACGCATAGAATGAAGGAGTTCCATGCAGTATGCGCAAAGGGCGCCGCCGAATGCTGGCCAGCCCGGGGGCATCAGGGGCCCTTTTTATAAAAAGCTTTATTTAACAGCCGTTTATATTTTGCGTATATAATGAGCGTCAGACTACTATCGAAAATGCTAGGGAGAACAGCCATGCGCGTACTCGTGGTTGAGGATAATGCCCTGCTGCGTCACCACCTCAAAGTTCAGCTGCAGGAGCTGGGCCATCAGGTCGATGCGGCGGAAGATGCCAGGGAAGCGGACTACTATCTGGGCGAACATCTCCCGGATATCGCCATCGTCGATCTCGGCCTGCCGGATGAAGACGGTTTATCACTGATCCGCCGCTGGCGCAGCCACGACGTGTCGCTGCCGGTGCTGGTGCTGACCGCCCGCGAAGGATGGCAGGATAAAGTGGAAGTGCTGAGCGCCGGGGCGGATGATTACGTCACCAAGCCTTTCCATATTGAAGAGGTTGCCGCCCGCATGCAGGCGCTGCTGCGCCGTAACAGCGGCCTGGCCTCGCAGGTGATCTCCCTGCCGCCGTTCCAGGTCGACCTCTCCCGGCGCGAGCTGTCGGTGAATGACCAGCCGATCAAGCTGACCGCCTTTGAATACACCATTATGGAAACCCTGATCCGTAACCGCGGCAAAGTGGTCAGCAAAGATTCGCTGATGCTCCAGCTTTACCCGGATGCCGAACTGCGAGAAAGCCACACCATCGACGTGCTGATGGGTCGGCTGCGCAAGAAAATTCAGGCTGAATACCCACAGGACGTCATCACCACGGTGCGCGGCCAGGGCTATCTGTTCGAATTGCGCTGATGAAGGGACTGTTGCGGCATATCTTCCCGCTGTCATTACGGGTTCGCTTCCTGCTGGCGACCGCCGGGGTGGTGCTGGTGCTCTCCCTGGCCTACGGCATGGTGGCCCTGGTGGGCTATAGCGTTAGCTTCGATAAAACCACCTTTCGCCTGCTGCGCGGCGAGAGCAATCTCTTTTATATGCTGGCGAGATGGGAAAACGGCGCTATTGACGTCGATATCCCGGAAAACCTGAATATGGAAAGCCCGACGGTGACCCTTATCTACGATGAGCAGGGCAAACTGCTGTGGGCGCAGCGTGATGTTCCCTGGCTGGCGAAACGCATTCAACCGGAATGGCTGAAACGCAATGGCTTCCATGAGATTGAAGCCGATGTCGACAGCAGCAGTATGCTGTTGCGCAATAACCATGAGATTCAGGAACAGCTGGACGCTATCCGCGAACAGGGCGACGACTCTGAGATGACCCACTCGGTGGCGATCAACCTCTACCCGGCCACCAGCAAAATGCCTCAGCTCAGCATTGTGGTGGTCGACACCATTCCGGTGGAGCTCAAGCGCAGCTATATGGTGTGGAGCTGGTTTGTCTATGTGCTGGCCGCCAACCTGCTGCTGGTGATCCCCCTGCTGTGGGTCGCCGCCTGGTGGAGCCTGCGGCCCATTGAGTCGCTGGCCAAAGAGGTGCGCGAACTGGAGGAACATCACCGCGAAAAGCTCAATCCCAACACCACTCGCGAGCTGACCCGGCTGGTCAGCAACCTCAACCGCCTGGTTCGCAGCGAGCGCGAACGCTATGACAAATACCGCACTACCCTCACCGATCTCACTCACAGTCTGAAAACGCCGCTGGCGGTGATGCAGAGTACACTGCGCTCGCTGCGCGGCGAGAAGATCAGCGTCGACGAGGCGGAGCCGGTGATGCTGGAGCAGATAAGCCGCATCTCGCAGCAGATTGGTTATTACCTGCATCGCGCCAGCATGCGCAGCGGCGGCACCCTCTTGAGCCGGGAATTACACCCGATCGCCCCCCTGCTTGACAGCCTGACTTCCGCTCTCAACAAGGTCTATCAGCGCAAAGGGGTCAATATCTCGCTCGACATCTCGCCGGAGATCACTTTTGTCGGCGAGCAGAACGATTTTATGGAAGTGATGGGTAACGTTCTTGATAACGCCTGTAAGTATTGCCTGGAGTTCGTGGAAGTTTCCGTGCGCCAGACCACCGACAGCCATCTGCACATCCTGGTGGAAGACGATGGGCCGGGGATCCCGCAGAGCCAGCGCCGGGCCGTTTTCGACCGCGGCCAGCGGGCTGATACCCTGCGTCCCGGCCAGGGGGTAGGGCTCTCCGTTGCGCGTGAAATTGTCGAACAATATGATGGAGAGATCATCGCCGGGGAAAGCCTGCTCGGCGGCGCCTGCATGGAGGTGGTGTTTGGCCGCCAGCAGATGGAAGATAAACAGAGTTAATCGTTGAGATTTTTCACGGCGCCTGCATCGCCAGGGCGCCGCATCCGTTATAATCCCTGTCAGACACCTGCAGTGGAATATCAATATGGATTATCAATTAACGCTTAACTGGCCCGACTTTATCGAACGCTACTGGCAAAAACGGCCGGTGGTATTGAAGCGCGGCTTCGCCAATTTCATCGACCCCCTAAGCCCGGACGAACTGGCAGGACTGGCCATGGAGAGCGAGGTCGATAGCCGCCTTGTCAGCCATCAGGATGGAAAATGGCAGGTCAGTCACGGTCCTTTCGAAAGCTACGATCACCTGAGCGAAAACAACTGGTCCCTGCTGGTGCAGGCGGTTAACCACTGGCATGAACCGTCCGCAGCGCTGATGCATCCGTTCCGTGCTCTGCCGGACTGGCGTATCGACGACCTGATGATCTCCTTCTCGGTGCCGGGAGGCGGCGTCGGCCCGCATCTGGATCAGTATGATGTGTTTATCATTCAGGGCACCGGCCGTCGGCGCTGGCGCGTTGGGGAAAAGGTGCCGATGAAACAGCACTGCCCGCATCCGGACCTGCTGCAGGTTGACCCCTTCGAGGCGATCATCGATGAAGAGATGGAGCCTGGCGATATTCTCTATATTCCGCCGGGATTCCCGCATGAGGGTTATTCGCTGGAAAACTCGCTTAACTATTCGGTCGGCTATCGCGCGCCGAATGCCCGCGAGCTGTTTAGCGGCTTTGCCGACTATGTCCTCCAGCGCGAACTGGGCAGCCAGCGCTACGCCGATCCGGACGTGCCGTCCCGCGACCATCCGGCGGATATTTTACCGACCGAACTCGACCGCCTGCGCGAGATGATGCTGGGTCTAATTAACCAACCGGAGCACTTTAAGCAGTGGTTCGGCGAGTTTATCACCCAGTCGCGTCATGAGCTCGACGTCGCGCCGCCGGAGCCGCCCTATCAGCCAGATGAGATTTACGATGCCCTGCAGCAGGGCGATACCCTGGAACGCCTGGGCGGCCTGCGGGTGCTGCGCATTGACGGCGAGGTATTCGTTAACGGCGAGAAGATCAACTCCCCGCACCGTCCGGCGCTGGACGCCTTAGCCACCCATCTGACGCTGCGCGCCGACCATTTTGGCGATGCGCTGGAAGATCCTTCTTTCCTCGCCATGCTGGCAGCGCTGGTCAACAGCGGCTATTGGTTCTTTGGCGACTGAGCCATCATCCTGCCCGGCGGCGCTGCGCTTGCCGGGCCTGGGGTTTCCGCGCTCACCGGCTGGACCGTAGGCCGGATAAGGCGAAGCCGCCATCCGGCATCTTGTCCGACACGCGGCCTTACCGGGCCGCCTGAGAAGATTAATGCCCTTTGCGTGCCGCCGTCAGCTCGGCGATACGCACGATCACCTGCACCGCTTTCTCCATTCCTTCCAGGGTGACAAACTCATGTTTGCCGTGATAGTTGTAGCCACCGGTAAACAGGTTTGGGCATGGCAGTCCCATAAATGAGAGCTGCGCGCCGTCGGTGCCGCCGCGGATCGGCTTCATCTGCGGTTCAATATCGCAGTCCACCATCGCCTGGCGGGCAATATCGACCACGTGCGGATGGGCGATCACCTGCTCATGCATGTTGTAATAACTGTCCTCGATCACCAGCTCAATATAACAGTCCGGGTGCAGTCCCTTGCCGACCTTTTTGGCGATCTCCATCATCTTGCGCTTGCGCGCCTCGAAGTGCTTACGGTCAAAATCGCGGATGATGTAATGCATCTCGGCCCGATCGACGCTGCCTTTCATGCTGGTGAGGTGATAAAAACCTTCATAGCCTTCAGTGGTCTCCGGCGCTTCATCGGCCGGTACTTCGGCATGAATGCGCGCGGCCAGCGACAGCGCGTTGACCATCACCCCTTTCGCGGTGCCGGGGTGCACGTTATTACCGACAATTTTTATCGTCACCGAGGCGGCGTTGAAGTTTTCAAACTCCAGTTCGCCGACCCCGCCGCCGTCGACGGTATAGGCCCAGCGGGCGTCAAAGGCCTCGACGTCGAAATGCTTCGCCCCTTTACCCACCTCTTCATCAGGGGTGAAGGCCACGCGGATATCGCCATGAGGAATATTTTTCGCCTGCAGGGTCGCCAGCGCGGTCATAATTTCGGCAATGCCGGCTTTGTCGTCCGCCCCGAGCAGCGTTTTCCCGTCGGTGGTGATCAGCGTCTGTCCCAAAAGCTGATGCAGAACCGGGAACATCACCGGGGAGAGCACCTCATCGCCGATACCCAGCGCGATATCGCCGCCGCGATAGTTTTCAACAATCTGCGGATTAACGTTTTTACCACTGAAATCCGGGGAGGTGTCGACGTGGGAGATAAAACCGATGGCCGGGATATCGCCCTCAACGTTAGCGGGCAAAGTTCCCATTACCGTCCCTTTTTCACTCAGCGTTACCTTGACCAGTCCCATTTCTTCCAGCTGCGCCTGCAACAGGCGTAACAGCTTCCACTGCCCTTCCGTGCTGGGGACCTGACGAACGCCAGGCTTTGACTGCGTGTCCAAAGAAACGTACTGCAAAAAACGCTCAAGCAATTTATCCATGTAGCCACCCTCTTCTTTTGTGACAACATTATTCATAAGCCAGAAAAGACAAATATTGCGTCAGGTCATTTTTAGCCCGTAAAGCGAAATTTAATAACGGAACCGACGTTATGGTGTAAAGGTAGACTATGCGGGCGTATCAAGGATTGGCGATTACCCTCGTTTGCCGTAGAATGCTGGCCCTTATTAAAAACGTGCAACCCCAAAGGTGGTTAATCACAAACCCCGCAGCGGCCGGAAATTTGCCGTTGCGTCTACATGGGACAGAGTCAAAAATTGAATATACAACCGCGTTCGCGTTCGCCGCTGGTGCATCTGGCGGGAATTCGCAAGAGCTTTGATGGTAAAACGGTCATCGACAACCTTAACCTGACCATCAACAATGGTGAGTTTCTCACTCTGCTTGGCCCCTCTGGCTGCGGTAAAACCACCGTTCTGCGCCTTATTGCCGGCCTGGAAAACGTCGACAGCGGACGGATCCATCTCGAAGATCACGATATCACTCATGTTCCGGCGGAAAACCGCCACGTCAATACCGTATTCCAAAGCTACGCCCTGTTTCCGCATATGACGGTGTTCGAGAACGTCGCCTTTGGCCTGCGGATGCAGAAAACACCGGCGGCGGAAATCACCCCACGGGTGATGGATGCCTTAAAGATGGTGCAGTTGGAGGCGTTTGCCCGGCGCAAACCGCACCAGCTCTCCGGCGGCCAGCAGCAGCGCGTGGCCATCGCCCGCGCGGTGGTCAACAAACCGCGTCTGCTGCTGCTCGATGAGTCTCTTTCGGCACTGGATTACAAGCTGCGCAAGCAGATGCAGAACGAACTGAAAGCGCTGCAGCGTAAGCTCGGGATCACCTTCGTCTTCGTCACCCACGATCAGGAAGAGGCTCTGACCATGTCCGATCGCATCGTGGTGATGCGTGATGGCAAAATCGAACAGGACGGCACCCCGCGAGAGATCTACGAAGAGCCGAAGAACCTGTTTGTCGCCAGCTTTATCGGCGAGATCAATATCTTTGACGCCACGGTAATTGAACGTCTCGACGAACAGCGCGTGCGCGCCAGCGTTGAAGGACGAGAATGCAACATCACCGTCAATTTTGCCGTGGAGGCCGGCCAGCGTCTGCATGTCCTGCTGCGCCCGGAAGATCTGCGCGTCGACGAGATCCACCATAACAGCGACGCCGATGGCCTGATCGGCTATGTCCGCGAGCGCAACTATAAAGGCATGACTCTGGAGTCGGTGGTGGAACTGGAGAACGGCAAAATGGTGATGGTCAGCGAGTTCTTTAACGAAGACGACCCGGATTTCGACCACTCTCTTGACCAGAAAATGTCTATCAATTGGGTGGAAAGCTGGGAGGTGGTGCTGGCCGATGAAGAACACCAGTAAATTCCAGAATGTGGTGATCGCCACTATCGTCGGTTGGCTGGTGCTGTTTGTCTTCCTGCCCAACCTGATGATCATCGCCACCAGCTTTTTGACCCGCGACGATGCCAACTTCGTCAAACTGGTCTTCACGCTGGATAACTATTCGCGGCTACTGGATCCGCTCTATTATGACGTTCTGCTGCATTCGCTAAACATGGCGCTGCTGGCGACCCTCGCCTGCCTGGCGCTTGGCTATCCGTTTGCGTGGTTCCTCGCCCGGCTGCCGCAGAAGGTACGGCCCCTGCTGCTGTTCCTGCTGATCGTCCCTTTTTGGACCAACTCGTTGATCCGCATCTACGGGCTGAAGATTTTCCTCAGCACTAAAGGTTACCTGAACGAGTTTCTGCTGTGGCTGGGGGTGATCGACACCCCGATACGCATTATGTTCACCCCCTCGGCGGTGATCATCGGCCTGGTGTACATCCTGCTGCCGTTTATGGTGATGCCGCTCTACTCCAGCATTGAGAAACTGGATCGCCCGCTGCTGGAAGCGGCGAAAGATCTCGGCGCCAGCAAGCTGCAGACCTTTATCCGCATTATCATCCCGCTGACCATGCCGGGGATCATCGCCGGCTGTCTGCTGGTGATGCTGCCGGCGATGGGGTTGTTCTACGTTTCCGACCTGATGGGCGGCGCCAAGAACCTGCTGATCGGCAACGTGATCAAAAGCCAGTTCCTCAATATCCGCGACTGGCCGTTCGGCGCGGCAACCAGCATTACCTTAACCCTGGTGATGGGCCTGATGCTGTTGATTTACTGGCGCGCGGCGCGCCTGCTGAATAAAAAGGTGGAGCTGGAATGATCGGTCGACTGCTGCGCGGCGGCTTTATGACCGCCATCTACGCGTATCTCTACATCCCTATTATTATTCTGATCGTTAACTCGTTTAACCGGTCGCGCTTCGGCATCAACTGGCAGGGGTTCACCACCGACTGGTATAGCCTGCTGATGAACAACGATAGCCTGCTGCAGGCCGCCCAGCACTCGCTGACCATGGCGGTGCTGTCGGCGACCTTCGCCACCCTTATCGGCTCGCTGACCGCCGTGGCGCTGTACCGTTACCGCTTTCGCGGCAAACCGTTTGTCAGCGGCATGCTGTTTGTGGTGATGATGTCGCCAGATATTGTGATGGCCATCTCTCTGCTGGTGCTGTTTATGCTGATCGGCGTCCAGCTTGGTTTCTGGTCGCTGCTGTTTTCGCATATCACCTTCTGCCTGCCGTTTGTGGTGGTCACCGTTTACTCCCGCCTGAAAGGCTTTGACGTGCGGATGCTGGAGGCGGCGAAAGATCTGGGCGCCAGCGAGATGACCATCCTGCGCAAAATTATCCTGCCGCTGGCCCTGCCGGCGGTAGCCGCTGGGTGGTTGCTGAGCTTCACCCTGTCGATGGATGACGTGGTAGTCTCCTCGTTCGTGACCGGTCCGGGGTATGAAATCCTGCCACTGAAGATCTATTCGATGGTCAAGGTTGGCGTTTCGCCAGAGGTGAACGCCCTGGCCACGATTTTGTTGGTTCTGTCGCTGGTGATGGTCATCGCCAGTCAGTTAATTGCACGTGATAAAACTCAGGGGACGTTAAAATGAAAAAATGGTCACGCCACCTGCTCGCGGCGAGCGCTCTGGCAATCGGCATGGGCGCTGCGCACGCGGACGATAGCAAAACGCTCTATTTCTATAACTGGACCGAGTATGTGCCGCCGGGCCTGCTGGAGCAGTTCACCAAAGAGACCGGCATCAAGGTTATCTATTCGACCTACGAGTCGAACGAAACCATGTACGCCAAGCTCAAAACCTATAAAGACGGCGCGTACGACCTGGTCGTCCCGTCGACCTACTTTGTCGACAAGATGCGCAAAGAAGGTATGCTGCAGAAGATCGATAAGAGCAAGCTGACTAACTTCAGCAACCTCGATCCGCAGATGCTGAATAAACCGTTCGATCCGAATAACGACTACTCCATCCCCTATATCTGGGGGGCGACGGCCATCGGCGTCAACAGCGAGGCGATTGACCCGAAAACTATCACCAGCTGGGCCGACCTGTGGAAGCCGGAATACAAAAGCAGCCTGCTGCTGACCGACGACGCGCGCGAAGTGTTCCAGATGGCGCTGCGTAAGCTGGGCTATTCCGGCAACACCACCGACCCGAAAGAGATTGAAGCCGCCTATAACGAGCTGAAAAAGCTGATGCCCAACGTCGCAGCGTTTAACTCTGATAACCCGGCGAACCCGTATATGGAAGGCGAAGTGAACCTCGGGATGGTATGGAACGGCTCGGCTTACGTCGCCCGCCAGGCCGGTACCCCGCTGGAAGTGATCTGGCCGAAAGAGGGCGGCATCTTCTGGATGGACAGCCTGTCGATCCCGGCGAACGCCAAAAACGTCGACGGCGCGCTGAAGCTGATTAACTTCCTGCTGCGCCCGGATGTCGCCAAACAGGTCGCTGAAACCATCGGTTATCCGACGCCGAACCTTGCGGCGCGCAAGATGCTCAGCCCGGCAGTGGCCAACGATAAATCGCTCTATCCGGACGCCGCAACCATTGAGAAAGGCGAATGGCAGAATGACGTCGGCAGCGCCAGCGCCATTTATGAAGAGTATTACCAGAAGCTGAAAGCGGGCCGTTAATCCCGCAGGGCGGAACCGCGGTTCCGCCCTTTTTTTTGCTCTCACCTTAGCCCCGCAGCGCGCGCCAGAGGAGCGCCGGCAATTTGCGCCAGCGCGGCCGATGGTAAAAATCCACCAGCCGCTGCGCCACCGCTTCCTGCCCCCGGTGGGTGATGAACCAGGGCGGCAGGGGCATCAGCGTCAGTTCGCCATGCCAAAGACTACGCGGAAACGGCCGAAACGGCGCCTCAATCACCGTGCGCTCCGTTTTCTCCAGCATAAAGCTGTTATGCACCTTGCCCCGCCCGCTCTGAATATCGTCGAGCGTGTGGCCGGGAAACGCCCCCCACGGGCAAGGGGCTAACAGGAAGGCCACCCCGCTCCAGCAGTTGATCGCCACCGTGCCGTAGCGCAGCTCGGCAATCAGCGCATTAAAACGCTTACGTCCAATCGCTTTGCGGGTGCGCGGGTGGATCACAATATTGGCCCCCAGCGTGCCCTGCAGCCGCTGATTCGCATAGCCGATCGCCTGGCGCAGAAAGCTTTCCGCACTATCGGCCTCAAGACGGGTGACCGACAGCCCCGGGCCAAAGACCTCCTGCTGGCAGAACCCGGGATCATCGTCGGTATTCGCCACAATCAACGGTAGCGCGTCACCGCGGGCTATCTCCAGCGGCTGACGGGCGCGCAGGCGAAAGTCGGTCAGCCGGTTTTCAGCGCCGGGGTAGTAGTCCGGGCGGGTATTCGCGGCGATCAGTCGGTACAGCTGATTCAGCAAGGCCGTCGCAGGCTCCCAGCCTTGCTGCAGGATCAGCACCTGGCTGGCCACGCAGTTAAACCCGCCGTTGTTCATCTTCTGCGTCGCCAGCTGCTGCGCCTGAAAAGCGATGTCCGCCTCGCTCCACGGCCCGGGTACGATAATGGTGGGGCTGACGCCGCCCAGCTCCGAGGTCACCCGACGCGGGTTCAGCGGCGTCCCGGCGGCCCGACGCTGGCGAGCCGTCTCACCCTCGCCCCAGACGATGACGTCATGGGTGTCGCGGGAGCCGGTGATATGGATCTCATCGACAGCGGGATGGGTGGTCAGCCACGCTCCCGCCCGGGCGTCGCCGGTGACGATGCGGAGCGCATCCATGGCAATCACCGGCGCCAGGGCCTGGGCCAGCAGATCGTGCAGATAATCATTCACCGGGTTGAGCTTCAGCAGGCAGACCTGATTCTCAATAAACAGCTTGTGTAGCACATCCAGTGGCGCAATCGAGGCCACATTGCCGGCGCCAAGCACCAGCGCCAGCTTGCCTTGCCGCGCGGCAGGCGGGATGTCGTATGCCCGCGCCGCATAGCGGTCGAGATGGGCCCGGGTGACGCCTGGCTGCATCCATATCTCAGCGCGAACACCAGACAGAAGCAGCCGATCCCAGAGCGTGCCGGGCACCACCCGCAGCGCCAGGCGGCCGTCCGCCAGCGTCCGCAGCGGGATCCGCCGCAGAAAGGTCTTCTCCTCCAGTTGCTCCAGGGTGGCGATAAGCCCGTTGCAGCCGACCATTAGCGCGCAGGGGCCCGCCAGCCACTCTTCCCCCGCCAGCGGATCGCCCGCCGGCAGCCCTTTGGCCGCCGCTGCCGCGGCCACCCACGCCGGGGCAATGCCGGCCAGGGCATCCTTGATCTGGCGCAGGAGCGCCAGACGACGGTTCACTGAGGTTTCCGCCCAGCGCTGGCGCGCCGCCGACAAGGCGTGCAGGGCCGCATCATACTGAGAACAGGTCGTCAGACCGGGTCGCGCATGGCTCATTTTCCCTCACTCATTAAAATCTCTCCGTAGGCCTGGCGCAGCTGATTTTTGAGCACCTTACCCGTGGCGCTGACCGGCAGCGCATCGACAAATATCACCCGGTCCGGGATCTGCCATTTAGGCACCCGCTTCTCAAACCAGCTCAGCAGATCGGTCTCCTCCACTTCGCCCCCTTCCGCACGGACGCACAGCAGCACCGGCCGCTCGTCCCAGCGCGGATGGCGGGCGGCGATGGCCGCCGCGCTGCGCACCCCCGGATGCGCGATGGCGATATTCTCCAGCTCAACGGTGGAGATCCACTCGCCACCGGACTTGATAATATCCTTTGCCCGATCGCTGATCACCAGATAACCATTGGCGTCGAGCGTACCGATATCACCGGTATCAAACCAGCCTGCCGCGGTCAGGGCGCTCGCGTCCTGACCATAGTATTGCTCTACCACCCAGTGCCCTCTGACCTGCAGATACCCCTGGCTTTGACCATCCCGGGGCAACGGTTCGCCATCCACGTCCACCACCTGCAGTTCGATGCCGAAAATGGGCCGCCCCTGACCGGCGCGCTGCTTTTGCTGCTCCTGTGCCGGGAGCGCGTCATGTTTGCTCAACGGTGTGTTGATGGTGCCGATGGGCGATGTTTCGGTCATTCCCCAGGCGTGGGTCAGCGCAATGCCGTAATCACGCTGAAAGGCCTCGGCCATCGACGGCGGCAGCGCGGAGCCGCCGACCAGCGCACGTTTAAATTCAGGCAGCCGGACCTCTGTCCGGCGCATCGCCGCCAGCAAGCCGGCCCAGATCACCGGTACGCCAAACCCCACCGTCACCTTCTCGGCGGCCAGCAGCTGCAGCAGGCTGTCGCCATCGAGGTGCGGCCCCGGCAGCACCAGCCGCGCGCCGACCATGGCGGCGATAAACGGCGTCCCCCACGCGTTGACATGGAACATCGGCACCACCGGCAACAGGCTGTCCTTCGCCGATATGCCGGCGGCGTCCGGCTGGTTGCCGCTCAGGGCGTGCAGGACCAGCGAACGATGGGTGTTCAATACCCCTTTCGGCCGGCCGGTGGTTCCCGAGGTGTAACAGAGCGAAGCCGGAGTCAGTTCATTGAGCTGCGGCCAGCGATAGTCTGCCATCCCCTGCTGCAACAGATCGTCATAAAACAGCAATGAGGGCAGCTGGCTGAGCGCCGCTTCGCTGCGGGACTCCATCAGCACGACGTGTTTCACCGTCGGCAGCTGCGGCAGCAGCTGCGCTACCAGCGGCAAAAAGGTCTGGTCAAAAAACAGCACTTCATCGGCAGCGTCGTTGAGGATATACCGCAGATGGTCAACCGACAGCCGCGGATTGACGGTGTGCGTCACCCAGCCGCCGGAGGCGACGGCAAAATAGATCTCCAGATGGCGGCGGTTGTTCCATGCCAGCGTGGCGCAGCGGGCGGCCGGCGGCAGCCCCAGCGACGCCAGCGCCGATGCCAGCCGCTGAGCACGGCTGGCCACCTCCCCCCAGCAGCTGCGCTCCTTCTCACCGCCAGTACTCACCGAGACAATCTCGGTCTCGCTGTGATACTGCGCCGCATGGCCGAGCAGCGCGGCAGTGGTGAGATCCTGATAAATCATCGGTGACGGCATGGCGGGGTCTCCTTTACAGACGTCCGGCGGAATCGAGGGGCGCGGCGCGATCGTGCGGGCGCCTATTGAATCTGGTCTACATTTGCCGGTCTGCACAAAAAAACGTACAGAAATCAGCGGTCACGCACAAAATAGAGTGGGAAATGGTTCAGAAAGGAAAAGACAAACTCATGACCGGAAGATCATTACTCAGAGAGCGTATCGCCCGATTTCGGGCCGGGCGATAGCGGTGGGGATTTACAGCAGCGCTTTCGCTTTAGCAACCACGTTATCGACGGTGAAGCCGTACTCCTCGAACAGCTGCTCAGCCGGCGCAGAC
>NZ_KV792523.1:0-23037 GCF_001808265.1 Klebsiella sp. HMSC16A12
GCAAAAGTTCGATTTATTCAACAAAGCCGCAAAAATCCTTTAGTTACAATGGAAAAACATTGTACTTATCTAATGGGTTAAAAGCCGAAGCTGTTGTTTTTCTTGAAGAGCGTCCGTTATATATGTGGATGTTTACTCCGTTTTATAAAATTTCTCAAAGTGTGAGCGGCCCAATTAATGAATAACAAACTCTTTGAAACGATTATTGCAAAGTTAAATTTTTCGCTAATTAAGAAAACACCGGTAATTTTACAATCAGAATCAGCGGAATGTGGTATCGCCAGCCTGGCAATGATCTGCGGACACTATGGATTAGATATAGACTTATTCAATTTCCGCCAACGCTTCGGCAGTCCATCGCAAGGTGCTTCACTGCTGCATTTGAGCAAAACCGCCGAGCGTGCTGGCCTTAAAAATCGCGCGCTTTCATTAGATTTAGATGAAATAAAACAGCTTAAGCTCCCTTGTATTATCCACTGGGGAATGAATCATTATGTCGTTCTAACGAAAGTACGAAAATCTAGCTATGTTGTGCATGATCCTGCTTTGGGTAAACGTATAATTGGTTTGCAGGAGATGTCTAATAATTTCACCGGCGTGGCTCTGGAACTTTGGCCCGATCAGAACTTTCAGCAAGAAAAGGCAAAAGCACGCTTACGTTTATTAGACCTGATGCGAAACATTGTCGGATTAAAGTCTGCATTAATTAAAATCTTCGCATTCTCTGTCGTAATCGAAGCCATTGGCCTTTTACTCCCCATTGGTACCCAACTGGTCACAGACCATGTCATCATGGCCCATGACCAGAGTCTGTTATCCGTCATTTGTATAGGACTGGTCTTTTTCACTCTCTTCCGTACCTTTGTCAGTATGCTAAGGGCATGGACCTCACTGACTCTCAATACTCTGACTAATATTCAATGGAAAACGACATTGTTTGATCACTTGACAAGCTTGCCGTTATCCTTTTTTGAAAAACGGCATCTTGGTGATATCCAGTCACGTTTTACTTCATTGGATACTATCCGCTCAACGTTCACTAATAGTATTGTCAGTGGCATCATTGACTCGATCATGACAATTGGTCTGTTAATTATGTTAACCCTTTACGGCGGCTGGCTAGTATGGGTGGTCGTAGGATTTACGCTTTGCTACGCCATTATGCGCCTGGCGACATACCGTTTTTACCGTCGGGTAGCAGAAGAGCAAGTCATTAAAGGAGCCCGCTCGAGCTCTCATTTCATGGAGTCACTTTATGGAATATCAACGATTAAAGCTCTTAATTTAAAAGAGCGCCGTTCGCAGCATTGGCTTAATATTAACATTGATGCATGTAATGCAGGAATTAAACAAACTCGCTTTGATATGATGTTCAGTGGCATAAACACCTTCATATCATCTATAGATCAAGTTGCTATCCTATGGTTAGGCGCCATTATGGTGATTGATAACAACATGACGTTAGGTATGTTTATGGCGTTTAACTCTTATCGTGGCCAGTTTTCTCAAAGAGCATCTAATTTGATCGATCTCTTTATGCAACTGCGGATGTTATCATTACATAACGAGAGACTATCTGAGATTGTTTTCAGCGAACCCGAGAAAGAGCTCCCAGCACGTCGAGTTTTCGATGAGAATAGTGGAGTGAAGCTGGAGATTAAAAATCTCAGTTATCAATATGACCCGTTCTCGCAACCTATTTTTTCTAACTTTAACCTGCAGGTTGAGCCAGGAGAATCTATTGCGCTTGTTGGACCTTCAGGGGTCGGTAAAACGACTTTACTGAAAGTGATGTGTGGTTTGTTATCTCCAACGTCAGGTGAGGTAATTGCCGATAATCTTGACATTTATAAAATAGGGCTTAATAACTACCGACTGGGGACAGCATGTGTCCTGCAAGAAGATCGTCTTTTTTCAGGGTCAATTAGCGATAATATCAGCGGATTTGAAGATAATGCGGATGAAGAATTAATTGTTGAGTGTGCTCGACGCAGTAATATTCATGATGAAATTATGAAAATGCCAATGGGTTATGAAACAATGATAGGTGAGTTAGGGCTGGGTATTTCAGGTGGGCAAAAACAAAGACTCTTAATTGCCAGAGCGCTTTACCGCAAGCCGAGCATTTTGTTTATGGATGAAGCAACAAGTCATCTTGATTTGAAGAATGAGTCTGCCATAAACCAATCTATTGCCAGTTTAAGTATAACTCGAATCATTGTCGCGCATCGTCCTTCAACGATAGCGTCTGCAGACCGGATAATTGATCTTTCTCAATATGGAAAGCAAGCATCATAAACTGAATAATGGAAAAGGATAACCATATGATAAGTACCGTGTTAGGTTTTAACACCGCAATCATAAAGCAAAATGATAATTTTCTTGCTCTGGCGCTGAAAATTAAAAGAGGAGACAACACATGTCAGACATACTACTTACAGTATGCAACCTTAAATGATTTATTAATAATTCTAAACAACCAAATGCAGCGTGTGGCTCATCGATTAATAGAGCAGGGAGAAAGCTATAGAGAACAATTCCGCGAACAAGTTGAGAGCTATATTAAAACCACTCCGCAAATCGAGGCAGCCGAAGTGCAATCACCGGAACCCGGGCGGAGGATTATATCGCTAACCCTCAAAACAGGGAAAACGGAATCCACTTTAATAGCCATGCTTCAATCTGAACAAATTGATATTATCAAAATTGATGATATGCAGGCAGAGTTAATGCTATTGGCAATACGTCAGGCCTTTTTACATGCTGGAACTGAGGAATTTATATCCGTTTTAGAGTCTACAACTGATTTTTTAATGCTATATGCCGTAGAAATCATAGAAAATTCACGTTTCAGCTACGAGCAGTTTGATCATGAAAGCTGGAAGAGAGGTTTATTTTCTCATCATCTGGCTATTCTTTATTGCTATGAAACAGAGAAAGGGAAACAAATTCTCTCCGGAGCCGTTATTAAAACAAATGCACCCCATCCCTCTGAATTAGAAAATGGCATTGCTATTCGCATCAACGAAAGATTTCCTAAATTAAAATCAACGCAGGAAAAATATCCATTATGTCAGATATTCAGTAAAGTTATACCATCATCAGATAACATGGACACTTTAGATGCCTGCTTGCAACCTTTAAAGGCTTTTTTTCTTGAAGAACAAGCAAAACTAGATTTTTAAGGATAAGGCTCTCCTTCTAAGAAGGAGAGCCTTATCAAAACGATCAGTTCGGACACTTATAAACCTGACCATTCATCTCACTGTCTGTCGGTACAAAACTGGAAAGTAGCCCTTGTGTTGGACTACTCACTCCATAAATCACGTTCCCCCCCATCTCGGCAGCGTGATTTCGCAGCGCATTTGCAGCCCTCCGCATTGAGCCCCCCTCATCACCATTTTGCCCTGAGAGCCAGTTGCTTTGTTTACCCGTCGCGGTGCCTAACAACTGGCATTCAGCTCCTGGTTTATCCTGCACGAAACGTACCGCCTCCCCCCCAGCGGTCAAATCACTGCTCGAACTGCACCCTGCCAGCAGTAGCGAAGCCCCAATTATCACTGCAAAATATTTCACCTGCATGTTGCTCCCCATAATCATTTAGTTGGGCACACTAGCCTCACATCTACAACTTATACTAAAAAGATGATCAAATTGAAATTATTAATCCATCGAAAAGTGTGGTGTGTGCCTTCCGGACACCTGTCGCGGTGTATGGCAGCCCCCTGCGCGTAAAGTTAGGCGATATCGCTTGATACCTGGCATACTTTTCGTGCTATAACCCACTGTAAAACATATTGTTTTTTCTAAAACTTGGCATTTTGAATTTTTCCAAAACACCAAATATTGAGAACTCACATAATCTTTGTTATTTAATGTTCATGACTATAATATTTTATGCTTTCTTAAGCGAATAAAGATACATCATTAAAATGATGCAAACAAATTAAAATCACCTCATCAATAATAAATCAAAGCATTGTGTTCTATGAACAAATAGATTCGATAAATTTCACACTCTCACATAGTAAAAGTCACATCAAATTCATTACGTGACTTAGCCCATTGTGCATTATTTTCGTTGCGCTGTGGAACTCTTACCAACGCGAAGGTCCACTGCAGGCAAAGGGAAAATAAGTGTGTTGTGTAAGTATGCTTAAAACTCCTGCGCTTTAGAAGTTAACTGGTTTTTAAAACTATTATCTAGAAATGAAACAAGGAATTTTCAAATGAATAAACGTATTATCGCAGCACTGATCGCCGCAAGCGGCCTGGTAGCATTCAATGCTAGCGCTAACGATGGCACCGTTAATTTTATTGGTGACATTACTGATGGCGCATGTACTGTCGATGTACAAAATACTGGTTCTTCTACCGGTCAGGTTACTCTCGGCTCTGTACCAAAATCAGCATTTTCTGGCGTCGGTTCGACTGCCGGTAACGGTTCTGGTCTGGCAGCAATCACTATTTCCCTGTCAGGTTGCCCTACCACTAAAACCGACGCTTATGTGACTTTCGACGGTGACTATTACAATGGTCTGAATGACTATCTGAAACTGACTGGTTACGGTAACACTGGTGTTGCGAAAGGTGTTGCAATCAAGCTGATGGATTCCAACAACAATCATCTGAAGCTGGGTGAGAAATCTGCAGCAATTCCGCTGACAGCTGGCGCAGCAGATGTTGCATTTAAAGCAACTTATGCGCAGGTTGAAGGCACTGTTGACGCTGGTACTGCAAATGGCGTCGCAACTCTGCTGGTAACTTACTAATTATCAATGCCTCTCATCTCGATGAGAGGCATTTTTATTGACGGTGCTTTATGCGAATCTTAAATTCATTGCTATCTATTATACTTCTCCTTTCTGCCTCTTTTGCATGCTACGCGGGAGTACAGGTCGGAACGACTCGCATAATTTATGCTGAAGGCAAAAAGGAAGTAAGTGTTTCTCTTGATAACCAGGATATAACGCCTTATTTGATAAAGTCATGGATCGAGAATGATAAAAATGTCGGCACTCATTTTTTGCTTACCCCGCCACTTTTTCGCCTAGAGGGTAAGCAAAAAAACGTAGTCAGAATTTTTAAGCTTGACGGTCAGTTACCAACCGACCGAGAGTCACTTTTCTTTTTTAATACAACCTCAATTCCTGCTAGTTCAACAGAGGCCGATCGTAATACATTACAAATTGCGGTTCGTACCAAACTTAAACTCATTTTTCGTCCGAAAAGCTTGAGCGACGACGTGCCCGTAAACCATGCTAAAGAACTGTCCTGGTCACGAAGCGGTAACCAAGTCATCGTCAAAAACCCTTCTCCTTTCTACATCAACTTTATGTTTATTAAGGTGAACGGTCAGTCGCTAATAATGAAAGATAAAAACTTTGTAGCACCGTTTTCCTCTGCTAGTTACGCGTTACCGTCAACCAATGGTGGAAAAGTAGAATGGAAAATCATCAACGATATGGGCGGCCAAAGCGACCTTTATCAAAGCAGTTTATAGTTGAGCTTGATGCATAAAATATAATTATACAAAACCCAAGGACGAGGTAATGATTACAAAATTCAAATTATCTCCATGCTGTTTAGCTCTTATAAGTATCGGTGTGTTAACCATATCTTCCGAGCTATATGCAAGAGAATTTTTTAACCCAGCATTTCTTACCGATCTAAACGGTTCAGACGTGAGTCCGGACCTTTCGGCTTTTGAGGTAGCAAATTCTCAGGCCCCTGGGAAATATCGGGTTGACATCATCATCAATGGTACCGTTGTCGATACCAAAGACGTCGATTTTTTTCTACGGCAGAACAAAAAGCAAGCTATCTTAACGAGGCGGGAGAAGAGCTTAAACTATACCCATGCTTATCAACAGAGGAATTAAGTGGTTATGGTATTAAGGTAAAAGCAATCTCTTCATTAAAAACAAACGCTAATGGTTGCGTCATTATCAGTTCCATTCCAGAAGCCTCTGTTGATTTTAACTTTAACTTACAGAAACTTGAGTTGAGTGTTCCGCAGGCCGCAGTATCCTCGACGGTTCGTGGGTATGTTTCACCTGATGAATTTGACAATGGTATTAACGCGTTCTATTTAAATTATAGATATAATGGAACCAGTAGCTACGCACGAGATAACGGATTATCAGATCAAGAGAACCATAGTGTCAATTTACTACCAGGCTTAAATATCGGGCCATGGCGTATTAAAAACTACACTACGTGGAATAAAGATAGTTATGATAATGATAGCAATGGTAAATGGGATACTATCTATACCTATGCTGAACGAAATATTATTTCACTGAAAAGCATGTTGACATTGGGTGAAAGCACTTCGGATGCTGATATTTTTGATAGTGTGCCATATCGTGGTGCGCAATTAAACTCAGACGATTACATGGATGCGGAAAGTATCCAGGGATATGCACCTGTAGTTCGAGGAATTGCGAAAAGTAACGCAAAAGTTATTATTAAACAAAGTGGATATGTTATTTATCAATCTTTCGTTCCTCCAGGGGCCTTTGAGATCACTGATCTGTATTCGACAGGTGGCAATGGGGACCTCAATGTCACGATCGAAGAAGCTGACGGCACTCAACAAAATTTTGTTGTAGCTTATGTTTCACTTCCAGTATTACGTCGTGAAGGTAGCCTAAAATACAGCATTACATCCGGCCAATACCGCTCCTCCGACGGTAGCGTTGATTATACTCCGTTTTCACAAGCAACGGCCAGCTATGGTTTACCATACAACACCACCCTATACGGGGGATTCCAGGCTGCTTCGAAATATCAATCAGTGGCCATTGGCGTCGGTAACAACCTGGGCGTACTTGGCGCTGTTTCTTTAGACGTAACACAGGCCTGGTCGACGAAGCAAGATCAAGATAAGATATCGGGTCAATCCGTGCGTATACGCTACAGCAAAAACCTGAACGATATAGGCACAAATATAGCTATTGCAGGCTATCGTTACTCAACGAGCGGCTTTAACACCCTTTCAGATGTTCTTGAAACATATCGTGATGACTATAAATACTACTACAACGATCGCGTTAAAAATAGAACTGAAATTACCGTAAGTCAAAGCCTCGGTGATAAGTTAGGCTATTTTAACATCGGCGGAGTAATGGAGGATTACTGGAATCAGCGTCGCAGGAATAACTCACTTAACGTAGGTTACAGCAATAGCTGGAGCGGTATTACATATAATTTAAACTATTCCCACTCCCGCTCCTCAACTGACTATGAGGGTTACGGTAGAAACTATTCTACTGATAATATCTTTTCGTTCAATATCAATGTGCCATTGAATTTCTGGATGCCTAACACCTGGGCTACTTATGGTTTAAATACCAGCGATCCTGGTTCGACAAGCAACAGTGTTGGGCTTTCAGGTCTTGCATTGGCCGATAATAATTTAAGCTGGAACCTTCAGCAACAATACGATAATCGCGATTATAGTAGCGGAACCGCTGGTGTTGATTATAAAGGCACCTATGGAGAGATTTTTGGTAGTTATAATTATGATCATAACTGGCAGCGCCTTAATTATGGTATAAACGGTGGAATTGTCGCTCATCGTGATGGTATCACCGCAGGGCAATCATTCAGCGATACCAGTGATCTCGTTAAAGCCCCTGGTGTTAATGGTACTCGAGTAGTGGGTAACACCGGCGTAAAAACTGACTATCGTGGCTACGCTATCGTACCTAATATTACAATGTATCGTAGAAATGATGTGGTACTAGATACTGAAACGATGCCTAATGATGTTGACCTTGACACTACGGTAGCCACCGTTGTCCCAACCCGAGGTGCGATCGTACGAGCAGAATATTCAGGGAAAAAAGGGATACGCGCGCTGCTGCAGCTAGTGGATACACATAATAAGTTTATACCTTTTGGTGCAATGGTAAATCTTGCTTCCGAAAATTCGACGAATAATAACAGCGGGATCGTTAGCGACAATGGTCAAGTTTATCTGGCTGGGTTACCGACAACGGGAGTACTGCTTGTCAAATGGGGAAATAGTATATCTAAACAGTGTACGGTAAATTATCAGTTCCCTGGGTCTGAAAAGGTCAATGGTATCAAACAGGGCCAGTTTATCTGCCGCTAATTAAAGCAAAAGGACTTCATTTATGCGTAATTACTTCCTGGCCATTAGTACTGCTTTTGCTGCAATTTATAGCCCAAGCATTTTCGCCGCCAGCGGGTGCGTGGTTATTGATGGAAAAACTTATGAGTTGAATCTAGCATCTATGCCTATTGATCCTGATGTGGATGTTGGAACTGTTTTGTATACGGCGAGGGTTGATACTTCAGGTCCTAAACTGACTTGTCCATTAAATACAGCAAGGGGAAAATATTCCTCTCAAATGCTTGGTTCTTTTCAAACATTAGTGGGTACTAACGCTTATGGCAATATCTATGCCTCCGGCATAGACGGCATCGGCATCCAAATAAGAGATCTGGAACAATCTGCAAAAGCTGTTCCCTATGAAACCAGTATGGATTCTGGTGCACTCTACTACTGGAGCACAGATAAAAAGACACAAATCCAGTTTATCAAAACAGGAAAAATTGGAACTGGCACAAGTTACACTGGCTTAGCAGCTCAGTTCAAGTTAGATTCCTGGGTTGTTGCCAAGATATCTATAAAGACCAAGGTGGCCTGGATAACCAAAAGTTGCGTAGCTGAACCGAACTCCAGGATACAGAATATTCAACTGGGGAAACCACTGGCATCATCTTTTACCTCTATCGGCAGTACATCGCCTGATGTGAACTTTTCAGTTAAATTAAAATGCCAAGAAGATAACATTCCCGTTTATGTCTCATTTGAACCTTCTACCGGCAGCACCGGTAATGGAATGTTAAATTTAGATACTAGTAATGCTGATGCTGCATCAGGTATCGCCATTGAGATTTTAAATGCTGCCGATCGTTCGAAACTCGTTTTTTCCAGTGAAAAGAAATATCATACGGCAAGTGAATCATCAATTGAGATTCCATTAATTGCGCACTACAAGCGTACAGGGACTGTAAAAGCAGGCACTGCTAATGCAGCAATGACGTTTGTAATCAACCAGTACTAATTACTACCTGGTTATCTATCATTGAATATAAACTGATGAATTGATGAATTGATGAATTGATGAATTATTTCTAAAACAGTAAAATAGCTATTGAAAAAGAAAAAGTAATGAATAAGATGTAACTGCTTCCACTAATTGGTACGAAAGTGTGTATTCGATTATTCGAATATAATATCTAATATGCGGTATCAATTTATTTTCTAATTTTTTAGAATAATAGCTGGAATCAATAAAATAATGAATGTAATACACTAACTACTCAAGGAAATAAAATGAAAGAGTTAACTATCAACGAAATGGAATCTATCGCAGGCGCTTACAGCTGGGATTTTTCCTCTTTTAGTTCAGCTTTAACCAGTATCTTATCTAACTCAGCAGAGGCCGTTGCATCGGCCCTCCTGCTTGGTTCTGCAGCTGCAGCACTGGGAAGTACTATTGGTGGAACGCATGGTAGTGATAACGGCGGCCTGTTTGGTGTGGGTACGCTGGGTATGGCAATTGGTGGGCTTTATGGTCTTATTGCTGGAGCCATTACCGGTGCAATTTCTGGTTTGATGTATGGCTGGGATGCAGCAAGTGCTGAAGCTACTAAGATGTGGGATTCTTTCTCTTCTGGTTCGCATGGCATTTATTAATTCGAATTTGTAAAACAGGCCGCCTCCTGTGGGGGTGGCCTTTTTAAATAATCACATAAAAATAAAGTGAATTTTGATATTTTTCCTCGCTATTAATTGAAATAATAATTTTCCCCTTACAACATCAACATACTATCGATATATTTGTTTTCGATGAACTAATAGTCAACATAGTTTTCTAAAGCTAAATTTAGAATTTTATCCAACAGATTTACTACAAACCATTTAATCCCGAGGGGATTTTATTCAAACGTTAGCGGCAATGATGTCTCTTAGATTCCATTGGAAGCTGGCTCTGACGACTATAAGTCATCTGAAAATTAATATGTCGTATCACCTCGTGGGCCTTTTAGGCTACGGGTTTATAATCTATAACCTTTTTGTCATGCAACTGATACCTGTAGGTGCGTTCGTAACACTGGTCTGGCAGTTAATCGCTAATATTTATTTTTTTAGGTACTTCTGCTTTTAGTGTATCGATACGGCTTTTCGTTGCAGTCAGGACCGACCATAACCACGTATCATGTTATGCTCTGGTAATAAAATGCAAACAGCACACTAAGAGGATGGTGATTCCACGACTTCCAGGTCATCACCCGGATATTCTACGCATGAGTTAGTTAATAAATGTTTTATTAATGAACTACGCGACTAATATCAGGTGGACCTAACCTACATGAATGTTTTCATGAAGAGGTCTTTACTCATAATTAGCATCTGCTACAGATTGTATGAAGAAAGTTGACTGCAGTTGCATTATCTTTTATGGGATATATGTATGGTCTGTTTTCACACAATACTTCACACATCATCTGTATGATTCCCTATCTGCAACTTGACAAAGTATTCTCTCAACCAAAAATAGTTTACACCATTGCCTCCTTCTGAAAGTCGAAGATTGTCATAGTGCCTGACAGTATTACAATCTTTTGAAGGGGATGAGATCTATATAAAAAACCCCCAGCCATTGCTGGCCAGGGGTTTCTGCTTTTTTATGCCGTAGAGCGCACGATTACATCATGCCGCCCATACCGCCCATGCCGCCCATGCCGCCAGCAGCACCTAAGTCAGGCGCGTCGCCTTTCGGCAGGTCGGTCACCATGCACTCGGTGGTGATCATCAGGCCAGCCACGGAAGCCGCGTACTGCAGTGCAGAACGGGTGACTTTGGTTGGGTCCAGGATACCGAAGTCGATCATGTTGCCGTATTCTTCAGTTGCTGCGTTGTAACCGTAGTTACCGTCGCCTGCTTTCACGTTGTTTGCCACAACAGACGGCTCTTCACCGGCGTTGGAAACGATCTGACGCAGCGGTGCTTCCATTGCGCGCAGCGCAACTTTGATACCGACGTTTTGATCTTCGTTCTGACCGGTCAGGCCAGCGAGTTTCGCCGCAACGCGAACCAGCGCTACGCCGCCGCCAGCCACTACGCCTTCTTCAACCGCAGCACGGGTTGCGTGTAGGGCGTCGTCGACGCGTGCTTTTTTCTCTTTCATTTCAACTTCGGTAGCCGCACCGACTTTGATTACTGCTACGCCGCCAGCCAGTTTAGCGACACGTTCCTGCAGTTTTTCACGATCGTAGTCGGAGGTCGCTTCTTCGATCTGCTTACGGATCTGAGCTACGCGGCCCTGGATTGCGGATTCTTCGCCAACGCCATCGATGATGGTGGTGGTGTCTTTGTTGATAACCACGCGTTTCGCCTGGCCCAGGTCTTCCAGAGTCGCTTTTTCCAGCTCCATACCGATCTCTTCAGAGATAACGGTACCGCCAGTCAGAGTAGCGATGTCCTGCAGCATAGCTTTACGACGGTCGCCAAAGCCCGGTGCTTTCACCGCAGCCACTTTAACGATGCCGCGCATGGTGTTAACCACCAGGGTCGCCAGCGCTTCGCCTTCAACGTCTTCAGCGATGATGACCAGCGGTTTGCCAGCTTTCGCTACGGCTTCCAGAACCGGCAGCATTTCGCGGATGTTGGAGATTTTTTTGTCAGCCAGCAGGATGAACGGGCTTTCCAGCTCAACGGCACCGGTGTCCGGCTTGTTGATGAAGTACGGAGACAGGTAGCCGCGGTCGAACTGCATACCTTCAACTACGTCCAGTTCGTCTTCCAGACCGGTACCGTCTTCAACGGTGATCACGCCTTCTTTACCAACTTTATCCATCGCTTCCGCGATCAGTTTACCGACGGTTTCGTCGGAGTTAGCGGAGATGGTACCTACCTGAGCGATAGCTTTGGAGTCAGAGCACGGAACGGACAGCGCTTTCAGTTCTTCTACTGCAGCCAGTACCGCTTTGTCGATACCGCGTTTCAGATCCATCGGGTTCATGCCTGCAGCAACAGCTTTCAGGCCTTCGTTCACGATAGCCTGAGCCAGTACGGTTGCGGTGGTGGTACCGTCGCCTGCTGCGTCGTTCGCTTTAGAGGCAACTTCTTTCACCATCTGCGCGCCCATGTTTTCGAACTTGTCTTCCAGTTCGATTTCACGTGCAACGGAAACACCATCTTTGGTGATGGTCGGCGCGCCGAAGGATTTGTCCAGAACCACGTTACGGCCTTTCGGGCCCAGGGTCACTTTAACTGCATCTGCCAGTACGTTTACGCCGCGCAGCATTTTTACACGAGCGTCGTTACCGAATTTTACGTCTTTTGCTGCCATTTCTTTTATTCCTCAAATTCGTTCAGGGTCGTGCGAATTAAGCTTCAACAATTGCCAGGATGTCGCTTTCGGACATGATCAGTACTTCTTCGTTGTCGATCTTTTCAGTCTTCACGCCGTAGCCATCGTTGAAAATCACGATGTCACCAACTTTAACGTCCAGCGGCTGCACGGTCCCGTTTTCCAGGATGCGGCCTTTACCGACAGCGATGATTTCGCCACGAGTTGACTTAGCTGCTGCAGAACCGGTCAGAACGATGCCGCCCGCAGATTTGGTTTCAACTTCTTTACGTTTGACGATCACACGATCATGTAACGGACGAATACTCATTGATAGCTCTCCTTCGAGAAAGTCATTATCAGTTATGGGTGACGCCGGGCCGAACGCGGTTTACCGGCTAGTGCAGAGAGAGATGGGGATGGCCATTTCCGGCTTCAAGGGCAAAATTAAAAAAAATTTTTACCTTTGCGCTGGCGCACAAAAAGCGGCCATGTCAGGCAATCGGTCATAAGGAAAAGCGATTGTGATACTCTCTTTTTTTTCACTGGCGCAGGATTGAATCATGAGTGGTTTAAAACAGGGGTTAGGGCTGGGACAGGGAGTTGGGTTGCTTTCCACCTCATTGCTGGGTACCGGCGTCTTCGCCGTCCCGGCGCTGGCGGCGCTGGTCGCTGGCGATAACAGCCTGTGGGCATGGCCGCTGCTCATTCTCCTTGTTTTCCCGATTGCCATCGTCTTCGCCCTGCTGGGCCGCCATTTTCCCAGCGCGGGCGGCGTGGCCCATTTTGTCGATATGGCCTTTGGGCCACGTCTGGCCAGCGTCACCGGCTGGCTGTTTTTATCGGTTATCCCGGTCGGACTCCCCGCCGCCCTGCACATCGCCACCGGTTTTGGCCAGGCGCTGTTCGGCTGGCATGATGCGCAGCTGCTGCTGGCGGAGCTGGGCACCCTGGCCATCGTCTGGTGGGTCGGTTCGCGTGGCGCCAGCTCCAGCGCCAACCTGCAGACGTTGGTTGCCGTACTGATTGTGGCGCTGATCGTCGTAGTCTGGTGGCGCGGCGGGATAAGCCCGGCGCAGATCCCCTTCCCGGCCCCGGCGGAGATTGACCGCGGGCAGCTCTTTTCGGCGCTGTCGGTGATGTTCTGGTGCTTTGTCGGTCTGGAAGCCTTCGCGCATCTCGCCTCGGAGTTTAAACATCCCGAGCGTGATTTCCCCAGGGCGCTGATGATAGGCCTGCTGCTTGCCGGCTCGGTCTACTGGGCCTGCACCGTGCTGGTGCTGCACTTCCACGCCTTTGGCGAGGAGATGGCGGCGGCGGCGTCATTACCGAATATCGTGGTCCGTCTGTTCGGCGTCGAAGCGCTGTGGGTAGCCTGCGTCATCGGCTATCTCGCCTGTTTCGCCAGCCTCAACATCTATATTCAAAGCTTTGCCCGCCTGGTCTGGTCGCAAGCGCAGCATAAGCCACACAGCTACCTCGCAAGGCTGTCGCCACGGCAGATCCCGCGCAACGCCCTCAACGCCGTGCTGGGATCCTGCGTAGTTAGCACCCTTGGCATCTATCTGCTCGATATCAATCTGGACGCGCTGATCGTTTACGCCAATGGCATTTTCATCATGATCTATCTGCTGTGCATGCTGGCGGGTTGTCGTTTGCTGCGCGGTCGCTATCGGCTATTGGCGGTGGTGGGCAGCATTCTCTGTCTGCTGCTGCTGGCGATGGTCGGCTGGAAAAGCCTGTACGCGCTGGTGATGCTGGCGGGGCTGTGGCTGTTTTTACCCAGGCGCAAGCTGGCGACGGGAAGCGTGTAGGCCTGCAAAGAAAGCGGCCCGGTCGCATCTGCTGACCGGGCCGGGGGGATGTTAATCGCGGCGATCGTCCTTATGGTCCAGACGGTCGCGCTGCTCATCTTTGCGCTGGAATTCCCCTTCGAAGGTCTCTCCGCCGCCAGTACCGGCGCTAAAGCCGCCGCCCGGCATCCGGCTGAAGCGCAGGTGCGGCATCAGCTTCATCGTCAAATGCTTTTGCACCGGCGGCAGCAATAGCAGCAGGCCGAGGAAGTCGGTAAAGAACCCCGGGAGCAACAGCAGCAGACCAGCGATAATCAGCGATACGCTCTTGATCATCTCCGCCGCCGGGCTCTCGCCCGCGGCCATCTTCTGCTGCATCAGCAGGAAGTTTTTGAAGCCCTGGTTACGCACCAGCGACATCCCTACCACCGAGCTAAAGATCACCAGGATCAGGGTCATAAAGACGCCCAGCACGTGCGCAACCTGGATAAAGATCGATATCTCAATGTAAACGTAAAGAAAAAAGGCAATAAACGGAATCCAACGCACCGGCGTCTCCTTCATCAACGGGCGCTGCGTTCAGCGCCCGTAATCATCAATTTGCTGATCGCATCCCACTAACATGGGGATGCTGAGCGGCTTTTCAATCAGCGGAAAGGCTTATTTTTCTCAGGAATAAGAAAGCGGTGACCCATTTCACAGATTAATAAATCTTCTCATACCCGCAATGTAATAAGTGATCAAGCTTACTGATATTCGCTATCATCAGCATATGATCTTGGGCACCGGGCCGGTTAAGGAAATAATCGTCGGCCAGAAAATATACTGAATACTGGATATTCTGTGTGTTTGGTGAATTCATTGGCAGCTTGAAAAGAAGGTTCACATGTTAAACAACATTCGTATCGAAGAAGATCTGTTGGGCACCAGGGAAGTTCCCGCGGACGCTTACTACGGCGTTCATACTCTGCGAGCGATTGAAAACTTCTACATTAGCAACAGCAAAATCAGCGACATACCAGAATTCGTGCGCGGCATGGTCATGGTGAAGAAAGCCGCCGCGCTGGCGAACAAGGAGCTGCAGACCATTCCCAAAAGCGCGGCAAATGCGATTATCGCCGCCTGTGACGAAGTCCTGAATAACGGCAAATGCATGGACCAGTTCCCGGTCGATGTCTTCCAGGGCGGGGCCGGTACCTCCGTAAACATGAACACCAACGAAGTCCTGGCGAACATTGGCCTTGAGCTGATGGGCCACCAGAAAGGCGAATACCAGTACCTGAACCCAAACGATCACGTCAACAAATGCCAGTCCACCAACGATGCTTACCCCACCGGGTTCCGCATTGCGGTGTATGCCTCCATCCTTAAGTTAATCGATGCGATTAAACAGCTGGGCGAAGGCTTCCAGGCGAAAGCCGTGGAGTTCCAGGACATCCTCAAAATGGGCCGCACCCAGCTGCAGGACGCGGTGCCGATGACCCTCGGCCAGGAGTTCCATGCCTTCAATGTGCTGCTTAATGAAGAGACCAAAAGCATTCTGCGCACTGCGGAGCTGCTGCTGGAGGTGAACCTCGGCGCCACCGCCATTGGTACTCGCCTCAACACCCCGGACGGCTATCAACAGCTGGCGGTGCAGAAGCTGGCTGAAGTAAGCAACTTACCGGTCGTCCCGGCGGAAGATCTGATTGAAGCCACCTCGGACTGCGGGGCGTACGTTATGGTTCACAGCTCGCTGAAACGCCTGGCGGTGAAACTGTCCAAGATCTGTAACGACCTGCGCCTGCTCTCTTCCGGTCCGCGCGCGGGCCTCAACGAAATCAACCTGCCTGAGCTGCAGGCTGGCTCTTCAATCATGCCGGCGAAGGTTAACCCGGTGGTGCCGGAGGTGGTCAACCAGGTCTGCTTCAAAGTTATCGGCAACGATACCACTGTGACCATGGCCTCCGAAGCCGGTCAGCTGCAGTTGAACGTGATGGAGCCGGTGATCGGCCAGGCGATGTTCGAGTCGATTCATATCCTGACCAACGCCTGCTACAACCTGCTGGAGAAATGCGTTAACGGCATCACCGCCAATAAAGCGGTATGTGAAGGCTACGTCTACAACTCCATCGGCATCGTTACCTACCTCAACCCGTTTATCGGCCACCACAATGGCGATATCGTCGGCAAGATCTGTGCCGAAACCGGCAAGAGCGTACGGGAAGTGGTGCTGGAGCGCGGACTGCTGACGGCGGCGGAGTTGGATGATATTTTCTCTGCGCAAAACCTGATGCATCCCGCTTATAAAGCAAAGCGTTATACCGATGAAAGCGAACAGTAATCTTTCAGGTTAGTCATTCAAAGGCATGTCAGCGATGACATGCCTTTTTTGCTTTTTGGTTTTACTAAAATACAACAATTCAATATCAACTTGTTAAAAAACAAGGAAGGCATATATGTTTGGTGCAGAACTGGTTATTGTCCTGCTGGCGATTTATCTCGGCGCCCGGCTCGGCGGCATCGGTATCGGCTTTGCCGGTGGCCTTGGCGTCCTTGTCCTGACGCTTATTTTTCAAATTAAACCGGGTGCGATCCCCTTCGACGTTATTGAAATCATTATGGCGGTGATTGCCGCTATCGCCGCCATGCAGGTCGCCGGCGGGATGGATTACCTGGTCAGCCTCGCCGAACGGATGCTGCGCCGCCACCCGAAGTACATTACCTTCCTTGCCCCGCTGGTGACCTGGTTTATGACCGTGCTCGCTGGCACCGGCCATACCGCCTTCTCCACGCTGCCGGTGATCACCGAAGTTGCCAAAGAGCAAGGCATTCGTCCGTCTCGTCCACTGTCGATTGCGGTGGTGGCCTCCCAGATAGCGATCACCGCCTCGCCCATTTCCGCCGCAGTGGTCTTTTTCGCAGGTATCCTTGAACCGCTGGGCGTTAGCTATTTGACGCTGCTGGCCATCTGTATTCCGGTCACGCTGCTGGCGGTGATGCTCACCGCTATCGTCTGCAACTTCCTCGGCTGCGAACTGAAAGACGATCCGGTTTACCAGGAGCGGCTGGCCAAGGGGGAAGTCAGACTGCGCGGCAGCCAGGTATTTGAGCTGCAGCCGCACGCCAAACGTTCCGTTCTGCTGTTTTTGATCGGCATCGTGGCGGTGATGTTCTACGCCACGGCCATCAGCGATACCGTCGGCCTGATTAAGAACCCGGTGCTGCCGCGTAACGAGGCGATCGTGGTATTTATGCTGACCATCGCCACCCTGATTAGCATCACCTGTAAAATCGACACCGGCGAAGTGCTCAACGCCAGCACCTTTAAGTCCGGGATGAGCGCCTGCGTCTGCGTCCTCGGCGTCGCCTGGCTGGGAGATACCTTCGTTAAAGCGCATATCAGCGACATCCAGGCCGTGGCCGGCGATCTGCTGCACAATTACCCATGGCTGCTGGCGGTGGTACTGTTTTTCGCCGCCACGCTGCTCTACTCGCAGGCAGCCACTACCAAGGCGTTGATGCCTGCCGCGCTGCTGCTGGGCGTCAGCCCGCTGACGGCTATCGCCTCGTTTGCCGCGGTCTCGGCGCTGTTCGTTCTACCGACCTACCCAACCCTGCTGGCGGCGGTAGAGATGGACGACACCGGCTCAACCCGCATTGGTAAATATGTCTTTAACCACGCCTTCCTGATCCCCGGCGTTATCGCTATCACGCTGTGCGTGATCCTCGGCTTTATCTTTGGCGGGATTATGCTGTAAATACCGCTGGCTGCGGGTCCACTACGGGCCCGCCTTCCGTTGCCCTCACTTTCCCCGCTCGTTACGCTAATATCCCCGCATCTTGCGTGTTATAGTGCCTCTTTTCGCTGATACGAGGTTCATGATGACTACGCCTGATGCTGTTGTTGTGCTCTGTACCGCGCCGGACGAAGCGACCGCCCAGGATCTGGCGGCAAAAGCGCTGGCGGAAAAGGTGGCAGCCTGCGCCACGCTGCTGCCGGGGGCCACCTCTCTGTATTACTGGGAAGGGAAACTCGAGCAGGAGTATGAAGTTCAGATGCTACTCAAAACTGACCTTGCCCATCAGCAGGCGCTGCTGGACTGCCTGAAGTCACACCACCCGTATCAAACCCCAGAACTGCTGGTTCTACCCGTCACGCATGGAGACAACGATTACCTCTCATGGCTTACCGCAT
Organism: Klebsiella sp. HMSC16A12; assembly: GCF_001808265.1. Classification (NCBI taxonomy): domain Bacteria; kingdom Pseudomonadati; phylum Pseudomonadota; class Gammaproteobacteria; order Enterobacterales; family Enterobacteriaceae; genus Klebsiella; species Klebsiella sp. HMSC16A12. The sequence goes on from NZ_KV792523.1 coordinate 18,366, forward strand.
CATTACGCTGATCCTGCTGCTGTGCAGCACATCAGCCACCGCCGGGTTATTCGACGCGCCGGGGCGCTCGAACTTCGTGCCTGCTGATCAAGCTTTCGCCTTTGACTTTCAGCAGCAACAGCATGACGTCAACCTGAGCTGGCAAATCAAGGATGGTTATTATCTTTATCGTCAACAGTTTACCTTCAGCGCCGCCGGGGCGACGATCGACGAACCGGCGCTGCCGGCGGGAGAGTGGCATGAAGATGAGTTTTACGGCAAAAGCGAGATCTTTCGCCAACGCCTGACCGTGCCGGTGACGGTGAAGGAGGCGGACAAAGAGGCTACTCTCACCGTCACCTGGCAGGGCTGCGCCGATGCCGGATTCTGTTATCCGCCGGAGACTAAAGTGATCCCGCTGAGCGCCGTGCGGGCGGCCTCAAACGACGCTCAGCCAACCGCCGCCGCGCCCGTGTCGTCGCTGAACCATCGCCCGGCCTTCAATCCGCCGCTGCCGGTTGAACCGCGCCCGATGGAGGAGAACGCCGTGCCGCAGGCGCCTGCCATGGCGCCGCCAGCAGACGTCCCCGCTCGTCTGCCCTTCACCGCCCTGTGGGCGCTGCTGATTGGCATTGGTATCGCCTTCACCCCCTGCGTGCTGCCGATGTACCCGCTGATTTCGGGCATCGTGCTGGGCGGAAAGCAGCGGCTTTCCACCGCGCGCGCCCTGTTGCTGGCCTTTATTTACGTCCAGGGGATGGCCTTAACCTACACCGCGCTGGGGCTGGTGGTAGCCGCCGCCGGGCTGCAGTTCCAGGCGGCCCTGCAGCACCCATATGTCCTGGTCGGCCTGTCGGCGGTGTTTATACTGCTGGCGCTCTCCATGTTCGGCCTGTTCACGCTGCAGCTGCCGTCGTCGCTGCAGACCCGGCTGACGCTGCTCAGCAATAAGCGCCAGGGCGGCTCGCCCGGCGGGGTCTTTGCGATGGGCGCTATTGCCGGGCTGATCTGCTCCCCCTGCACTACCGCGCCGCTAAGCGCCATTCTGTTGTATATCGCCCAGAGCGGTAATCTGTGGCTGGGCGGCGGCACGCTGTACCTTTACGCGCTGGGCATGGGTCTGCCGTTGATCCTTGTGACCGTGTTTGGCAATCGCCTGCTGCCGAAAAGCGGCCCGTGGATGAGCCATGTGAAAACCGCCTTCGGGTTTGTGATCCTTGCCCTGCCCGTCTTCCTGCTGGAACGCATACTCGGCGACCAGTGGGGGTTACGGCTGTGGTCAATGCTCGGTGTCGCCTTCTTCAGCTGGGCGTTTATCACCTCGCTGGGCGCTACCCGGCCGTGGATGCGGCTGGTACAGATCATTCTGCTTGCCGCCGCGCTGGTCAGCGCGCGGCCTCTGCAGGACTGGGCGTTTGGCGCCCCGGCGGTCGAGCAGCAGGCGCACCTGGCTTTCACCCGCGTCAGCTCGGTGGCCGAGCTTGACCAGGCGCTGGCGCAGGCGAAAGGTCAACCGGTGATGCTCGATCTTTACGCCGACTGGTGCGTGGCCTGCAAAGAGTTTGAAAAATACACCTTTAGTTCACCTGACGTGCAGCAGGCGCTGAAAGGCACCGTGTTATTACAGGTTGATGTGACGAAGAACAGCCCGCAAGACGTCGCGCTGCTGAAACACCTGCAGGTGCTGGGTCTGCCGACGATCCTGTTCTTCAACGCTGAGGGTCAGGAACAGCCTGAGCGGCGAGTCACCGGCTTTATGGATGCCGCGGCATTCAGCGCCCATTTGCGCGATTGGCAAGCGTGAGCGACACTTTAGGAGGAAAGATGGAGGAGAACACCGTGCTACGTGAAGACGTCCTGGCAGAAGCCATTAAGATTCTTGAAATTGAAGGTATCGCCAACACGTCGCTGGAGATGGTCGCTGAGCGCGTGTCCTGCCCGACGAGCGACCTGAAACGCTTCTGGCCTGACCGCGAAGCGCTGCTGTACGACGCGCTTCGCTATCTGAGCCAGCAGGTGGATGCCTGGCGTCGTCAGCTCCTGCTGGACGAGACCTTAAGCGCAGAGCAAAAGCTGCTGGCACGCTATGCCGCACTCACCACCTGCGTAAGCAACCAGCGGTACCCGGGCTGCCTGTTTATCGCCGCCTGCACCTTCTACCCGGATCCTCAGCACCCCATTCACCAGCTGGCGGAACAGCAGAAGCAGGCTTCGCTGGCCTACACTCACGAGCTGCTGACTCAGCTGGAGGTGGATGACCCGGAAATGGTCGCCAAGCAGATGGAGCTGATTGTCGAGGGCTGTCTGAGCCGTCTGCTGGTCAAACGTAGCCAGACGGATGTGGATACCGCCCGGCGGCTGGCTGAAGATATTCTACGCTTCGCCCAGTGCCGTATGGGCGGCGCCTTGACCTGATTCTGATATCCTAACCGCCACGTCGCGCCTATAATTTCCCCCTCACTGATTGCTGACAGGGATTGATATGCGCGCGTTCTTCTGGGCTGCCTGGCTGGGCCTCTGCTCTACGCCCCTGCTGGCGGCTCCCCTGCAAGGTTTTTCCTTTGCACAAAAAGACTGGGAGCTCGCCTGCGATAATACCGGCGCCTGCCGGGCGGCGGGTTACGGCGTCCGCATGGGTGAGGTCAGCGTGCTGTTGACCCGCAACGCGGGCAGCGAACAGCACCTCACCGCTACGGTAACCTTTGCGCAAATCGAGCACGATATCCCCGCCGACTCCACCGCCAGCCTGCTGATCGACGACCGGGATTTTGGCGCGCTGGACGCTCTCGATGACAGCCACTTTCGCCTCGACAGCGATCAGACCACCGCCCTGCTACAGGCGTTAACGAATCAGCGCAAAATCGAATTCACCCTTAACGGCCAGCACCTGCCGCTTTCCAGCGCCGGCAGCCGCGAGGTGCTGGGTAAAATGGATGCGTTTCAGCGACGCACCGGCACCGCCGATGCGCTGCTGGATAAAGGCGATGCCGGCGACGATGCCATTTTGCCAGCCACTCCCGCCCCGGAAATTATCGCCGCCCCGGTTCTCCATAACGCGCAGCCAGTGCCGTTGAGTATGCTTCAGCGCCAGAAACTGCTGCCCATCCTGACGCCGCTGCTGAACCAGCGCTGCGACGACTGGCAGAATCAGGCCATTCCGGCGGCAGATCGCCAGATCACGCTGACCGCGCTGGATAAAACCCATTCTCTGGCGCAGGCGCTCTGCTGGCGAGCGCCCTATAACGACGGTTACGCCCTGTGGCTGGTCGATAACGCCCAGTTGAGCAAACCGCGACTGCTCACTACCGAGGCCTCCAGCTACACCGACGGCGCTATCGTCTTTTTGCACAAAGAACGGGGCATGGCCGACTGCGTCACCGGCGAGACGCGCGTTTGGGATGGTAAAACCTTTACCCCCAGCCTGAAGTACAGCACCGGTATGTGTCGGGAAATCACCCCGGGTGGCACCTGGATGCTGCCGACCTTTGTCAGCCAGGTGATCCCCAGTCAGCAGAAAGAGGCGGATAACCTGGCTCTGCGCACGTTGTATAACGCAGTGTTGAAAGCGCAAAAAAGCGATCCAGAATTGTCTCTGAATAAGGTCGCCGAGCAGTTTCCGTTAACCGGCCATATTACAGACTTCACGCTCACTTACGCCGACGATACGCTGATCACGACCAGTAAACCGTCCCCGGATATCAGCGATGATGAGTGGCAGGCGTTTCTGCGCTCCTCGATTAGCGCGGATTCAGAAAACGGCAAAGTCAGCTTTACCCTTATCGACCTCGACGGCGACGGCAAACGCGACCTGATCATCGACAGCTACGTGGGCGGCACCGGGCTCTTCAGCTACACCGGGGTGCTCAAGCGAGGTGATGATGATTTTGCCGCCGTCAACGGCAGCGACAGTGATAATGGTGATGATTTCGATGCCGGGGTGCCCGGCGCCCTCTTTTCCATTAATGGCCGCGGGGCTAACCAGTGGAACCACTGGGTCAAAATCAACGGCCAGGTGTATGCCCTGTGGTACAACGGCCAGTTTGGCGAAGATAACCTCTACCTGCTTCGCCCGTTCAGCACCACCAGCCAGACGCCCGCGGTGACGGTTCGCTATCGCTATACGCTGAACAGCATCCGCTCCCCGGAGAAAGACCAGCCGCTGACCCCCAGCCTGAGCGACGGCGATAAAGCGGACCTGCTGCGCTCGCTGGAGGTAATGCAGGGCAGCCTGCTGAAAGACAGACCCGCCAGCGACAACGACGCGCCGATCTGCCCCATCCCGCCGGGCACCTCCGCTGACGAGGCGGATAACTACTACAGCGGCGTCGCCGTTAACTATATCTATGAGACGGTGGCCTATATTCCGGTCTGGCTGAACGGGAAGTGTTATATCGGCACCATTTTCAGCCATCATGGCGCCTATCGCCACGGCGTGGATGCGGAAATTACCCTGAGCTCGCCGCGTGAGGACGAGGAGGTCATTGGCGATTATCTCATCTCCGGACTACGCCACGTTATCGCAATTACCAGCGGCTGGAAAACCCGCGAGGGCGATAACGGCATGCAGTGAAGTTAAGCCAAAACGCGCCTTTGAACGCAGAATTGCCGCAAAGATAAGCAATCGATAAGTAATTTAAGAAATTTGGTTGACGGGGTGGGCGGATTACGGTTTAATGCGCCCCGTTGCCCGGAT